>DATECH010000067.1:0-18106 GCA_035287005.1 Actinomycetota bacterium | reverse complement strand
TCCCGGCGCCCGCCGTCATCGCGTCTGCGCCGGTCGTCGCACGCCGGCCGGAACCACGGATGATGCCCACCGATTGCCATCCGAGCAGCGCGGCGGTCGCCAGCAGCAGCAGTGAGGGGTCGACCCACTCCGTCGCGTACGCGCCGACCACCGCGCCCGCGAGTCCCGTGGCCGCCATCCAGCTCGCCGCTCGCCGGTCGACCTCGCCGGCCTTGCCGTAGGTCACGGCGCCGGTGATGGACGTGGGGAAGATGACCGGCAGGGGGGTGGCCAGGGCGACGATCGGGCGCACCGGAAGCAGCCAGTCGATGCCGGGCGTCATGACGATCCCGCCGCCGACGCCGAACAATCCGGACAACACCCCCGCGATCACGCCGATCGCGACGGCCTGGAGCGCGTCAACGGCGTTCACCGCAACAGCTCCGAGGCCTTCAGGAGCATGTCTCGCTCACCGCGATAGGCGGCTCGCTTGATCGCTCGCTCCATCGGGAACCAACGGATCTCCTCCATCTCGTCGTCGCGGTCGTCGACGTCGCCTCCCGTGTGGCGCATCAAGAAGAAGTGCACGGTCTTGCGGATCCGGATGTCGTCCCACACGTACATGTACTTGGTGTCGCCAAGGTCCGCCTCGATGTCCGCGGTCAGCCCGGTCTCCTCCCGAACCTCGCGGATGGCGGCCTGCTCCCGGGACTCGCCCGTTTCGATGCCGCCCTTGGCGAGGCCCCACGCCAGCTGCCCTCGGCGGGTCCTGCGGGACGCCAGGACGACTTCGATCCCCTCGTCGTCGGTGCGCCGATACACGACGCCGCCGGCGGATACCTCGCGCGTCGTGGGGATCTTCGGACCCCGCGCCCGAGCAGGCTGTGCGCGGCGAGGCTTGGCCACGGCCTCGCCTTTGGAGCCGGACTTCACCGAGCTTGCTGCGGCCGCCGTGCGCTTCGCGCCGCCACGCTTGGCCCCGCCGCGCCTGCGGCGGCGCTTGGCCCCGGCCGGCTTCGTGGGCTGGGCTCCGCCCGAGCTCGGGGGATCTGTGGCGGCGCTTGAGACCTCCGGTTCCTGTCCGGCGCTCGGGGTTCGGGTCTGACCGGTTCCCCGAGGCTTCCGCCGCCGCCGGCGTCGCCGCACAGGCTTGCGATCGCCCTCGCCACCCTGCGGCGCAGGCGTCTCCGACTCTTCCGCACCCGCCATGACGTGCGGATACTAGCCGGGGCTCAGGCTGGAAGCGCTCGCTGCCGACATATGAGCCGGGATGAATATCGAC
The DNA here is from genome assembly GCA_035287005.1 of Actinomycetota bacterium. Taxonomy (GTDB): domain Bacteria; phylum Actinomycetota; class UBA4738; order UBA4738; family HRBIN12; genus AC-51. Next base: position 16,845 of record DATECH010000067.1, on the reverse strand, counting down.
GAGCTTCTTCGCCATACCGTCGAGCGCGGGGCAAGCGACCTGCATCTGAAGGTCGGCAATGTGCCGTTCCTTCGTATCGATGGCGATCTCGAGCCCGCCTCGTTCCCGGTGCTGACTCCGCAGGACACGGTCGCGTTCGGGACCGCCGTCATGAGCGAGCACAAGCGCAAGGAGTTCGACGCGCACAGCGAAGCCGACATCGGCTACACCCTGCAGGGCGTCGGGCGGTTCCGGATCAATGTCTTCCGTCAGCGGGGGCTGGTCGGTCTTGCGGTCCGACGCGTGCGCTCGGAGATCCCGACCTTCGAGGAGCTACGGCTCCCCGAGGTGATGCGAACGCTCGCCGATAGCCCACGTGGACTCGTGCTGATCACCGGTCCGACCGGAACGGGCAAGACGACGACGATCGCGTCGATGATCGGCTACATCAACCGGGCCCGCCGCGCGCATATCGTGACGATCGAGGATCCGATCGAGGTCGTGCACGACGACGAGCTGTCGATCATTCAGCAGCGGGAGATCGGGCTCGACACGGATTCGTACGCGGCGGCCCTGAAAAGCGTGGTGCGCCAAGATCCGGACGTGATCTTCGTGGGCGAGATCCGTGACGCCGAGTCGGCGCTGTCGGCGATCCAGGCGGCCGAGACCGGCCACCTGGTGATCTCGACGCTGCACACGATCGACTGCATGGAGACGATCAACCGCGTGCTCGACCTCTTCCCGCCGCAGCAGGCGAAGGAAGTACGGACGTCGTTCGCGGGTGCGCTGCGCGGCATCGTGTCACAGCGACTCGTACCCAAAGCCGACGGCAAGGGGCGGGTCGCGGCGGTCGAGGTGCTGGTGAACACCGGGCGAGTGTTCGATCGGATCGTGGATCCCGACCAGACCGACTCGATCGTGGATGTGATCGCCGACGGCGCGTTCTACGGCATGCAGTCCTTCGACCAGGCTCTGGTGACGCTGGTCAACGACGGGCAGGTCGAGGTGGATGAGGCCCGGCGCACCGCGTCGAGTCCACATGATTTCGATCTTCGGCTGTCCGGCGTGCTCGACCGTGGCTCGGCGTTCAGCGACGACCAGAAGGCCGGCTTGCCCTTCTAGCGACAAGCCGGCTCCGACCGCGACTATCCTCGTCCCGTCATGGCCGATCAGGCGCCTGCCGGCGCGGTGCTCGACGTTCCGACGCTCGCCAAGGAACTGGGGGCTCGCTTCGTCGACGCCGGCCACGAGCTGTATCTCGTGGGGGGCAGCGTTCGCGACATCGTGCGCGGCAGGCCGTTCCCGGATTGGGACTTCTGCACCTCGGCCCATCCGAGCGACACGACGCGGGTGCTGCGTGCGTGGGCGGATCGCCAATACCTGGTCGGCGTGAAGTTCGGCACCGTCGGCGCCGTGAAGGACGGCCATCGCATCGAGATCACGACCTTCCGCAAGGAGGTCTACGCCGAGGAGCATCGCAAACCGGCGGTAACGTTCGGCGACGACGTGCTCGTCGATCTGTCGCGCCGCGACTTCTCGATTAACGCGATGGCTCTGCGGCTGCCCGATGGCGAGTTCGTGGATCCCTACGGCGGACTCAAGGCCTTGGCGGCGGGCGTATTGGACACGCCGCTGGATCCCGAACTGTCGTTCTCGGATGACCCGTTGCGCATGATCCGGGCGGCGCGATTCGTGGCCCAGCTCGGCGTGACGCCGACCCCGCGCGTGATCGAGGCGATGCGTGCGCTGGGGGACCGGCTCGAGATCGTGTCCGCCGAGCGTATCCGCGAGGAGTTAGACAAGTTGCTCGTCGCCGACCGTGCGCCAACCGGCCTGCAACTGCTGGTGGAGATGGGCCTCGCCCAGCGGTTTGTGCCGGAGGTGTCCGCGTTGCAGCTGGAGCAGGACCCGGTGCACCGACACAAGGACGTGCTGCGCCATACCTATGCGGTGGTCGAACGGTGCGAGCCCGATGTCGTGCTGCGGCTCGCGGCGCTGCTGCACGACATCGGCAAGCCGGCCACGCGCAAGATCACCCCCGACGGCGTCACCTTCCATCATCACGAGATGGAAGGCGCGCGCATGGCGCGGATCCGCATGACCGAGCTGCGTTATCCGAACGCGGTCATCGACGATGTGTGCACGCTGATCGAGTTGCACCTGCGTTTCCACGGCTACGGCGAGGGCTGGACGGATGCCGCCGTTCGTCGATATGTGCGCGACGCCGGTCCGCTGTTGGACAAGCTGAACCAGCTCACGCGTGCGGACGTCACCACGCGCAACGAGCGCAAGGCCGAGACGTTCGCACGCCTGCAGGACGAGCTGGAGGAACGGATCGCCGCCCTCGCCGAGGAAGAGAACCTCGAGGCGTTGCGGCCGCCGCTGGACGGGCGTCAGGTGATGGAGCTGCTGGAGCTCGAGCCGGGACCACGGGTGGGTGAGGCGCTCACCTACCTCATGGACCTGCGCATGGAGCGTGGCCCGATCCCGTACGACGAAGCGGTCGACCTTCTTCGTGCGTGGGCCGCCGGACGCTGATCACGCGTCCCGGATACGCGCAGCCCGAAGGATCGCCTCGAGCGTCGTCGCCTCGCCACGCCAATGTTCGCGCACGATGTCGACGCCCGCGCGATGAACGAGGTGTCGCAATACGAGGGCCGCGACCACCGCGTCATCGAGCGGACCGATCAGGGGCAGGAACTCCGGGAGCAGGTCGATCGGGGACGCGAGCCACACGATGCCGATCGCGAGCACGACCTTCGGACCGCGTGGCACCCGCGGGTCGCGCAGCAGGTCTTTGAACAACAGGAGCAGGTTCGGCACGAGGAGCGCAAGCTCCCGGGCCGCGACCCCGCGACCGGACATGAGCAACGCGACGACTGCGCCCGCGTAGATCGTCGCGGCAACGAGGAGGACCCACAGCCATGTCGGCATGCCCGCCAGCGTAGGCTGGCCGCGTGGAGACCGTGGGAAGGGTTGCGACGGATCCCGCTCGGGGCCTGAGCTCCGCCGAGGTCGCGGAGCGGGAGGCACGCGGCGAGCGCAACAGCGTTGCCGCGCCGCCGAGTCGCACCGTCGGCCAGATCGTGCGAGCGAACGTCCTGACGCGCTTCAACGCGCTGCTGGGCGCCATGCTGGCGCTGATCGCCGTGGTCGGCCCTATCCAGGATGCACTGTTCGGCGTGGTGCTGGTCGCCAACGCCCTGATCGGCATCGTGCAGGAGCTCCGTGCCAAGCGCACCCTCGATCGGCTCACCCTGTTGACGGCGCCCAAGGCACAGGTGGTTCGCGACGGGGAGGCGCGCGAGCTCCCTCCGGCGGCGGTCGTCCGCGACGACATCCTGTTGCTCGAGCCCGGCGCGCAGATAGTCGTCGACGGCGAGATCGTGGCCGAGGGCGGCCTCGAGGTCGACGAATCGCTCCTGACCGGCGAGTCCGAGCCCGTCCACAAGTCGCCCGGCGATGCCGTGCTGAGCGGCTCGTTCGTCGCTGCTGGCGTGGGCCGCTTCCGTGCGACCGAGGTCGGCGCAGCCGGCTACGCGGCGCGCCTCGCACAGGACGTCCGACGGTTCACGCTCACCCGCTCGGAGCTGCGCACCGGTATCGATCGCATCCTGCGCTACGTGACCTGGGCGATCGTGCCGACGGCGGCGTTGTTGTTCGTGAGCCAACTCCGTGCCCAGGACGACTGGCGAAGTGCGCTGTCGGGCGCCGTAGCCGGCACGGTCGCCATGGTGCCCGAAGGCCTCGTGCTGCTCACGTCCCTCGCGTTCTCGGTCGCCGCCGTCCGGCTGGCCCGGCAGCGGGTGCTCGTGCAGGAGCTGGCTGCGGTGGAGGGTCTGGCACGGGTCGACATGCTGTGCATCGACAAGACCGGGACGCTGACCGAAGGACGGCTGTCGGTCGAACGGGTCGAGCGACTCGACGACGCGCTCGATCCTGCGCCGGTGCTCGCGGCGCTCGCCGCCTCCGACCCCGCGCCCAACGCCACCGTGCGCGCGATCGCCGACGCGTTCCCGGAGCCGCCGCACGGGTGGCTCGTGGAGGACACGGTTGCGTTCTCCTCGGCGAGGCAGTGGAGCGCGGCGTCGTTCGTCGGCCACGGGGTGTGGATCGTGGGGGCGCCGGATGTGCTTGCGCGCGACGGCGCCGAGCGCCCCCTCGTCGAGCGCAAGGTCGCCGAGCAGGCAGCCCTGGGGCGACGTGTGTTGCTGCTGGGTCGAACCCACGGATTGCCGACCGACGATACGCCGGGGGCGGTGGAGCCGGTGGCGCTCGTCGTGCTTGGCGACCGGGTACGTCCCGACGCGGCGGCGACGCTTCGCTACTTCGCCGAGCAACAGGTGCAGGTCAAGGTGCTGTCGGGTGACCATCCGACGACCGTGGGCGCGATCGCCTCGTCGCTCGGACTCGCCGGCGCCGAGCAACCCGTCGACGCCCGCTCGCTCCCCGAGGACGATGCTGTCAAGCTCGCTGGCGTCCTCGAGGCGCACAGCGTGTTCGGCCGGGTGACCCCGCACCAGAAGCGGGCCATGATCCACGTGCTGCAGGCGGGTGGCCACACCGTGGCGATGACCGGGGACGGTGTCAACGATGCCCTGGCCTTGAAGGACGCGGATATCGGCGTGGCGATGGGCACGGGGGCGGACGCGACGAGGGCGGTCGCACAACTGGTCCTGCTGGACTCGACGTTCGACGCGTTGCCAAGTGTCGTCGCGGAGGGCCGCCGCGTGCTCGGCAATATCGAGCGCACGTCGAACCTGTATCTCACCAAGACCGTGTACGCGATGCTGCTGTCGCTGGCCGTCGGCGTCGCCGGGATGGTCTTCCCGTTCCTGCCGCGGCATCTGACGTTGATCGGGGCGCTCACGATCGGCATCCCGTCGTTCTTCCTCGCGCTCGCGCCGAGCGCCCGCCGGTTCCGGCCGGGATTCGTCGAGCGCGTGCTGCGTTTCACGATCCCGACGGGCTTCCTCGCGGCGACGGCGACGTTCCTGGGTTACGCGCTGGCCACCCGAGAGGCCGGCGTGACGACCCTGCAGGCACAGACCACCGCGGTCATGACGCTCACGTGGGTGGGTCTGCTCGTGTTGTCGATCGTCGCGGCGCCGCTCAACGCCTGGCGGCTGATCCTCGTGTGGTCGATGGGCGTGGCCGCCGTGCTCGCGTTCGTCGTGCCAGCGTCGCAGACGTTCTTCGCGCTGGATCCGCCGCCGCCGACCGTGTGGCTCGCGTCGATCGGGATCGCGTCACTGACCTGGACCTTCGCGAGGTTCTTCGTGCCGGAAGAGCGCCCCGTCGGCACGCGCTGGCGCGCCGGCGGCGACTAGAGCCTGGACCAGTCGCTGCTGGGCCACACGACGACGAACGCCTTGCCCACGACGTTGTCGCGCGGGATGAAACCGACACCCGGCATCTTCTGGGGATCCGCGACCACGCCCAGCCCGAAGCGCGAGTCCATCGAGTTGCCCCGGTTGTCACCGAGGACGAAGTACATGCCGTCGGGCACGATCACCTTGTCGAAGTCCGTGGTCGTTCCCCTCGCGTACGGCTCGCTGATCGCGACGCCGTTGACGAACACCTTGCCGTTCTTGGCCAAGACCTCGTCGCCTGGCAGGCCGATCACACGCTTGATGAAGTCCTCGTTGTCCGGCTTCTGGAAGCCGATCCCCTGAAAGAGCCAATGCACCGCTCCGCCGATCGCGCTGCGCTTGGGCTGCTTGTTCGGGTCGGGGTCCTCGAAGACGATGACGTCGCCACGCTCGGGATCGTGGAAGTAGTACGGGACCTTCGTGACCAGGACGCGGTCGTTGACCTTGAGCGTGTTCTCCATCGAGCCGCTCGGGATGTAGAACGCCTGCACGAGGAACGTCTTGATCAAGATCGCGAGCAACAGTGACATCAGGATCAGACCGGGCATCTCGCCCAGGAAGCGGATCACAGGGTTGCGACGCTTCTGGCCGGCCTCGCCGTCGGGCTCGGGGGAAGCGAGCGCCGTACGCTCGGTCTCGGTCTTCACGGTCTACAGGGTATCGGACTCGTTGCCGGGGACCATGAGACGGACCTCCACCGCTTTGAAGGAGGCCCATACTGGCCGGCCGGCCGCGATCTGCATCCGGTCGATCGAGCCGGACGTGATCTCGGCAACCAGCGGCGGGGCGGTGTCGAGACGGACGCGCGCCCGGGACGCTCCGGCCGCGACCTCCTGCACGACTCCGTGGAACACGTTGCGAGGGGAGCCCTCGGGGCGCTCGGCGTGCACTGCGATCTCGGCCGGGCCCAGCGTCGCGCGTACGCCGGGGGTGACCGCGAACGGCAGCCCGTCCGGCCAGGCGACCGTGATATCACCCTGGGACGTTCGCAGCGTGCCGGCACCCGATTCCGCAGGCTCCAGCACTCCCTCGAACAGGTTCACACCGACCAGATCCGCCGCGTAGCGGGTTGCGGGGTGGTTGCGGACCTCCGCGGGCGTGCCGGTCTGCGTGACGTGGCCGTCTTCGAGCAGGACCAGCCGATCGGCGATCGTCATCGCCTCTACGGGGTCGTGCGTGACCAGGATGCTCGGCCCGTCGAACGCCGCGAGCGTGTCCCGAAGCAGGGCACGCAGCGCCGGGCGCGCCGACGCATCGACGGCGGCGAGCGGCTCGTCAAGCAACAGCAGGCGGGGCGCGCCCGCGAGCGCGCGCGCGAGGGAGACTCGTTGGCGCTCACCGCCCGACAACGTCGCGGGATCGGCATCCGGGTCCACGGCCGGGGCGAGCGCCCTCAGCAGTTGCGTTGCCCGCCCGCGCGCGTCTCGTGCCGGCTCTCCCCGCGCCCGCATGGGAAACGCCACGTTCTCCCGCACGCTCATCCGTGGGAACAACATCGCGTCCTGCAGGGCCAGCCCGACCCCTCGTTGCTCGGGCGGCAGTTCGTGGATCGCGCGTTCGTCGAGTTCGATATGCCCACCGTCCGCCGCGAGCAACCCGGCGAGTACTTCGAGCACGGTGGTCTTGCCGGCTCCGTTGCGCCCGAGGAGAGCGATCGTCTCGTCGTCGCCGACATGCAGATCGACGTCGATGACGTGATCGCCTCGACGAACCCGGATCGCGGCACGCAGCGGCATCAGCCAACCCCGGTGATCCATCGGTTGCGCAGGGTCACGAGCACGGTGATCGACACCACCACGAGCAGGAGCGACAGGGCGATCGCGCCCTCGGGATCGGTCTGCAGCTGCTGAAAGACCAGCAGCGAGAGTGTCTGCGTGCGCCCCTGCAGGTTGCCCGCGAACGTGATCGTCGCGCCGAACTCGCCGAGCGCGCGCGCCCATGCCAGGACGGCGCCGGCAACGAGCTGGGGCGCGGCCATCGGCAACACGACGCGTCGAAGGGTGTACCCGGGGCTCGCCCCGAGGACCGCGGCGGCCTGTTCGTAGCGGGGATCCAATCCGCGGAAACCCGCCTCCGCGGCCAGGATGACCAGCGGCATCGACACGAATGTCGCCGCGACGATCGCTCCCGCGGTCGAGAAGGTGAGCTGCACGCCGAAGACGCGATCGAGCCAGCCGCCGATCAAGCCGCGCCGGCCGAGGGCAGCCAGCAGGCCGACACCCGCCACGACCGGAGGCAGGACGATCGGCAGCACCACCATGGCGCGCACCAACGATCGGCCGCGGAACTGCGCGCGCGCGAGCACCCACGCGAGCGGCACGCCGAGCAAGACGGACAACACGGTGGCGGCCGCCGACACCTCGAGGGATACGCGAAGCGCGGCGCTCGCCCCCTCGCCGGTGAGCGTGTCCAGGAGTCGGCCCCACGGCACACGAGCCGCGAGCGCCAGGACCGGGACGACGACGACGGCCCCGCCGAGCAACGCGAGTACGAGTACCGCAATGGGAAGACGCCGGCGCATGCTGCTACCCGCCGTCGGGAGGTGGCCCGAACCCCTGCGCGCGCAGCACCGCCTGCCCCGCGGGACCCCGCACCCACGCGAGGAAGGTCGCGGCGACGGTGGCCTGCTGGGCGCTCGCCGCGATGGCGATCGGGTACGTCGCCGTGACGTTCACTTCCGGCGGGATCGCGACGGTCATCACCGAGGCCCCGGCAGCGTGGGCATCGGAGACGTAGACGATTCCGGCGTCAGCCTCTCCGCGCACGACCCTCGCGACGACGCTGGCATCGTCGGGCTCGTTCGACACGACGTTCGTCAAGACGGCGTGATCGATGCCCTCGTCACGCAGCATCTGCCTCGCGTAGTCGCCGACCGGCACCCCTTCGGCACCGATCACGATCTGTACCTGGGGACTCGTCAGGTTGTCGAGCGAGAGAACCTGCGCCGGATTATCCGGCGGCGTGATGATCACCAGCGAATTGGTCGCGAAGTCGGTGCGATCCGACACCCCCGGGTCGGTCGCGACCGCGTCCATCGCGAGCGGATTGGCCGATGCGAAGACATCGGCGGTTCCTTCACTCGCGATCTGCGCGGCCAGGTCGGTCGACGACCCGAAGTTGAAGTCCACCTGCACGCCGGGGTTGGCGGCCTCGAAGTCCCGTCCGATCTGGTCGAAGGCGACCGCCAGCGAGGATGCGGCGAAGACGGTGAGCGTGGTGGACGGGGACGACGACGGTTCGCCAAAGGAGCAGGCGGTCGCAAGGCCCACCAGGCCGACGAACATCGACAGCGAGCGCCTCATCGCTGCGGCACCTCCACCATCACACTGGTCGCCTTCACCGAGGCCGTTGCCTCCATCCCCGCCTGCAGATGTAGCTCGTCCGCGGCCTCGCGCGTGATCAACGCGACGACGCGATGCGGTCCGGCCTGGATCTCGACGAGGGCCGAGACCGTGTCCCGCGTGACGCTCGTGATCACGCCGGGGAAGGCGTTGCGACGGCTCGTGCGCGCAGGCGTGGGAGCGGCGGAACGACGCTCGGCCAGCAGCCGGGCCACCTCGGCTTCCGGGACGACCCGTTGCCCACCGGACGTCCGTTCAACGGCGAGCTTCCCTTCCCGTTCCCAGCGGCGGAGGGTTTCGACCCGCACACCGAGGAGTTTCGCGGCCTCACCGATCCGATAGGTATCCACGGTCGGTCAAACCTACAGGTTTTCCTGGTGACTGGGCAAGCGAAATGGTTCGGTGAACGTGAGGCAGGGGATCGCCGAGTGTGCGACCTACACGGCGAAGCGCACGTTGAGGATGTCGCCCTCGGCCACAACGTAGTCCTTTCCCTCGACGCGGATCTTGCCGGCGGCCTTGGCGGCATCCATCGAGCCGGCGGCCACCAGCTCGTCGTAGCCGACGACGTCCGAACGGATGAACCCGCGCTGCAGGTCGGAGTGGATCGCGCCGGCGGCCTCGGGAGCGGTAGCGCCGCTGCGCACCTCCCATGCCCGCGTCTCATCCTCACCGGTGGTCAGGAACGTGATCAGATCCAGGGCCCGGTAGGAGGCCGCGATGACGGTCTCGAGCCCGGGCTCGGTCACCCCGAACTCCTCCAGGAGGGCGCGTGCTTCCTCAGGATCCATGTCGGCGACCTCGGCCTCGATCGCCGCGTAGACGCCGACGGCCTGAGGGAGGCCGGCCGGGACCGTCGTCCCCTCCTCGAGGTTCGCGATCACGACCTCCGGCTTAAGCGTGAGCGGAGCGATCCCTCGCAGCTCGGCGACGTGTTCGGAGGCAAGCTTCGCATCACGAAGCGGCGTTTCCGCATCGAGAGCCGCCTTGGCCGCGGTGAGCGCCTCGACCTCGATACCCGGTTTGCCGCGCGCCTTCTTGTCTGCCTTGTGCAGCGCGGACTCGATCACGGCGAGGTCCGCCAGCAGCAGCTCGGCACGCACCCCCTCGAGCTCCGCGGCGGGCGTCGCGTCCGCGCCGAAGCACCGGATCACGATCGCCAGGGCGTCGACCTCTCGGAGCTTGGCGACCGACTGGGCGCTGGACATGCCGCCGGGCACGTCGACGAAGCGCACCTGGGCCGAGACGGTCTTCTTGGAGCGCTCGAGGTCGGTGAGGACTGCGAGGCGCGGATCGGGGACCGGCACGACGGCGATATTCGCCTGCCCTCCGTGCGATCCTGCGTGCGTCAGTGCCCTGAACAACGTGGACTTGCCCGAGAAGGTGGCGCCGACCAGACCGATGTCTTTCACGGCCGCCCACGGTAGCAGCGACGCGGAGGCCGACCGGTCCCGGGTGATGTCGGCCTTTTGCAGGACACGTACCGACTTCCGACCAGTGGTGCGGCGACCCCCTCATGACCGATGCTCGTCCCGAGACCGGTCACGGCCGGGGCGCCGCCAGACCCGCCCCGGCCGTCCGGCCTCTTCAACGACTTGGCAGCGTGCGCCGAGGGGGCGCATCGTGCGAAGGGCGGGGACCCGACGGCCCCGCCCTTCGCCGCATTTGACCGTAGCTCGACACTGGCGCATGGTTGGGTGACGAGTTCGCGGAAGGGAGGGATCATGGCGAAGTACGTGAGCCTGATCAACTGGACGGATCAAGGCGTCAAGAGCGCCGCCGAGACCGTGCAGCGGGCGGAAGATGCCCAGAAGCTCGCAGCCAACATGGGGGGTTCCATCGAGGTGTTGTGGACGATGGGTCAGTACGACATCGTCGGCATCGCAGAGTTCCCCGACGACGAGACCGCGGCGAAGTTCATGACGCAGGTCTCGTCGGCCGGCAACATCCGTACGCAGACCATGCGTGCCTTCGAGGCGGCCGATCTGCAGCGCATGATGTGATGCACGGCGCGGATGAGGGCGGGCCGCGTTCGCGGCCCGCCCTCATCGCGTGTCCGGGTCGGAGCTAGCTTTTGGTCTCCCAGAAGACCTTCGCGATCTCGTCGATCGAGTCGAGCAGCTTCTGACCCTGCGCGGGGTCATTCGACTTCTTGGCGGCGCCGGCTTCCTTCGTGGCGTTCCAGAACAGCTCGTGCAGGTTCGGGTGCTTCTCGAGGTGTTCGGGCTTGAAGTAGTCGGTCCACAGCACCCACAGGTGCTCCTTGACCATCGTCGAGCGCTCCTCCTTGATGCTCACGGCCCGTGCGCGGAACTCGGCGTCATCGGAGCCCTGGAACTTCTCCTGGCAGGCCTTGACCGACTCGGCCTCGATCCGGGCCTGGGCCGGGTCGTACACACCGCACGGAAGGTCGCAATGCGCATGGACCGTACGACGGGGTGCGAGGATGCGACTGAGCATGGAACCCCCTCCTTCTGAGGCGCCGGAACCGGCGCCACCTGAGACGACGGACGACATGTCCGTGATCGAATCCTACCGCCGAGGTCGGAAAGCGGTTTCGGGGACCGCTGCGGCCGCGGCGCTCGTCGTTGCTGTGGGAGTCGCTTTTGTCCGCTATCGGCCGGCGCGGGTCGCGATCGAAGGGGTCTCTATGGCGCCCACGCTGTTGCCCGACGACTGGGTCCTGGTGGTGTCTCCCGAGCACTACGACCACGACGACGTGGTCGTGGTCGAGCACCCGCACCGGCCCGGATACGAGATCGTGAAACGACTCGTCGGGTTGCCCGGTGATCGGATGCGCGAGCGTTCTTTGGGTTCCGACGAGTTCTGGATCGAGGGCGACTTCGCGCAGTCTTCGACCGACTCACGGCAGTTCGGGCCTGTCGGCCGCGCTCAGCTCAAGGCCAAGGTCGTGTTGATCTACTGGCCCCTCGAACGCCGGCGCCTCGTGCGGTAGCTAGAGCTCGCAATGCAGCAGTGAGTCCGTGCCCGGGCCACCTGTGCACGTGTCGATCGCGCCCTTGCCGTCGAGCTTGTCGTCGCCAGGCCCGCCCTCGAGCACGTCGCGGCGAGGGCCGCCGATCAAGACGTCGTGGCCGCCGCGTCCGGAGAATCGGACGCTACCGCCGTCCACCGCGACCTGATAGACGCTGAACTTGTCGCGGAATGGGCTACCGATGATGTGAGGGATCCCAACCACGACAAGCGCACCCGGTCCGTACGCGATGTCGGATGTGTAGACGGTCTGCCCGCTCTCGGCCGTGCGGAGGTCGAGGAGATCCGTGCCGCCCTCTCCATCGAGCACCAGCACGCCTGCGAGTTCCGGATCGCCCATGAAGACGTCGTCTGTCGGGCTCCCCTGCAAGATCTCGACGCCATCGAAGGTGTCAGCGCCTTCGCCGATGGCGGTCTTCGCAGTCAGGTCGAACGTCACCGCCCTCGTGGACGCGCCGACCGTCATCGTGTCGTACTCGTCCCCTCCGGATACGTGATCGTCACCGCCCCACGGCAGGAACCAGTCGCTGCCCCTGCCGCCATCGAACCAGTCGCCGTCCTGGCTGCCATAGAACGTGTCGTTTGAGGGGCTCCCCACGAAGTGCTCGACATCCGTGATCGCGTCGATCCCGCCACCGCCTCGATCCACGGTTCCGGATCCGGATGCCGTGGCGTGCAGGATGATTCCGTTGGCGGCCGCGTAGCGGATCGTGTCGGTGCCGGAACCTCCGTCGTAGCTCGAGGGCGCGTACATCGCCGGCTCGATCGTGTCATCGCCCGGACCACCGCGAACGTCGGATATCGGCGCGAAGCTCGTGAACTCGTACTTCTGCGCCGTCCAGAGGTGGTCGTCGCCGCCCGCGCCGATGAGGATCGACGGTGAGTTGGCGGTCATGACAGTGCGCACCGCCTCGAACTCTCCGACCCGACCGACTGTGAGGTCGATCCACTTGCCCGACATCGCGAGGTCGTCAGGCCCGTCGCTTCCTCGCACGGTAAGCGGTTCGGTTTCCGCGAGGTTGATGGTGATCTCGATCTCATCGTTGCCGTCAGCCTCAGGTGTCTTCCCCGGCGCAAACTGGCCTCCGGCGATGCTGATCGTGAGCCCCTCGCTCGTGGCCACGTCGGGCGCGGACACCGTTATGGCGTCTGTGTTCGTGACGGTGGCGGTGCCGCACGACGAGCCATCGAACGTGATCGTCTCGCCCGAGCGCTCCAGGGTGGGGCTCGCCCCCGATCCAACGGTCGCGGTCACCGTGGCGCTGCCGCTGTCGAACGTGCAGGATGTCGACGTGGTCGCGCTCGCCGGGATCGGCATGGTCGCGATCAGCACGGTCGCGATCGGAACGAGGAAGAGGCGGCGCATTCGATGCCCTTTCTTAGGGTTGAGGGTATCCAACCGCAGGGATGCGCCGAACGTCAATGGACAAGGGTCTGACATAACGCGGAGCCTTCTTTCGCCGATACCCCTCCTACGATGGATGGCATGGATCCTTCCCGACCACCGGATCTTCCGGCTCCGCGACGTCCGGACACGCGGGTGCCCCCCCGCCCGGATCTCAGATGGATGGCACTCGCGCCGGCGGTATCGGCGCCACGGCGACGTCGTGGTCTCACGGCCGTGGTCGCGGTGCTCACCGCGATCGCGATCGTGGGCTCTCTCGGGGTCGTCGGGGGCGTGGTCAACGACCTATCCCGCCCTCGTGGCTCCGTCGACGAGTACCGGTTCCTGGCCACCGTCGCGGGCAAGCCGGTGCGGTGGAATCCGTGCGCCCCCATCCACTACGTGATCAACGTCTCGCGCGCTCCGGACGGCTCGATTGAGGATGTGCACCAGGCGGTTGCGAGGATGTCTGAGGTCACCGGCGTGGGGTTCATCTACGACGGCCTCACGGACGAGGTCCCGCAACGGGACCGGCTCCCCTTCCAGCCCGAGCGCTACGGCGATGGCTGGGCGCCGGTCGTGATCGCGTGGGTGTCCCAGTCGCAGACCGACATCCAGTTCCAAAGGGACGACGAGTACTTCGCCGCGGTTGCACGGCCGCTCGGCCCGTCGGACGGGACGGCGCAATTCGTCAGCGGCTGGGTGGTGGTCAACGCGGCCGATCCCAACCCGCCCGGCTGGTCGTACACGGGTTCGCAGGGCCCCACGGTGCTGCACGAGCTCGGTCATGTCATGGGCCTGGACCACGTCTCTTCGCAGGCCGAGCTCATGGAACCCTCGGGTGGCTCCGTGACCGACTTCGGTCCCGGTGATCTGGCCGGCCTGGAGCTGCTGGGTCGCGACCAGGGATGCTTGGTCACGCCCACGCCCGTCGGCTGACCACCGCGTTCGGCCAAGGCTCTTGCTCGTTTCTACACTCCGGGGGTAGTATTTGCACCTGCAAATGGTCTGTACACGTGAAGCTGGCGTCGTTGCGGCGATGATTCCCGACCGCATCTGCGGCTGTTCCCACTGACAAGGAACAGCGCGCTCAGCCGCGCCAGCGCGTCACCCGTTCCCCGCCAACCACTCTCCGGAGGTTTTCTCATCCATGAGCACGACCATCACGACCATCACCACCGTCGACGCCCGAGGTCAATCCTGCCCCGGCCCGCTCGTCAGCCTCGCTCGGGCGTTCAAAGGCGCCTCTGCAGGGGCCACGTTCGAGCTCCTCGCCACGGATCCGGGCTCCAGGTCTGATGTCCCCTCCTGGGCGGAGCTGAGCCGCAACGAACTGGTGAGCGCCGAGAGCCTGGACGACGGTTCGTTCCGCTACGTGGTTCGCAAGGTGGCCTAGCCGTGGCGCTGACCGAGGATCGCGTGGCCGACCCGGGGACCCTGGTCGATCTGCTGCAACGCGTCGAGGCTCTGGAGGCGCAGCAGGACAAGGCGATCCAGAAGAAGAACAAGATGACGATCATCGCCTGGGGCGGGGACCTCGACCGCATCTGGCCCACCACGATCCTTGCGACCACGGCCGCGGCCAGCGGCATGGAGGCGACGGTGTTCTTCACCTTCTGGGGCCTGTTCGCGATCGTGAAGCCCGGCGTGCGCATCACCGGCGACAACTGGATGCAGAAGATGATGTCGATGATGAACCCCGGCTCGGCGCAGAAGGCCAAGCTGTCGCACTATCAGTTCCTTGGCGCCGGTCCCGCGATGTTCAAGAAGCTCGCCGACGACAACAACGTCGCGAAGCCCGACGAGCTGATCGAGTTGGCCAAGGATCTGGGCGTGAAGCTGATCCCGTGTCAGATGACGATGGATCTGCTCGGCCTCAAGCGCGAGGACCTGATCGACGGACTCGAAGAGCCGATCGGAGCGGCAACGGCGATCCGGGAGATGCGCGAGGCCGCGATCCCGTTGTTCATCTAAGCCAGCGACAGGAACAGCCGCTCCAACTCGGCGGGGTCCACCGCTGCGTCGGGATCTTCGATGCAGCGCCGCAGACCGCTGGAAACGATCGCGAAGCCCGCCTTGTCCAGCGCGCGCGAGACGGCCGCAACCTGCGTGACGATCTCGCGGCAGTCACGAGACTCTTCGAGCATCCGGATCACCCCGGCGATCTGCCCCTCGACGCGGCGGAGCCGCCTCACGATCCTCGTTCGTTCGTCGGCGTCGATCTGGATCGTTGCCGGTGCCGGTGCCGGTGTCACATCAGCCTCCCTTGCGCCGCATCCACTGTGTCGTCGAGCGCGTCGACCTGCCGACGCACCTCGTCCATGTCGAGCTCTCGCACCGCGGCGATCAACTGGTCGAAGGCGGGCGCGGGTAGGGCCCCCGGCTGCCGGAACACGAGGATGCCATCGCGAAAGGCCATCAACGTGGGGATCGAGCTGATCGCCAGCGACCCCGCGAGTTCCTGCTCGGACTCCGTGTCGACGCTGCCGAACACGATGTCGTCGTGTCGCTCGGACGCCTCGTCGTAGACCGGCGCGAACATCTTGCAGGGGCCGCACCAGTCGGCCCAGAAGTCCACGAACACGATGCCGTCACTCGTGACGGTCTGCTCGAAGGTGGATGCGCTCAGTGTGGTCGTTGCCATCGTCATTCCTCCTGAATCTCGCTATGCGGCCGAGCGGTCGGTCGCGCTGACGTGCAGGTGCATGCGGGGCGGGGTCACGATCGAGTTCTTGACGGTGCAGTGTTCGATGACCGCGCGGAACCGCTCGCTGAGGTGCGGCGGCACGCCCTCGGGCACGCCCACGTCGAGGGAGATCGAGCCGACCCGCGCCGGTCGGTCCTCGGCCATCTCGAACGAGCACGAGACTTCGAGGCCGTCGGCTCCGAGCCCGTGTCGACGCAGGAAGCGCCCGGCGTAGTGCGCCGTGCACGACGCCAGGCTGGCCACGAATAGATCCGTCGGGGTGGGCCCGCGGTCGGTGCCGCCGTCGTTGATCAGTTGGTCGACGACGAGGGTGTGGGCTCCGATCCGGATCGAGTACCGGTCGGACCCTTCGGCCCTCACGTTGATCGTTCGCATTCGCGCTCCCTCGATCTGCTGTCAATACCCCCAGGGGTATCACGTGCTCCCGTCAACGCCCGAGCCGCTCGCCCTATTCCCCGCGGCCGTTCACGCGCGAGTCGCCGTGATGTTCAGTCGGACGTAGTCGATCTCAGGCTGCGCCAGTTCGATCGCGACCGCGTGGACGAGATCGTTGGCCTCGGCATCGGTTCGCCTCGCGACCTCGCCGCTGAGGATCACCGTGCGCAGGTACGGTTCCAGGTCTTCGGGCGGTAGGGGTGTCGGCTTCTCTTGCAGCCAGCATTCGATCTGCGTGAAGCCGGCGACCCGCAACCGCTGCGTGGTCTCTTGCGGGCCCGCGTAGGTCTTCGCGGCCTCGAGGTCGATCGAGGCGGCGCGGGCTGCGGCGTCGCTCACTCGCCGCAGATTGCCCGCGCCGCCGCACTGCGCGGCCAAGCGCCCGCCCGGGCGCAACACCCCGGCGAGGTTGGCGAACAACCGGTCATGGTCGGGCACCCAGTGGAACGTCGCGGTCGACAAGACTGCGTCGACGACATCGATCGGGATCGGTTCCGCCAGGTCGTGCCTGAGGTAGATCACGCGGGCGTCGCCCAGGCGTTCCCGCGCCCGCTCGAGCATCGATGCGGAGGCGTCCAACGCGACGACCTGACCGTGAGGCAGTCGTCGGCGGAGCGCCTCGGTCACCTGCCC
>DATECH010000066.1:0-22610 GCA_035287005.1 Actinomycetota bacterium | reverse complement strand
GTCGACGGTCGCAAGGTCTTCGTCGCGTCGCAGGACTTCACCGTGTTCGGCGGGTCGATGGGCGAGGTCCACGCGCAGAAGGTGTGCAAGGTGATGGACCTCGCGTTGCAGACCGGCGCACCGTTCATCCAGATCAACGACTCGGGGGGGGCTCGGATCCAGGAGGGCGCGGCCTCGCTCGCCGGCTACGGCTACATCTTCGAGCGCAACGTCCGCGCCTCGGGCGTCATCCCACAGATCAGCGTGATCATGGGCCCGTGCGCCGGCGGGGCAGTCTACTCCCCCGCCATCACCGACTTCACTTTCATGGTGAAGGAGACCTCGCACATGTTCATCACGGGTCCCGACGTGATCAAGACGGTCACCGGCGAAGACGTGACGATGGAGGAGCTCGGCGGCGCGATGACGCACGCGGGCAAGTCCGGCGTGGCCAGCTTCGTCGGCGAGGACGACGAGGACACCTTGATGCGGGTTCGCTACCTGCTGTCCTTCCTGCCGTCGAACAACCTGGAGGACCCGCCGGCCTACGCCAGCACCGACGACCCCGAACGCATGGACGACGGCCTCACGCACCTGATCCCCGATCGTGCGACCGAGCCCTACGACATGCACGAGGTGATCCGTCGCTGCGTGGACGACGGTGAGTTCCTGGAGGTCTTCCCGTTCTGGGCCATGAATATCGTGGTGGGTCTGGCCCGGTTGGACGGGCGAACGATCGGCGTGATCGCGAACCAGCCCAAGGTGCTCGCGGGCACGCTGGACATCGACGCGAGCGAGAAGGCGAGCCGCTTCGTGCGCTTCTGCGACGCCTTCAACATCCCGATCCTGACCCTCGTGGACGTCCCGGGGTTCCTGCCCGGTGCGACCCAGGAGTTCAACGGCATCATCCGCCACGGCGCGAAGCTGCTGTATGCCTACGCCGAGTCCACCGTGCCGCGCATGACGGTCATCACGCGAAAGGCCTACGGCGGCGCGTACCTCGTCATGAACTCCAAGCACCTGCGATCCGACGTGTCGTTCGCGTGGCCCACCGCCGAGATCGCGGTGATGGGCGCGGAGGGAGCGGTCAACATCGTGTTCCGCAAGGAGATCGACAAGGCCGAGGACCCGGCGGCCAAACGCGCGGAGATGATCACGGAGTACCGTGACAAGTTCTCGACGCCGTACGCGGCGGCGGAGCGCGGGTTCATCG
Source organism: Actinomycetota bacterium (assembly GCA_035287005.1). GTDB lineage: Bacteria > Actinomycetota > UBA4738 > UBA4738 > HRBIN12 > AC-51. The sequence continues at coordinate 21,418 of DATECH010000066.1, read as the reverse complement.
ACGACGTGATCGAGCCCGCCGAGACCCGGCCGCGCCTGATCAAGGCGCTGCGCATGCTCTCGACCAAGCGTGAATCCGTGCCGGCCCGCAAACACGGCAACATCCCCCTATAGGAGCGACCGTAGGAGCGCTGCGATGTTCGAAACCGACGACGGTCGAAAGATCGACATCCCCGAGGGCCTCACCCCCGAGGAGGAGCGCGCGATCCTGATGGCGCTCGAGCGATACTTCGTCGCCGAGAACCCGAAGCCGGCCCCGTGGGTACTGCAGGGTCGGATCGAGGCCACCGGCTACGGCGCGCTCCAGGTGCGACGCTTCGCGCGCGAGCCCTGGCACGGCCAGTGGGTCGAGTTCGCGCGTAAGGGCGTGCCGCCGCAGCACGGGCGCAGCGACGTTCGTTGATCGTGAACGTGTGAAGGTGTGGAGCCCGTGAAGGTCGCGTTCCATACCGATCAGCTGTGGTTCTCCGCGCCGGGCGGGATCGGCACTTACGTGCGCGAGCTCGCGTCGGCGCTGGCCGCGATGGACGAGGGCCCCGAGCTCGTGACCTTTCAGGTCGGCCCGCACCCCGAGTCCGCCGATCCACCCGATGTCGAGGTGCCGGGCTCGATCCGTTCGCTCTACCCGCGATGGGCGCTCACCGCGCGGCCGCTGCTGCCGGCGCCTTTGCATGCCTGCGACCTCGTGCACGCGACGAACCACGCCGCGATCCCACCCGCCGCCGAAGGCAAAGGCCTGGTCGTCACGGTGCACGACCTGGCGTTCGATGTGTTCCCGGAGGCGTTCCCTCCGATGTGGCGATGGTTGTACCGCGCCGGTGTGCGCGCGGCCGCGCGGCGCGCCGACGTGATCCTGGTGCCGTCGCGCTCGACCGCGAACGATCTGCAGGACCGCCACGGCGTGGCGCCCGAGCGGATCCGCGTGACGCCTCTCGCCTCGGCGTTGCCCGCGACACAGCGGGATGTCGGCGAGGTCCTGGGGCGCACCGGGATCGAACGCCCGTACGTGCTGTGCCCGGCGACCCTGGAGCCGCGCAAGAACCAGGTGCGCCTGATCCGCGCCTACCGGCAAGTCGCGCCCGAGGTACCGCACGCGTTGGTGCTCGCGGGCCCCGACGGGTGGAGCGTCGGGGAGGTCGATCGCGAGCTCTCGCGACCGGGCCCCGGACGCGTCGTGCGGACGGGGTGGCTCAACCGGCAGGATCTCGACGCGCTGTATCGCGGCGCCGACGCCGTCGCATACGTTTCCCTGTACGAGGGGTTCGGCCTGCCGGTCGTCGAGGCGATGCAACGGGGGGTCCCCGTACTCGGATCGACGACCGCGGCCGTGGCCGATACGGCCGGCGAGGCGGCCCTGCTGGTCGAACCGACCGAGGTATCCGCGATCGCCGAGGGGCTGGCGCAGATCCTGGAGGACGAGTCCCTGCGTGAAGACCTCGTGCAGAAGGGGCGGGGGCGCTCCTCCACGTTCTCGTGGATGCAGACGGCGCGCGCTACCCTCGACGCCTATCACGACGCCGGCCGCGGCGTCGGGGGGCTTCGCACATGAAGATCTCGCTGATCGCGACCGTGTTAAACGCCGGGGATCACGTCGGCGGGTTCCTGGCGTCGATCGCGGCGCAGACACGCGTGCCCGACGAGATCGTGATCGTCGACGGCGGTTCCACGGACGGCACGCTGGCGGCGCTTCGCGCCGCGGACGGCATCACCTTGATCGATGAGCCCGGGGCGAACATCTCGCGCGGCCGCAACCTGGCGATCGCGGGGTCGGCGCACGAGGCGATCGTCGTCGCGGACGCGGACTGCACGTACGGACCGGAGTGGCTCGCCGCGCTCGTCGCCCCACTGGAGGCCGGCGCCGACGTCGCGATGGGCTGGACAGAGCCGATCGTGGATTCATTGCTGGGCGCGTGCGTCTCATCCCTCGGGCTGCCGCTGGCCCCGGACGAGGTCGACCCGGCGACGTTCATGCCCAGCGCCCGCAGCGTCGCGTTCCGACGCGAGGCGATCGACGCCGTCGGTGGCTACCCGGAGTGGCTCGCGATCGGCGAGGACATGTGGGTGAACCACCGCTGGCGAGAACGTTCGATGCAGATGCGCTTCGCACCCGGCGCCGTCGCGGGCTGGCGTCCCCGCGGCTCGCTCGGCGCGATCTGGACGCAGTACGTGAAGTACGCGCGGGGCGACGGGCAGGCCGGGATGTACCCGGAGCGCCACGCGCTGCGGTTCGCGGTCTACGCAGGGCTGCTGGTCGCGCTGGCGTCGCGCCGAACGTGGCCCAAGATGCTCGCCGGCGGCGGTGCGATCGCCTACGGGCGCGCACCGGTTGTGCGAGCGCGCACGCGTGTCTCGTCGCCTCGCGAGCGTGCGCTCGCGACGGTGGCAACGCCTGCGCTGCTGGCCTTCACGGACGCGGCGAAGATGGCCGGGTACGTCCTCGGCCTGGCCGACCGCTTGACCGGCCGGGTGCAGGCCCCCGCCGGGCCACCCGCGCGGTAGCCGACCTCCCGCGGCGCTATCCTGGCGGTGGTAGCCCCGTCGAGAAACGCACTGAGGGAAGTGGTGCGTGGGTGAGCACGAGCACGCTGCAGCAGCAAGAGGACGAGCCGGTCGGCTCGACCCCTGCCTCGACCCAACACCGTTCGTACAGCCCGCAGCTGGACGGCTTGCGTGCGATCGCGATCGTGTTGATCCTGCTCTTCCATCTCGGGCTCGAACCGTTCGAGTCCGGGTTCCTCGGCGTCGACGTCTTCTTCGTGATCTCTGGCTTCCTGATCACCACGCTGCTGTTGGCCGAGGCGCGGCGCACCGGGCGCATCTCGCTCGCCGACTTCTGGTCTCGCCGGGCTCGCCGATTGTTCCCCGCCCTCGTGGTGCTGCTACTCGTCATCGCCGTCAGTGCCGCGATCACCGCGACGGTCTCCGAGCGCCAGTCGCTGCGGGGCGATCTGTTGGCGACGGCGACGTACGTCGCGAACTGGCGCTTCATCGGCACATCGAGCTATTTCGCGAACGTCGGCATCGAGTCGCCGCTGGAACACGCGTGGGCGCTCGCCGTCGAGGTGCAGTTCTATCTCGTGTGGCCGCTCGCGGTTGCGGGATCCATCCTCGCGTTCCGCAGGCGTCCGGTGGCGATGGCCGTGGTCGCGGGAGTCGGCGCCGCCGCGTCCGCATGGCTGCTGTTCGCGCGATGGGACCCGACCGCGGTCGAACGGGCGTATATGGGTACCGATGCGCGGATCTTCGAGCCGTTGATCGGTGCGATCGGTGCGATCGTCGTCACAACGGCATGGGCCCGGGGCACGATCGAGCGCCACGCTGCGCTCCTCGCGGCGATCAGCGCCGCGGGCCTCGCGGTCGCCATCGCGTTGATCGGATCCGACGGCCCCGGCTACTACGCAGGCGGTGCCGTCGCCCTGTCCGTGATGACGATGCTGCTCGTGGCCACCGTGTGGTGCGCGAACGCCGCGGGGTTCGTTGGTCGAGGCCTGCGATGGGCGCCGCTCGTGTGGATCGGCGCGATCTCCTACGGTATCTATCTGTGGCACTGGCCCATCATCCTGTGGCTCGACGCGCGCGATCCGAACGCCTCGGCGCTCCTCGCACGCCGCGCCGCGGCCGTGGTGCTCACGATCGGTGTCGCGGCGATCTCCTACTACCTGATCGAGGAGCCGATCCGTCGTGGTCGGACCCGCCGCGGGGCGCACCGCGCCGGCGCGGGCGCGCTGCGGCGACCCCGCAACATCCTGATCGCCGTGCCCGTGACGATCCTGCTGCTCGCAGGCGTGTCCATGGCGGCGACCTCGGTGCCGCCGGTCGCCGACGCATCGCTCGTTGTCATGATGGCGGGCGACTCGGTGCCCAAGCAGCTGATCCCGGCGCTGGAGAGGGAGACCGCCGATAGCGGCTGGCGTTTCGTGGACGCGGCCGCCGGCGGCTGTCCCGTCACGGGCGAGGATCCGGTCGATCCCAGCGGTGTCGGATGGACGACCGAGGTCGACTGCAGGACGACGGTGACGGCCACACAGGATCGACTCATGGGCCGAACCGCGCCGGATCTCGTGATCTGGTGGGACCGGGCCTCGATCTCCAACTTCCGTTCCTACGACGACGAGGTCGTGTTCGCGGGAACGGCGCGGTATTGGAGGTTGCGGTCCCGGGCGCTGGACGAAACGGTCCGCCGGCTGACCGCCGGTGGGGCGATGGTCGTGCTGATGGCGACGGAACCGCCCGGCGCGAACATGAAGCACGACGCGTGGGGCCAGTTTCAGATCGATCGCTACGCGGATGTGACCGCGCGCTGGGATGACATGCTGCGTGCGTACGCGCGCGCCCATCCCGCGACGACCATGTTCGTGGACCTGGGACCGCTGGTGTGCCGCGCGGACACCTCCCCGTGCGACGACACGATCGACGGGGTGACCGCACGGCCGGATGGGCAGCACTACCAGGGCCCGGGCCAGGCGATCGCGATCGCGGCGATCGTGTCGACGCTCGAAGACCTCGTCGCCCGGCGAGAGCAGGATGTGTCGTGATGCGGTGGCAACAGCACCCCTGCGAGCTCGCCCTGCGCGCGACGGTCGGCCTCGTCCTCGTCGCTGGTTCGCTGGCGCTGCCGTCGCGACCCGCGGCGGCCGATTGCGGCTCGTACCGGCAGGAGGTGCGAACGGCGACCGATGCCGCAGGCGAGATCGACCTCACGGCGTCCCCGCGGTCCGTTCGTGACCTCCGCCATCGCGTCACACCCGCTGGGATCGACGCGACGACGCGACGGCTCGCACCGGTCGAGACGCACGTGTTCCGCGTGCACGCGAGGATCGTGCACGCCGTACTCGAGGCCGACGGCCAGATACACGTCGCGCTGTCGTCGCGCGACAACGTGCACCATCGGCTCGGAGTCACCTTCGCCGATCCGACGTGCCTCGACGGCAGTTGGCTGCAGGCCGAGCAGGTCGCGGCACGGACGGCCTTCCTCCAGGCGTGCGGGCCGATGGACGTGGGATCGCCGCTCGCGCTCAAGGGCATGGTGACGGTGACCGCCGCCGGGTTTTTCAACGTCGGCGGAACGGAGAGCAGCCCCTCCCCCAACGGGCTCGAGCTTGCCCCAGTCCTCGGGTTCTCCGGTTCCTGCTGGCGCTCGAACGGTTCCTTCATCCTGATGGCGACCGGTGACTCGGTCCCGGAGCGAGTCACCGGTCGCCTCGCGGACGCGGCCGGGTGGGTACGCGCCGGCGCCGCCGTCGGTGGCTGTCCCGTGACCGGCGAGGAGCCGACGAACGAGCGCGGGATCGAATGGACCACGGATCTGGATTGCCGCGATCTCGTGATCCCGGCACAGCGACGTGCGCTGCGCCGGTACCATCCGGACATCATCCTGTGGTGGGATCGGCCGTCGATCTCGCATTTCCTGACCACCGACGGCGACCTGGTCCTGTCCAGGACCGAGCGGTTCTGGAAGATGCGGCACCGGGCGCTGGAGCGTCGCGTGCGGGTGTTGACCAGAGGCGGCGCGATGGTCGTGTTCGTCGGGACCGAGCCGATCGGCAGAGGCGCCGGCGCCGTCTCACCCGCCAGCTGGCAGGCCTTCCAGATGAAGCACTATGCGGACGTGACCCGACGGTGGAATCGGATCATGCGCACCTATGCCGAGCGTCACCCGGCGACCACGAGGTTCATCGAGATCGCGTCCGACGTGTGCAACACGCTCGTGGCCCCCTGCAACGACCGCATCGACGGCGTATGGGCCCGACCGCAGGGGCAGCACTACGAGGGCCCGGGCATGCGGCTCGCGGTCCGGCTGCTCCGACGCGACCTCGCACCGATCGTTCGACGCCTGTCCTGATGCGATCGCTACGCCGGCCGGTCGTAGTCGTAGAATCCCGCGCCGGACTTGCGACCGAGGCTTCCCTGCGCCACCAACTCGCGCAGCAGCGCCGGCGCCTCGTACCGCTCCTCGCCGAAGGCCGAGCGGAGCACCTCGCCGATATGCAGCACGGTGTCGAGCCCGATCAGATCCGACAGCCGTAGCGGCCCCATCGGGTGCGCGAGCCCGAGCCGGATCGCCGTGTCGATGTCCTCCCGTGTCGCGAACCCCCGCTCGTAGAGCCTGATGGCGTCGAACAGGTACGGGATCAACAGGCGGTTCACGATGAAGCCTGCCTCATCCGTCGAGCGCACGCACGTCTTGCCCAGCACGTCGCGCCCGAAGGCGAGCGCCAGGTCGTACGTGTCCTCACTGGTGGCATCGGACGGCGTCAACTCCAGCAACGGCATGACCGGCACCGGGTTGAAGAAGTGCATGCCGATCACGAGACCCGGGCGACGCGAGGCCGCACTCAACGACGCGATCGGGATCGAGGAGGTGTTGGACGCGAGCACGACGTCGGGTCGGGTGATCGCCCCCAGCCGAGCGAAGATCGCGACTTTGGCCTCGCGATCCTCCGTCGCGGCTTCGATCACGAGATCCACGTCGGCCAGGTCGGCCAGATCGGTCGTCGCGGCGATCAGACCGAGGGCGGCACCACGCTGCGCGTCATCGAGCTTGCCGCGCGAGACCGCGGTGTCCAGCGACCGCTCGATACGCCCTCGCCCCACCGTGACCAGATCCGGGTCGCCCTCGACGAAAGTCACCCGCAGCCCTGCGCGCGCGCAGACCTCGACGACCCCCGAACCCATCAGGCCGCAACCCACGACCCCCACGTACCGAACGTCCTGCGCTTCCACGGTCTTCGGTCCCCTTCGCATCCGGGAAGGTGCGTACGATAGTCGAGATGTCCAACCGTTCGGCGATCCGCCCCTCCGTGGTGCTCGGCCTCGCGTTCACCGGGGTGCTGCTCGGCCACGCCCTGACGTATCGGATCGTCCTGCCCGACGCGCACGACCGAGCCGCCGAGCTCGCGCGGTCCGGACACAGCTACGTGGGTGGCGCGAACGTGCTGGGGCTCGTCGCCGCGGTGGTCGCGCTGTCGGTCCTGTTCCTCGGACGGCTCGTGCGCACGAGCGGCGCGAACCCGCGCGACACCTTCTGGCGCTTGTGCGGCTTCCAGCTGGGCGCCTTCGGTGCGATGGAGGTCCTCGAGCGGATCGGATCCGGCTCGGACCTGCACGATCTGGTGCCGCTCGTGCTCGTCGGCGTGCCGGCGCAGCTGCTCGTGGCGGCCGTCGTCACCCTTGCGGTGCGGTGGGTCCTGCGAGCGGCGACGCGCGTCGCGGCGTCGGTCGCGTGTGGTGCGTTGCCAGCACCGGATCCGCGTGTGGTCGTTGCCGTTCCCGGGTCGGTCGCGGTGCTCGCGAACCGGGTCACGGGTGTCCCGCCTGGGCGCGCTCCACCCTTCGTTCGCTGATGCCCCTCCTCGGTCGCCGCACGCGGCCACTGCACGAACGAACGAAGGAGCCAACGCATGAGACGAACCATCTCCACACTGACCCTCGCGAGCGCGTTCGCCTTGCTGCCGGTGGTGCCGGCGCTGGCGCACGGCGATCACACGCAGGGTGACCTGATCATCGTGACCGGCTTCGCGGTCGAACCCGCGTATGCGGGGCAGCCCAACGGTGTCCAGCTCAGGATCAAGCACGACGGAGCGCCGGTGACGGATCTGAAGCCGAACGCGCTCAGCGTCGACGTGTCGTTCGGGGATCAGACGACCACGCTGACGCTCGTTGCTGCCTTTGAGGTCGGCGAGTGGGGTACCCCCGGGGACTATCGAGCCGATTTCATCCCGTCGCAGCCCGGTCCCTACACCTTCCACGTGACCGGAACGGTCCAAGGAGAGGACGTCGACTACGAGATGGCCTCGGGACCCGATGCGTTCAGCGAGGTGCTCGACCCGGCCGCGGCGACGTTCCCGCAGGTCGACGCACCCTCCAACGCCGACCTCGCCGCTTGGGCCGAGCAGGAGGCGGCCCGGACGGCCGAGGTCGCATCGTCGGTGACGGCCGCGCAAGACGCCGCCGACTCGGCGCGGCTGATCGCGATCGCGGCGGCGGTCGTGGCGATCGTTGCGATCGGGCTCGCGATCGCCGCGCGCGGGCGTGCTCGGGGGGGTGAAGCTGCGGCGTGAGTCGGACGCTCGCCCACGCCTCCGGGGCCGACGAGACCCTGAGCCTGCTCCTGCTGTTCTCGGCGATCTGGATCGGTTGGATCGGGTGGTCCCGCCTGCGCGGCACCGGCTTCGCTCGGATGCCCCCTTGGGGAGGGTGGGCGGCGATCGCGGTCGCCGCAGCGCTCGTCGTCGCGGCGACCGTCGCCCCCCGGGCGCTGCTGGGAGGGATCGGCGGACCCGCGGTGACGGTGTCCGCGGGGTCCCGGCCGGCGTCGAGCGGCACGCTCGCGTTCGTGACGCCCCCCGAGGGGTTGGCCACCGCGCAGGACCGACTCACCGTGCGCCTCGACCTGGACGGAGCGACGATCACCTCGGCGGCATCCACCTCCGTGTCCCCCGACACGGGCCACATCCACCTGCGTTTGGACGACACGTTGATCTCGATGGCCGGCGGCACCTTGCAGGTCGTGGATCTGCGCGCCCTTGCGCCTGGCAGGCACACGCTCCGCGCGGAGCTCGTCGCGGCCGATCATTTGCCGTTCGATCCGCCGGTCGAAGCCACCGTTTCGTTCGTCACCGAGCGTGCGACGTGACAGCGGTGCGAAACGTCATCGTGGCGGCGTACGTCGGCATGCTGACGGTCGGCATGGCCGGCGTCGCGCAGGCGCACGCCGATCTGCTCTCGTCGGACCCCGCGGGCGGCGCGACGCTGCCGACAGCCCCGATCGAGGTACATCTGACGTTCTCCGAGGCACTCGACGCCGACCTGTCGGCGGTCGACCTGTTGAACGGGGGGGGCGCAAGCGTGCCGACGGGAGCGCCGATCCTGGAAGCCGCCGCAACCCTGGTCGTGCCGATCGACGGCGCGCTTGCCGACGGCGTCTATACGGTCAGCTGGCGTGTGGTGTCGGTTGAGGACGGCCACGTGACAAGCGGCGCGTTCGCGTTCGGGGTGGGGCAGTCGCCGGGAGCCACGCAACCCGCGACCACCGAGACGACGTCGGGGCCCACCGCCGTGTCCATCGCTTCGAAATCGGCGATGTACGCGGGTCTGATGCTGCTGGTCGCCATCGCGGTCGTCGGCGCCGGGTTGTTCGGTGGTGCTCCGACGTATCGCCGGCGGCTGGGCGCGGTCGCGGGCGTCCTCGGCGTCCTGGGTGCCGCGGGGTTCGTCGTTTCCCAGCAGCAGGCGGTCGGCGTCTCGCTTCCGACCTACCTCGGCTCCGAGGCGGCACGGACGACGGAGCAACTCCTTGGCGCCGCGGTCATCGCGGCGGTGTTCGCGGCGATCGCGGCTCGATCGCACGCCCGATGGCCACCGTGGGCAGCCGGAGCGATGGCCGCCGTCGCGCTGGCCCTGCGAGCGCACGGGGGACACCCAGCTGCGGCGCCGACTCCCCTGCTCGCGCAGGCCATCCAGTGGGTGCACATGATGGCCGGCGCCTGCTGGGCGGGCGGACTCGTCCTGCTGATCCTGCTGCTTCGCGAGCGGGCCGACGATCCGCCGGTGACCGAGGTGCGGCGGTTCTCGTCGCTGGCGCTCGGCGCGATCGCGCTCGTGGTCGCGAGCGGCCTGCTCCGCGCCGTGCAGGAACTCGGCGGCGTCGACGGCCTCACCCACACGTTGCAGACGGACTACGGCCGTGTCCTGGCGATCAAAGTCGGGGTGGTGCTCGGGGTGATCGCGCTCGGTGCCGTCAACCGCAGGCGAGGGATCCCCCGGCTGGTGAGCGATGGGCGGACCCTGCGCCGGGTGGCAGGGGTCGAGGTCGTCGCGATCGCCGGGATCCTCGCCCTTACGGCCGCGCTGACCGGCCTCGCACCCCCCGCCGCGGCAACCGCCGCAGCGACCGCCGCGGCGACCGTGGTGCCCGGCGGCGCGATCGTGATGACGGGCAGCGACTTCGCTACGACCGTTCGCGTGACGGTCACCGTCACGCCCGCGCTTGCGGGTCCGAACCTCTACCGTGCGCGGATCACCGGCTTCGACGACGATCGGCCGGTCCCGGCCGACGCGGTGACGATGCTCCTGCGATCCATCACCAGGCCGAACCTTCCGGCCGCGACCATCGAGTTTCGTCGGGACGCCGACGATTGGGTCGCGCAGGCCCTGGACCCGTCGGTCGCCGGGACGTATCGGATCTCCACGCAGATCCGCACCGGCGCCGACGTCGCGGAGGTGCCACTGACGTTGATCACCCGATCCAGAGGCGCGATCACGAGCGCGCCGTCACCGGGGGGCGACATCGTCGCGATCGCGACCTTCGACGATGCCGTACGGCTCCAGGCATCCGCGTCCGCCGGCACGCCCACGCAGGTGCACATCACGGCGTTCGCCGCCAACGGCACAGAACTTGCCCTTGCCGACCTCACCCTGGTCGCGAGCCCCGCGACGGGTGAGCCCGAGCGGCTCACGGTGCAGCGCTTCGGCGCCGGACACGTCGCGGCCACCGCGACGCTGGCGCCCGGCCCGTGGACGCTGGACGCGGTCGCGACGACGAGGGACGGGCGGGCGTATCAGTGCACGTGGCAGGTCGCGGTCTCGCCCGTCTGACGCGACCTCAGCCGCAGACGTCGACCAGCAACGGGTAGGGGTTCACCGCCGAGCCGACCACGGCGTAGCCGTAGTAACTGATCGGCCAGTTGCTGGGCAGGTTGTTCGGATGCCACTCGAAATGGTCGTGCGGCGTCCCGACCGCGTCGCCCGTGTCTCCCACGTAGCCGATGATGTCGCCCGCTTGCACCGGGCCGTCGGACTTCGCAGCGTAATGATCCAGGTGGGCGTTGTACACGTAGCCCGACGCGCCATACACGTACTCAGAGTTGCCTCCGAGCGTGTTGTACGAGCGTTTCGCGATCCCGTCGAAGGGCGCGAAGATCGGCGTGCCGTAGTTCGACACGATGTCGACGCCGCCGTGCAGGTGGAACCCGCCCGCGTAGCGGGGGGCGCCGAAACCGTCGCCGTACAGCCTGGGATCGCCGACCGGGCAGACCTCGAGGGGGTTCGTGTACCCCGGCGGCAACGAGACCGGCGAGTGCGGCGGGGACGACGACGTCTGCTGCGCGAGGCGCTCGAGATAGTCCGCGCGCGCACCTCGCAACCGCCGGTATTCCGCGATCGTGGCGGAGACCTCCCGGGCCGCGGCGTCTCGCAACTCCTGGATACGGGCGAGGTCGTTCAAGATCGCGTCGCGCTGCTCCCGCTGGGCGGCCACCTGGGCCCGCTGTTGCACCCGCAGCTCTTCCAGGTGTGCCTCCTCGACCTCGAGCGCGGCCTGCAGGTTGGCCACCTCGTGCGCCAGGCCGGCGTCGGACTGCGCCACGGCGTCCACGAACTCCAGCCGGTCGGAGAGATCGTCGAGCGATGTCGCGCCGAGCAGGAGTTCCAGGTCCGAGCCGGGACCCGACATGAACGCCTGCACCGCTCGAGCGTTCAGCCGCTCGCGGATCATCGCGTAGCGCGCCTGTGCCCGTTCGATGCGCGCCACGGTCGCTGCGATCTCCGCCACCAGCTGTTCGAGCTCCGCCTCCTCCTGCTCGAGGAGCACCAACGCCTCGGACAGACGCACCTGGATCGTGTTGATCTCCGCCTGGATCTCTTCCAGTCGCCGCTCGGCCACGAGAGACGCCTCGTGCGCGTTCTCCACTTGGCTCGAGCTGGGCGCGGCGCCGGCCAAGGGCACCGAAATGAGAAGCGCCGCGAAGGCGACGCCAACGGCCAGCAAGCGGGGGCCGACGGGGAAGAATCGGTCCGGTCTCGTCATCAGGAAGGACACCACCGTACCGCCAACGGCATCGCCGTCGACGGACCGAGAGCCGATAGCCTCCCTCACGAGGTTCGCGGATGCAACGACCCGGTTCGATCCTACGGTCGCGGGACGAGCTCCGGCTCTCGCAGAGCCTGGCGCCACCCGTTGCGCTCCAATATCTCTCGGGCTTCGTCGACCGCCGATCGCCCGCCCGCCGCCTTCGCACCGAACAGGGCGCCCACCCACCAGACCGCCGCCGCGTGCGGATTGGCCAGGATCGGCGCCGTCGCCTCTGCCGCGAGCGCCGCCAGCGACTTGCGCCGCGCCCCGTCGCGGTCGTCCTCGGCGAACGCGGTGACCGCCTCGGCCATCAGCAGCGCTGCCGCTCCCGTGGGCTCGTCCTCCGCCGTGCGCGCGAGCGGATCGGACAGCACGGCGCGCGCCCCGGCCACATCGCCCTGCGCGGCGAGCGTGCGGGCGAGCTCCGAGGCCGTCCACGTGACCAACGCCCGCTCCTTCAGATCGCGGCACAGGACGAACGCCTCTCGAAGGTCCAGCTCGGCAGCATCCAGCCGCCCGGCGACACGGTGGATCGCTCCGCGATCGCCCAGCACGCTCGCAAGCTCCCATCGCGCGCCCAACTCCCGCAGGATCCGCACCGCGGCGTCCGCGTGTCCGGCAGCCTCCGCCAGGCGCAACTGCCGGCGCGACGACGCGCTCAACAGCTGGTGCGCCACGGCGGCGGAGAACGGCTGTCCCGACGCCTCGCCGATCGCCAGCGCCTCCAAACCGACCCTCGATGCATCCTGCTCGCTGCCGCGAGGTGAGATGACGCTCGCGAGTCCCACGAGCGCGCGCACCTCCGCCCATGCGTCGTCGCGGGGCCGCCCCGAGCGCGCGACATCGAGCGCCTCCCGGAACAACGCCTCCGCTTCGTCCAGTCGATTGCGCCAGAACGGCACCCACCCGGCCATCAGCAGTGTGCGCGCCAGCACGTGCGGATCGCCAAGGCGGCGCGCGGACACCAAGGACCGCTCGAACAATCCCGTCGCGAGGTGATCGTCGCCGCGGATCGTCATCGTGATGTCCGCGAGGAAGCGTGCGGCGTGGGCGGTGACCCGATCGTCGCCGGCGGCAAGCGTCATCGCTCGGCGCAGCCGAGATTCCGCCTCGTCGAAATCCCCCAACCAGTAGCGTGCTTCGCCGAGCATGCTCACGATCCACGCCTCACGGACCTGCCAGTGCGCCTCCGGGCCCGCGAGCGCGAGCGCGCGCTCGTAGAGATCCACCGCGGCCCGTGACTCGATCCTTCGCCGGGCGGCGTCACCCGCCTTCGTAAGGGCGTCCACCGCCCGGTCGGCGATCGAGCGGTCGTTGGGGTTGAGGTCCAGCGCCGCGCGGGCCGCCTGCTCCAGGTGGAACGCGATCGTGCGGGGATAGCGGTCGACCAGCGACGGCTCCAGCAGCTTGTCTGCGACGCGCAGGTGCAGGCGCTGCCGCTCGCGCTTGGCCAGGGAGTCGTAGGCGACATCGCGCAACACGTCGCTGCGGAACCGCCACACCCCCTCGTGGGATTCGTCGGGCAGCAGCAGTTCCTCGTCCTCGGCCTCGGCGAGCAGCTCGGGCCGGGGGTCGGCGATCAGGGACAGCTCGTCGATGTCGAAGCGGCCGCGTGGGAACACCGAGGCTCGCCGTACGAGCTCACGCGCCTGCGGCGACATCTGGTCGATCCGTGCCGCGATCACGGCCTGCACGGTCGTGGGGAGCAGGAGGTCGGTGGCCGCCGGTCCCATCGGTGGCACCCCCTGCTCCTCGCGGCGCAGCATCCCGGTGATCTCGATGATGAACAATGGGTTGCCGCCGGCATGTGTCGCGACGCGTTCCGCATCGGCCCGATCCAGTCCCCCCGCCTCCATCGCGAGGCGCGTGGCATGCTCGGGCGCGAGCTGCTCGACCCACAGCGTGATGGCGTCGGGCAGGCCCCCGGCCCAACTCGGGCGATCCTCGAGGAACTCCCAGCGCGCGACGCACACGACGACCAGCGGCACGCGACGCGCCTCCTTCACCAGCTGCTCGATCAGATCGAGCAGCAGCGGATCGGCCTGATGCAGATCCTCGAACACCAGCACGACCGGCCCGCCGCGCGCGATCCCGGCGAGCATCGCGAGCACGCCCTGGCGCACCTCGGCCAGCTGATAGCGGGCGTCGTCGCCCGCCTCGTCGTGGAGCCCGAGCGCGAGTCCCAGCTGCCGGACGGCGGTCTCGACCTCCTGGGCATCGACCCATTCGGACACGGCCGCGCGAAGCCGATCCTCGACGTCAGGCGAGGGCGCGTCGGGATCCTCCCCGAGCTCGCGGTGCACCATCTGGGCCACGGGCCAAAACTCGACGTCCTCTTCGAACGGGCTCGACTGCCCGACCATGACCTTGGTACCGGCCGGCAGGTTGGCCAGGAACTCGCTCACCACCCGCGATTTGCCGATGCCGGGCTCACCCAGCAGCGTGACCAGGTGTGCTCGCCGCCGGGCGGCCGCACGATCGAAGACGTCGGCGAGCAGCGAGACCTCGCGCCGGCGGTTCACGAACGAGATGCGCCGGCGGTCGGCGATGACGGGGCCCCGCAGGCCCTCGACGGGCCACGCGGTCACCGGCTCGTCGAACCCCTTCGCATCGATCTGACGAGGCTCCCCGAACGACACGGAACCGCGGGTGAGCTCCTCGGTCGAATCGCCGACCAGGATCTCACCGGGCGACGCGGCCTGCTGCAGCCGCGCTCCGAGGTTCACCTCGGCGCCGATCACGATGTTGCGATCGTGCGCAGTGCCGATCGCGACCTGGCCGGTGCGCACTCCGATCCGGACCTGCACCGGCGACCACAGTCCAAGCTCGGCGCCGAGTTCCGCGGCCCGATCGCGGATCTCCAGCGCGGCGCGGATCGCGCGAACGGCGTCGTCGTCGCGGGCTGCCGGGATGCCGAAGACGACCAGCACCGCATCGCCGATGAATCCCTCCGCCACCCCGCCGAGCCACGCCGCCTCCTCGGCAACCATCCCGTGGAACGCCGCGAGCACCTCGCGGAATCGCTCGGCGTCCAGCTGCGCCGCGAACTCGGTCGACCCGGCCATGTCCACGAACACCACGCTGACGAGCCGCCTTTCCGATGCCTGCGGCAGCGCCACCGGGGCACCGCACGTGGGACAGAAGTTCGCGCCCGCCGGCAGCGGCTCGCCGCACCGGGGGCAGCGCTCAGCGCTCACCGAGGTACTCGATGATCTGGACCGGGTTGCCGTCGGGGTCGCGGAACGTGGCGAAACGGGCGAACCCCTCGACCTCGCCGACGTAGCGGTCGAACACGGCGCCGCGCTCCTCGAGCGTCCATCGGGTCGCGTCGAGGTCGTCGACCCGCAGCACGACGGTGCCGCTCGCCGGCGGGTCCTCGTCCTCGGTGCCATGCAGGGCGAGGCGCACCGCCCCCCCGTCCAGCTCCGCCCATTCGCCACCGTCGCGTCGCACGAGGGGCAGGCCGACCACGTCGACATAGAACGCGAGCGCGCGGTCCATATCGCGGGTCCAGTAGTAGATGTGGTCGACGATCACGGGCCCGATGCTACCCATCCGTCGGGTACCGTTGCCGCATGCACCGAACGGATGCCCCCACGCGGCTTGTCCGCACCCTCGGCTGGGTGGTGGCGGCGCTGGCCGTGCTGCTGGTCGTGGGCACCGGCGGCTACATGCTGCTGGAGGGCTGGAGCTTCGTCGATGCCATGTTCATGACGGTGACCACCGTCACGACGGTCGGCTTCGGCGAGATCCACCCGCTCGATGCCGGTGGCCGGGTCTTCACGCTCGCGATCGTGGTCGTGGGGGTGGGTATCGCGTTGATCGGGATCAGCTTGACGGCCGCGTTGATCGCCGAGGGTGAGATCGGCGGACGCGCGAGGAGGAGACGCATGGATCGGCGGATCGACCAGCTCAACAACCACATCATCGTGTGCGCCTACGGACGGGTCGGGCGCGCCGCCGTGCGCGAGCTCCAGGCCGCCGGCGTCCCGCACGTCGTGATCGACCCCAAAGAGGACCTGCGCGAGCGCATGGACGCGGACGACGTGCTCTATCTCTTGGAGGACTGCACGTCGGAGGCGGTCCTTCGTCGCGCGGGCGTGGAGCGCGCCCGTTCGCTGATCTGCGCCGTCGACTCCGACGCGACCAACGTCTACATCACGCTCACGGCCCGATCGCTGAACCCGCGCCTGTTCATCGTGGCGCGCTCCTCCGAGCCGGGCTCCGCCGAACGGCTGGAACGGGCGGGCGCGGACCGCGTCGTGTCGCCCTACGCGAGCAGCGGGCGGCACATGGTCCGCATGGCGCAGGATCCGAGCGTCCTCGACGTGTTCGACGACAGCCGGCCCAGTACGTCGATCGAGGTCGAGGAGCGTCTGGTCGAGGCTGGTTCGGCACTCGTCGGCACGCGGGTGGCCGCGCTGCCTGGCACGGTCCTGGTCGTGCGCACCGCGAACGGCGAGATCCAACCGTCGCCCGACGCCGCTCGCACCCTCACCGCGGGTGACGTCGTGCTGCTCCTGCCGCACGAGCGCGGCGCGGGTCGTTAGCCCTGCCCGAGGATCTTGGCCTTCTGGGTCTGGAACTCCTGCTCGGTCAGCACGCCGTCGTCACGGAGCTTCGCCAGCCGCTCGAGCTCGCTCGTGGCACTCGGCGCCCCGGGGGGTGACGCCGGCGCCGCCGGCGCCGCGGGCGCGACCGCGGCAGACTCCCCGAGGTACATCCGCTTCTTGTTGAGCTCACCCTGGTGGTAGATCGTCTTCTGCACCTCTTCGGGGTGGCGGATGTGGGTGAACGTGTTCGTGCCGAACTCCGAGGCTGACGAGATCCGCAGCGTGCCCGCCCCCACCATCCGATCCCAGATCCCCTGGTCGAAGCGCACGTCGTTGATCGCCTCGAGCGGGATCTCCATCGAGCGCTTGGCGATGAACCCCTCGCGGTGGATCACCCGATCCGTCGTGACGGCGAAGTTCGAGGTCAGCCACCAGATCAGGCGACGCAGCGGGTAGACGACGAAGATCACGACGACGGCCGCCCACCAGATCCACGAGCTGAAGTCGAAGGTCAACGTCAACCAGATCGCCGCGGCCAACTCGGCGACCACCACCAGCACCGGCAGCGCGAGCGCGACCGGATGCGGACGCAGGTCCAGGATCAGTTCTTCGTTGGGGATGAGGAGCCGCTTCGGAAACGTCATGGCCGGACGCTACCGCGCGGCGCGGTGCCGGGCAAACCTCTAGGCGGTACGCAGGTGCTCGATCTCGCCGAAACCCACGCGTACCTCGCCGGCGTCGGTGGACAGCTGGAGCGATCCGAAATCGTCGATGCCCACCGCCCGGCCGGTGACCTCTCTTCCATCGCTGGTCCTCGCGCGTACCGGCTGACCGATCGTGGCGGACACGGGCAGCCACGCGTGCCGCACCCGTTCGGGCAGCGACGCGTCGCTCGTCGTGTATGCGGTGTTGAAGCGGACCAGGAACGCCGTCAGCAGCTCGCGCAGGCCGACCCGCATGCCGATGGCGCCCGCGCCCGGCTCCTGCGGTGGCGCCTCCAGGTTGACCCCGACGCCGACCACGACGTAGCGCAGGACGTCGTCGTCAACCGCCGATTCGAGCAGGATCCCGCCGACCTTGTCGTCGTGCAGTAGCAGGTCGTTCGGCCACTTGCACGTGACGCGGCGACCGGCCGCCGCGCGGATCGCTTCCGCCATGCAGGCGCCGGCGAGCAGAGACAGCAGACCCGCGCGCGCCGGCGGCAGGGCGGGACGAAGCACCACGGAGCACAGCAGAGCCCGGTCGGCGACGTCGTTCCACCGCCGACCCAGCCGACCCCGCCCGTCGGTCTGGTGGGCAGCGGATACGAGCGTCCACTCCGGCGTGCCCGCCTCGGCCATCTCGATCGCCGTGGCGTTCGTGGAACCGGTAACCTCCTCGGCACGCACCGGCGCACCGACCGGGATCGCGGCGAGGGCCGCCAGGAGGTCATCGCGGGTCAGCATGCGGGCGCCCGGTGGCCGATGAGGTCCATGGAAGGCACGATACGCGAGTGACGAAGCAACCGAAGCTCCTGATCGCGAATCGCGGCGAGATCGCGGTGCGCATCATCCGGACCTGTCGCGAGATGGGGATCACGTCGGTGGCCGTGTACTCGGACGCCGACCGCGACGCGCTGCACGTCGAGATGGCCGATGAGGCCCACCGGATCGGGCCGGCACTGGCCGCCGATTCCTACCTGTCGATCGGCGCGATCCTGGAGGCCGCCCGCGGCGCCAAGGCGACCCTGATCCATCCGGGGTACGGGTTCCTCGCCGAACGGGCGCACTTCTCCCAGGCCGTCGAAGAGGCCGGGTTCGCGTTCGTGGGGCCCCCCGCCCAGGCGATCGAACAGATGGGCGACAAGGCCGCGGCGCGCCGGATCGCGGATGCGGCTGGCATGCCGATCGTGCCGGGCACACGCGACCCGGTCGACATCGATGCCGCGAAGAAGGAGGCCCCGCGCATCGGCTACCCCCTGCTGGTGAAGGCGGCGTTCGGCGGTGGTGGCAAGGGCATGCACGTCGTGCGCGATGCCAAGCACCTGGAGGACTCGCTTCGGCGCGCGGCCCGCGAGGCACAGTCCTACTTCGGGCGGCCCGAGGTCTTCTTGGAGCGCTACGTCGACCGGGCGCACCACATCGAGGCGCAGATCCTGGCCGACACCCACGGCAACGTCGTGTTCCTCGGTGAGCGCGACTGCTCGGTACAGCGCCGACACCAAAAGCTGATCGAGGAGACGCCGTCACCGCTGGTCGACGACGGGCTTCGCAGCCGCTTCGCGGACGCCGCGACCGCCCTCGCCCGCGAGGCCGGCTACGTGAACGCCGGCACGGTCGAGTGCATTCTCGACGAGGATGGCGCGTTCTACTTCTTGGAGATGAACACCCGTCTTCAGGTCGAGCACACGGTGACCGAGATGGCGACGGGGCTCGACCTCGTGGCGCTGCAGATCCAGGTGGCGCTCGGCGAGTCGATCGCCGGTCTCGAGGCCGCGCCCCGGGGCCATGCGATCCAATGCCGGATCAACGCGGAGGACCCCGGACGCAACTTCCTGCCCGGGCCGGGCCGGATCACGCGCTACGAGGAGCCGTCCGGGCCGTTCGTGCGCGTCGACTCGGGCTTCTCCCAGGGTCGGCAGATCCCCGGCGACTACGACTCGATGTTCGCCAAGCTGATCGTGTCGGGGGCGGATCGGGAGCAGGCGCGCCGGCGCATGCTGCGTGCGCTCGACGAGTTCGTGATCGAGGGCGTTCCCACGACGATCCCGGTGCACCGATGGATCCTGGGGTCCGAAGCGTTCCGGGACTCGTCGCACACCACCACGTGGCTGGAGAAGGCGCTGGTCGACGCCCACCTGCCGGCGCAGGCCGATCTCTCGCAGGGGGCCCCTACCAAGGCGCCCCGCCCGCGCGACATCCTCGTGGAGGTAGACGGTCGCCGGGTCCCGGTTCGGATCTTCGACGAGCGGCGTGAGGCCGCCCCGAAGGCGCCGGCGCCGCACGGAGCGCACCACGGCGAGCACGTGCACGGCGAGATTCGGGCACCGATGCAGGGCACGATCGTGAAGGTGCTGGTCGAAAAGGGCCAGCCCATCCAGGCGGGCGACGTCGTGTGCATCCTGGAAGCGATGAAGATGGAGAACCACATCGCCTCCACGCGCGAGGGCGAGATCAGCGACCTCCCGATCCGCGCGGGTCAGGTCGTCGAGACGGGTCAGCTACTCGCCGTCATCGACTGACTGCGCACGCCTTCCAGGGAGGCGCGCACGGCGTCGAGATACTCCTCGGTCTGTTCGACGAACATCACCAGACGGCCGCTGCAGGTCATGCCCTCGGCGAGCCCCAGCCGTCGCGACCCGTGAGCCGGAACCCCGCCTCGTGGGTCTTGTACCGACCGTTCACCGAGATCAGCAGGGGCGTCATCGTCTCGGCGATCCGGGCCATCTGCAGCCCGCCGACATCGACCCATCGCATCCCGGGGATGTCCTCGATCAATGCGCCGACGACCTCCTTCGCCGAGGGATCGTCGCCCATCACGAAGGCGTCGCTATCGACCGGCTCGGTCAGCGCCGCCAGCGCCGACGCGCCGATCGTGTGAAAGGCGGCGACCAGCCTCGTGCCCTTGGGCACGAGCGTCTTCACGAACTCGGCCGCCGAGCCGTGCCACGGCCGGATCGCATGCGATGCACGCCCTCCGACGGCGGTCATCAGCGGGCTCGTGCAGTCGCAGACGATGGAATCGGACCCGAGGGCGGGCGCGATCGCCTCGTAGATCATCGACGCGCCGGCGAACGGGACGGTCACGATGACGACGGGAGCTCCGGCGGCGGCGGCGGCGTTGTCTGCGCCGTCGACCTGTGCGTCCGCGCCGACGATCGCGCGCGCCTCGTCGGCCTTCGCGGCCGCTCGGCCGGCATCGCGCGATCCGATGGTGACGTGGTGCCCGGCGGCGGCCAGCCGCAGCGTGAGTCCGAAGCCCTCCGCGCCGGTACCGCCGATGATCGCGACATCCATGGCCGCACAGCCTAACGGCTAGCCTTGGCGACCGTGACGGCGGTGACAGCGCTGATCGAGTTCCTCGTCGGGCTCGTCTGCCTGGCGATGGCGTGGCCGTCGTGGCAACGCGGGACGCGACTGTTCCGCGGGGTCGCCCTCATCCTCGCGCTCGCGGGGATCGTGGCCGTCGGCAACGCCTGGATCGGGTTCCTCGACGGCTAGTAGGTCGGTCGGTACTCCCCGAACACGCCGCGCAGCACGTCGGAGACCTCCCCGAGCGTGGCGCGTGCGCGCAGGGCCTCCTTCATGGGCGGCAGCAGGTTGGTCGTCCCGGCTGCCGCGGCACGCACGTCGTCGAAGGCCCGTTCGACGGCCGCCCGGTCGCGCGCCGCGCGCAGGGCCTGGACTCGATCGATCTGGTGGGCGACCTCGTCCTCGCCGATGCGTTGCAGCTCGTGCTCGTGTTCCTCGTGCACCTGGAAGCGGTTGACGCCGACCACGACGCGGTCGCCGCGCTCGATCGCCTGTTGGATCCGGAACGCCGCCTCGTGGATCTCGTCCTGGTAGAAACCCTGCTCGATCGCCGCAACGGCGCCCCCCAACCCGTCGATCTTGTCGATGTAGGCCACGGCGAGGCGCTCCAGCTCGTCGGTCAGCGCCTCCACGTAGTAGGAGCCGCCGAGCGGATCGGCGACCTCGGCGATCCCGGTCTCGTAGCCGATCACCTGCTGGGTGCGCAGCGCAAGCTTCGCCGAGTGCTCCGTCGGCAGCGCCAGCGCCTCGTCGAACGCGTTCGTGTGCAGCGACTGGGTCCCGCCGAGCACAGCCGACAGCGCCTCGAGCGCCGTGCGCACGATGTTGTTCTCCGGCTGTTGCGCGGTCAGCGTCGCGCCACCGGTCTGCGTGTGGAACCGTAACGCGAGCGAACGCTCGTCCCTGGCACCGAAGCGCTCCCGCATGATGCGCGCCCACAGCCGCCGCGCCGCCCGGAACTTCGCGATCTCTTCGAAGAAGTGCTGGTGGCACGCGAAGAAGAAC
>DATECH010000065.1:0-5126 GCA_035287005.1 Actinomycetota bacterium | reverse complement strand
CCCGCCGGCCTTCGTCGCGTCAATGCAGAGTGCTCTCTCTCGGCACGACCGTCGTCCCCACGACCTCCTCACACGGCGCCGTGCGCGAGCCGCCGATCAGATCGAGCAGCATCTCCGCCGCGCGACGGCCGAGCTCGGCGTAGTTCCACTCGAGGGTCGTCAGCGGGGGGTTCGTCGAGACCACACGACCCGTGTCTCGCGTGGTGGCGAGGAGAAGGTCGCCGGGGACCGACACGCCGCGAGCGCGCATCACCTCGAGCACCATCTCGCCGGCCAGTTCGATCGGCACGAACAGCGCGTCGGGCGCAGGATCGAGGGCGAGGAGGCGATCGAGCGCCGCCAGGTAGGCCCCCTCGCGATCGAGCACGACGTCCGCCACGCCCACGACCTCCAGCGCGAGCGGGCGAGCGGTCCGCTCGCACCACCGCCGGTACGTGTTCGCACAATCCCGGGTGAATGCGTTGAGCGGCGGTGGCGCGAGCATGGCGACCCTCGATGCCCCTGCATCGGCCAGATGATCCAGCAAGCGCTCGGTGCCCTCTCGATCATCTGAGCGCACCACCGCGTCGGTGCCCACGTTGCGGGGATCGGCCGAGATCGTGACGAACGGCACGCCTCGATTCCGCAGATCGGGCAAGGCCGGCTCGTCGAAAACCGGTTCGATCACGATGACCCCGTCAAGCGGAACCCGGTCCCAGATGAACCAGTCTGCGCCCGGCGGCGAGACGACCAGGGCCTGGTGGCGGCCGACCGCCACGCCGGTCGCCGCCGAGATCAACTCGGAGAAGAAGCCGAACTCGGTGAAGTCGACACGGAGCTCGCGGGGCAGCGACGGGATCGCCGCGATCAAGCCCGTGTGACCCGACACGAGCGACCGCGCGGCCGGGTTTGGCCGATAGCCGAGTCGATCGGCAACCTCGCGTACGCGTTGGCGCGTCTCGGGGTTCAACCGTCCCTTGCCATTGAGGGCATGGGACACGGTCGTCACCGATACACCCGCTTCTCGAGCGACATCGCGGATGCTGACGCGACTCGTCATCAGGGTCGGGATGCTATCGCCGGGTTGCCCCGGCAACCACCCGGCGGGCTGCGACTACGCCGCGGCCTCGATGCCGAGCAAGGCCTTCGCGCGGCTCACGGCCTCGGGCGCGTCGGGGGCGAACCCATCTGCGCCGATCTCGGTCGCCCACTCCTGCGTGACGGGTGCACCGCCGACCATCACCTTGATCGAGTCGAACAGCCCCTCCTTCTTCAGGGCTTCGATCACGGTCCTTTGCTGGGGGACGGTGGTGGTGAGCAATGCAGACATGCCAAGGATGTCCGGCTGCAACTCGCGCACCGCGGTCAGGATCTTGTCCAGCGGCGTGTCCTTGCCGAGATCGGTGACCTCGAACCCGGCGGTCTTGAGCATCGCGCCGACCATGTTCTTGCCGAGATCGTGCAGATCCCCCTTGACCGTGCACAGGATCACCTTGCCGGTGATCTGCTTCTCACCGCCGGCCGCAAGCAGCGCCGGCTCGACGAGGTCGTTACACATCTTGAACAGCGTCGCCGAGGCGACGACCTCAGGCAGGAAGACCTCACCGCGCGACCACATCGCGCCCAGGGTGAACATCGCGGAGGCCATCGCGTCCTGCAGGATGATCACCGGGTCGGCGCCCTCGTCCAGCAGTGCCTGGGTGGCCTCGACGCCCTCGTCGCGCTTGGCGCCGATCAGGGACTGGCGAAGCTTCTCCATCAGCTCTTCGGACATCTGCTCTCTCCTCGGGTCTGGCCGGCCGGGCCGGTCGCGTTTGAATCGCCGTTCAATATACCCCGCCGCAGGTCGGGGCGGTAATCATGCCGCCTCCGGGTGCTCCTTCTCGAAGCGCTCCACGATGCTGCGGATCGCGTCGGAGGCGCCGTCGGGCAGGGGGTAGGGCCGGTGGGTCTCGATGATCTCTCGGACCTGCTTCTTGGCCTTCTCCGCGGGCAGGGGCCGGCCGTTCTTCTCCCAGTCCTCCCAGCTGCCGCGGTCGAACATCTTGGACTGCCACACCTCGCGCATGTGGGTCAGCGTGTGATCCTGGTCGAGGAAGTGGCCGCCGGGCTTGACCGCGTCGATCACGTCGACGGCCAGCGACTCGGCATCCCAGCCGCGCACGCCCTCCGACATCGAGCAGATCAGGTCCCACAACTCGGCGTCCAGGACGAGCTGCGTCGGGCTGAACACGCGCGCCGCGTAGAGCAGCCCGGCGCCGCTGGCCATGTCGACCCCGCTGATCCAGCTCGCGAAGCCGGACATGCCGTTCTCGGCGCCCCCCTGCCAGTCGCTGGTCTTGGATCCCGTTGCGAACGTGCCCACCATCGACTTCAACCCGTAGGAGCGCGCGAGCTGGGCGTTCGCCATCTGGAAGACGAGATCCTCCGGGCCGCCGCAGGTCGCGGCGCCCGACCACAGATCCATCGTCGTCGCGCAGCTGGCGTAGAACGTGCGCGCCCCGGGGGCGAGCAGCTGATGCGCGATCACCCCGCCGATCACCTCGGCGTTGGACACCACCAGCGTGCCGCCGCGGGTGATCGGCGAGGTCGCGCCGAGGATCGGCATGACCATGAACCCGCTCGGCACGCCGCAGCGAGCGAACTCCACGGCCGCGGCGAGCGGTCCGCCGTCGTAGACGAGCGGCGACACCGAGCACTGAAACGCCGACAGGATCGGGCGATCCTTCAGCGCCTGCTCGCCGCCGGCGGCGATCGCGGCCATCTGCGAGGACGCCTCGGCCTGCTCCGGCGTGACGGCCGTCATCATCACGATGTGCTTGCCGGTGTTGTTCAGGTTGGCCTCGAGGTTGTGCAGCGGCTCCGACGGTACCGGCATCTCGCGGCTGACCGCCGGCTGCCAGATGTAGCCGATCTGCGGCAGGGCGTCGCCGATCAACGTGCCCATCGCGACATCGTCCTTGCGCGAGGCGCGGCGCTGGTCCGTGTCGAGATCGACGACCTCTGCGGCGTTGCCGTCGACCCCGAGGTAACCGCGCGTGCCGTCCAAGATCACGTCGAGCCCGGGCTCGCGGGAACTCAGCGGCAGGTCGCCCGGCACCGAGGCGAGCGCCTCCGTCTGCAGTTCCTTGGGGAATCGCGCCCGGCTGTCCTCTTCCTCGATGACCGCGCCGGCCGCTTCGAGCTGCTTCAGCAGCGCATCCGAACGCACCTGGATGCCGGTGCGCCACAGGACCTCGGCGCTCGCCTCCCGGATCGCCGCGACGGCCTCGTCCGGCATGATGTCCACAGGCGGGCGTCGGTGCTGCACGGAGCGGATCTCACGGTCTGCCATAGAGGTCTCTCCTAGCGGTCGGCGGGGTTCAGCCGGCTCCTTCGAACCGACCGAAGCACGGTGCCACGCACGGGGCCATTCCGGAACCGTTTGGGCTGACTCCGGGTCAGGAAACTGGAGTCAAGGTCCGGGTTCGTAGACTCGCGTGCGTGGACGAAGCGGGCGTGCGGGTCGCGATCGAGGCGGCGGGTTCCGGGATCTGGCTGCCCTCGCGTTTCGAGGGCGCGCCTATGGCGACGATCGAGTTGGTCGATCTCATCGAGTTACCCGGCGCGTGGATCGCGGTCGGGGAGAGCGATGGCGTCGTCGTCGTGGCGCCGCTCATCGTCCACGGCAACGAGGTCCATCGTGCCGTTCCCGGCGACGGGGCGGCCTCGGGGCTCCTGAGTGTCCTCGCGGCCGGCGCTTCGGGCTCGCTGACGGCCGACCGCTACGTGCCGGTCATCCCGCTGGGCGGGACGGAACGGGCGATGGGGGTCGACCAGTCGAACGAATCGGTCGTGGTGGGGGAGCGCGTCGTCGTCAAGCTCTTCCCGCGCACCAGGCACGGGCCGCAACCCGGGCTGGATCTGCCCGCCCACCTGGCGGCCGTCGGATTCGAAGAGATCCCGACACCGATGGGCTCGGTCGTGTGGCGGGGGGACACGCTGATCGCGAGCGTGACGGCGTTCGTCCCGGATGCGCGCGACGGGTGGGCCTGGTGTGTGGACGACGTCGAGGAGGCGTGTGCGTGCGCGGTGTGGGGCGATGCCGATGCGCATGCGGTCGCGATCGGTGGGCTCCTCGCGCGGCTGCATCGAGCCCTGGCGACCCCCTCGCCGGTGTTCGCGGCCCCGGTCCTCGACGCAGAGTCGAACCGGGTCGCGGCCTGGCGTGCAGCCGCCGTGGTGATGCTCGAGCAGGCGCTCGCCGCAACTTCCGGCGCTGAGGGTGCGCGCCTGCTTGCGCTGGCGCCGCGGGCTCGCGACGTCATCGCAAGGCTGGAGGGCATCGAGTACACCCCCGTGATGCGGATCCACGGCGATCTACACGTCGGGCAGGTGCTGCGCACCGGCGGCGGCTCGCTGTTCGTCAACGACTTCGACGGCAACCCGCTCGCATCGGGCACCCGAACGACGCCCGACGCACCGGCCCGCGACGTCGTCGCGATGTCGTGCGCGATCGATCACGTGGGTCGCGTGGTGGCTCGGCGGCGGCCCGGCGATGCCGATGTCGTCGCGGCCTGGGCGGCGCGATCGCGTGCCGCGTTCCTCGACGCGTACCGCGAGGGTCTCGGCGATCGGCGGGAGCTCTTCGACGAGCGGCTCCTCGGGCCTTTCGAGGTCGCGCAGGAGGCGCACGAGTTCCTGTACGCGGCGCGGTACCTGCCCCGGTGGCTCTACGTTCCCGACGGCGTGATGCCGGTGGTGTTGGATCGCTGGGCGCCGCGGCTGACGTAGCATGCACGCGTGCGCGAAGAGGTCCCCGGACGTGCCGAAGCGATCCGCCTCTTGCGAGAGGATCGGGCGCGAACGGCGGCGCTGCTCGAGCAGCTGTCGGCGGAGGGGTTCGTGACGCCCGGGCTCGGTGGCGGCACGTGGTCGCCAAAGGACCTGGTGGGCCACCTCGAGACGTGGGAGCAGCAGGCGCTGGACGCCCTCGACGCGATCAAGCGAGGCGAGCCTGCGCCGATCACGCAGCAGCCGCTCGATACCGACGAGCTGAACCTCCGAGAGGTCGAGCGCAAGGCAGCACGCAGCGCCGAAGAGATCCGCGCGGCAGCGTCCGCCACCTACGAGCGCATGCTCGCGTCGTTCGTGGCGCTTTCGGACGA
>DATECH010000064.1:0-5251 GCA_035287005.1 Actinomycetota bacterium | reverse complement strand
CTGGGTGCTCGACAGCGTCATCGACAAAGACGGGGCGGCGCTGCTGTTCCAGACCCATGAGTGGCTGACGGTGTTCCCGCCGGCCGGCAACAGCCTCGTCGTCAACCTCGGCCTGCGCGTCGACGGGCTGACGGCGATCATGCTGCTGGCGGCGACGGCGGTGTCCTTGGTCGTGCAAGTGTACTCACAGGGCTACATGGCCGGCGACGGCGGCTACTCGCGCTACTTCGCGTACATGTCGCTGTTCACCGCGTCGATGATCGGCCTCGTCATGGTCGACAGCATGCTGGTGCTGTTCGTGTTCTGGGAGCTGGTCGGCCTGTGCTCGTACCTGCTGATCGGCTTCTGGTTCCACAAGCCGGCCGCTGCGCGCGCGGCGATGAAGGCGTTCCTGACAACGCGGGTCGGCGACGTGCCCTTCATGTTCGGCATCTTCGCGCTGATCGCCCTCACCGGGTTCGAGACCTCGAACATCCAGGAGATCAGTCACATCGTGGGGGTCAGCAGCAACACGGTCATGGTCACGGCCGCAGCGCTGCTGCTGTTCGGGGGCACGATCGGCAAGTCGGCGCAGTTCCCGCTGTACACGTGGCTGCCCGACGCGATGGCTGGCCCGACGCCGGTGTCCGCGCTGATCCACGCCGCCACGATGGTCGCGGCCGGCATCTACCTGGTGGCGCGGACGTTCGAGGTCTTCATCAGCGCCGATCCGATCGCGCTCACGATCGTGGCGATCGTCGGCGCGATCACGCTGCTGATGGCCGCCCTGCTGGCCCTCGTGCAAGACGACATCAAGAAGGTGCTCGCCTACTCGACGATCTCGCAGCTGGCCTACATGGTGGCCGCGCTCGGCATGGGGGAGGCCGGCTATCCCGCGGCGATGTTCCACCTGTTCACGCACGCATTCTTCAAGGCGCTGCTGTTCCTGGGCGCCGGCTCGGTGATCCACGCCGTGCACTCGAACAACATGAGCGACATGGGCGGCCTGCGGAAACAGATGAAGGTGACCTACATCACGTTCATGATCGGGTCGCTGGCGCTGGCCGGTGTGCCGCCGCTCGCCGGGTTCTTCTCCAAGGACGAGATCATCCTGGTGGCCAAGGATTCGGGCACGTACTGGCTCGGGGTCGTGCTGCTGGTCGGCGCCGTGCTCACCGCCTTCTACACGACGCGCATGGTGCTGCAGACGTTCTTCGGTGAGTACCGCGGCACCGCGCACCCGCACGAGTCGTCGCGCTCGATGACGGCGCCGCTGGTGCTGCTCGCGATCACGACCTGCTTCGTCGGGCTGCTGGGGTTCGCCCCCGCCGGCGCGCCGTTCCTGGATTGGGTGTACTTCGGCACCGAGCCGCACGAGGCGATCTTCGACCCCGCGGTCGCCGGCCTGTCGATCCTGGTGATCGCGATCGGCATCTTCCTCGGCTACCGCGTCTACCGGTCCTACCGCACGCCCGACCCGATCACGAAGCTCGGCGGGCTGTACGGGGTGCTGGAGCGCAAGTACTACCTGGACGACATCTACTTCGGCGGTGTCGTGCGGCCGATCCGCGACACGTGGTCCGCCGGCGTCTACTGGTTCAACCAGCACGTGCTCGACGGCGTGGTCGACGGCTCCGCGGCGCTCACGCGTGCGTTCTCGGGCGGCATCATGTGGATCGACCGCACCATCATCGACGGCATCGTGAACGGCGCGGGCACCGCGGCGGAATCCTTCGGCAAGGGCCTGCGCACGATCCAGACGGGAAAGGTCCAGTGGTACGCGGTCGGGCTGTTCGCGGGTGTGATCGCCCTGGCGGTCTTCTTCATCAGGTAAGGAACGAGGGAAACCATGAACGAGTCGAGCTGGCAAGAGTGGGCCATCACGATCACGACGTTCCTGCCGATCGCCGGCGCGCTCGTGATCTTGCTCGTGCCCAAGGACAAGGACAAGATGATCCGGGGGCTCGGCGTCGTCATCATGTCGCTAGCCTTCATCGGTGCGGCCGTGATCGCGTTCCAGTTCGACTACGGGCGCAGTGGCGAGCTGCAGTTCGTGCAGGATGCGAAGTGGATCCCCGTGATCGGCGCGAGGTACCACGTAGGCATCGACGGCATCTCGATGCCGCTGTTCGTGCTGACCTACCTGCTCGGTCTGCTGTGCGCGATCTACACGGCGCGCTACGTTCCCTCGCCGGGCAAGACCAAGGCGTTCGTCGCGCTCACGCTGCTGCTGATCACCGGCATGGCGGGAACGTTCATCGCCTTCGACCTGATCCTGTTCTTCGTGTTCTGGGAGCTGGTGCTGGTCCCGATGTACTTCCTGATCGCGGTGTGGGGTTCGGCCAACCGCCAGTACGCCTCGATCAAGTTCTTCCTGTACACGCTGTTCGGATCGGTCTTCATGCTGCTGGGGTTCCTGGCGCTGTACTTCAACGGTCCGGTGGTCGACGGCAAGCACACGTTCGATCTGCAGGCGCTCACGGCGTTCGGCGCGACCGGCGGCTACGCGCACACGTTCCAGTTGATCGTGTTCGGGGCGATCGCGCTGGGCTTCGCGGTGAAGGTGCCGATGTGGCCCTTCCACACGTGGCTGCCCGATGCGCACACTGAGGCGCCCACGATCGGCTCGGTCCTGCTGGCGGGGATCATGCTGAAGATGGGCACCTACGGCTTCGTGCGGATCGCGCTGCCGGTGATGCCCGATGGCGCGGTGGCCTACGCGCCGTGGATCGGCGCGCTCGCCGCGATCGCGATCGTGTACGCGGCCCTCGCGTGCTTGGCCCAAAAGGACCTGAAACGGTTGATCGCGTTCTCCTCGGTCGGGCACATGGGGTTCGTCATGCTCGGCATCGCGACGCTGACCACGATCGGCATCCAGGCGGCGATCTTCGGCATGGTGGCGCACGGCGTGATCACCGGCATGCTGTTCTTCCTGGTCGGGTCGATCTACGACCGCTACCACACGCGCCAGATCGCCGATATCGGCGGGGGTATGTCCGAGGTGATGCCCAAGATGGCGGGCATCTTCGCGTTCGTCGCGATCGCGTCGCTCGGCCTGCCCGGCCTGGCCGGATTCTGGGGCGAGATCATGGCGCTGCTCGGCTCGTTCAACCCCAACACGACGGTCGGGCTGAACGTCGGGCTGTACCGGGCGTTCATGATCATCGGTGGCATCGGCACGATCCTGACCGCCGGCTACTTCCTGTGGATGCTGCAGCGGGTGAACCAGGGCGAGGCCCCGGTGAAGTGGAAGGAGCACGGCTTCCGCGACATCCTGGCGGTCGAATGGGTCTCGTGGGTGCCGTTGCTGGCCCTGACCCTGGTGCTCGGGGTGCTGCCGAGCCTGATCCTGGACACGACGGCCTCCGGGGTCGACGCGGTCGTGCGGATCGTGACGGGATAGCCGAAGCGTGAACATCGACTACCACGCGCTGCTGCCGCTCGAGATCCTCGGGGCCACCATCCTGGTGGTGCTCGTCGTGGATCTCTTCTTGCCGAGGCGGGCGAAGGCGGCGTCGATGTGGGTGTCGTTCGTGGGTGTGGTGGCCTCGCTCGGTGCGGTCCTGTCGCTGGTCGGCCAGGGCCCGCGCGTCGCGTTCGGCGGCGCCTACGTGGTCGACGCGTTCACGCTGATCTTCCAGGGGTTCTTCCTGGTGGCGGCCCTCGTGGTGCTGCTGATCTCCTACCGCTACCTGCGCGACGGGGGGTTCTACCAGGGGGAGTACTACTTCCTGCTGTTGACGGCGTTCTTCGGGTGCGTGCTGATGCCGGCCTCGCGGAACCTGTTGATGCTGTTCCTCGCGCTCGAGCTGGTGTCCGCGCCGGGTTTCCTGATGGCGACGTTCCGCAAGTCCGACATCCGGGGCAATGAGGGCGGGTTGAAGTTCTTCATCATCGGCGTGCTGTCGACCGCAGTGATGCTGTATGGCATGAGCCTGATCTATGGGCTGACCGGCCAGCTCGAGCTGCACGCGATCGCCGAGGGGCTCGCGGGGCTCTCCGGCGCGAGGGAGACGCTGGCCCAGGTCGGCATCCTGTTCGTCGTCGTGGGGTTCGCGTTCAAGGTGTCGGCGGTGCCGTTCCAGTTCTGGGCGCCCGACACCTACGAGGGCTCGCCGGTGCCGGTCGCGTCCTTCCTCGCCGTCGCGTCGGCGGCCGCCGGGTTCGCCGGGTTGCTCCAGCTGATGTTCGTGGCGTTCGTCGGCCAATGGGAGTTCTGGGCGCCGATCTTCGCGCTGCTGTCGGTACTGACGATGACACTCGGCAACCTGGTGGCACTGCGGCAGCGTCAGGCGGTGCGGCTGCTCGCGTACTCGGGGATCGCGCAGGCGGGCTACATCCTGCTGCCGTTCGCATTGGTGTCCGGCGACGCCGGAGTGAACCAGTCCGCGTTCACCGCGGCGGTCACCTACATCTTGATCTACTCGGTGATGAACCTCGGATCGTTCGCGGTGGTGACCGCGGTGTCGGAGCGGCGACCGAGCCTGCGGATCGAAGACTTCGCCGGCCTGATGAAGTCGGCGCCGCTGCTCGGCGTTGCGATGACCGTGTTCATGGTGTCGCTGGCCGGCGTGCCGCCGACGGGTGGGTTCATGGGAAAGCTCGGGATCTTCTCTGCCGCCATCGAACGCGGTGGCGTTGGGTACTGGCTGGCGGTGATCATGGTGATCAACTCGGTGATCAGCGTGGGCTATTACTTCTTGATCCCGCGGGCGATGATCTTCGAAGAGCCACCGGCCGAGGAGGTTCGCGTACGCGTCCCGGTGTTGCTCGGCACGGTGGTGACGATCGCGACGGCCGGGATCCTGCTCATCTTCGTGCATCCGAACCCGCTGTTCAGGTTGGGCGAGTTGTCGTCGCTGGCGCTCGGCGGCTAGCCCCCGTCAGTACGGCGCGCGGAGACCCCGGAACATCGGGAAATGGCGGATGTTGCGGGTCCAGAGGTCTGCGTTGAGTTCCTGCGCCGTCGCTGCGATCACGAAGTCGACGACCTCAACGCCTTGGTGGGAGCGCGCGTAGCGTCGGGCGAGCGCTCCGGCCTGTTCGGCGACCGCGTCGGTCAGATCGATCCACGCGAGCGCGCCCATCAGTGAGCGCACGCTAGCTCGCTCGTGCGATCGCATCCCCGCGAGGAGCTCGACCTTCGTGAGTACCGACGCGACCGTGTCGTCCCCTCGCAGGGTTGCCGCGCGGAGCGCCTGTCTTGCCTCGTCGTTCCCACGCAAATGATCGATGAAGATAGACGTGTCGACGACGATCAGCGCCAACCGAG
>DATECH010000063.1:0-3262 GCA_035287005.1 Actinomycetota bacterium | reverse complement strand
GACGGGGTCTACGTCTGGCTCGACGAGACGCACTGGATCTGCAACGAACGCTTCGCCGAACTGTTCGGGTACGCCTCGGCGGATGAGCTGCGAGACACGCCCCACCTTCTGCAGCGGATCGTTCACGAGGACGACCAGGAGCTGCTGTCTTGGATGTATTGGAACCGAGTGCAGACACTGGCCTTCCCCACGACGTTCCGATTCCGAGGCATACGGAAGGACGGCTCGATGTGCCAGGCGGAGACCGACATGATCCCGCTCGCGTACGGGGGCCACACCTTCGCCTACCACTTCGTGCGGATCGTGGGCTGACCGCTTCCGACGTGCGGGCCCTGGGATAATCCCGGGATCGTGCGCTACGACTCGATCCTCGACGCGATCGGCGACACGCCGCTGGTCGGTATCCAGCGGATGTCGCCGACTCCGACCGTGCGCCTGTGGGCCAAGCTGGAGGGCCAGAACCCGACCGGCTCGACCAAGGACCGGATCGCGCTCGCCATGGTGGAGGCCGCCGAGGCCAGCGGCGAGCTGACCCCGGACAAGACGATCCTGGAGCCGACGTCGGGCAACACCGGGATCGCGCTCGCCATGGTGGCCAGACGCAAGGGGTACGAGCTGACCGTGGTGATCCCGGACAACGCCAGCCAGGAACGGATCGGCCTGCTGCGACTGTTCGGCGCCGAGATCGTTTATTCCGACGGCGCCAAGGGCACCAACGGCTCGATCGAGGTCGCGCGCGCCCTGGCCCGAGACGACAGGTATTTCATGCCGTTCCAGTACGGGAACCCCGCCAACCCCGCGGCGCACGAGTACGGCACCGCGCGGGAGATCATCCGCGACCTGCCCGAGGTGACGCACTTCGTCGCCGGCATGGGCACGGGAGGCACGCTGACCGGCAACGGCCGTGGTCTGCACGCGCACAACGCCGACATCAAGGTGATCGCGGCGGAGCCCGAGCTCGGCGACCTGGTGTACGGGCTGCGCTCCCTGGAGGAGGGCTTCGTGCCCCCGATCTTCGATCCGGCCCAGATCGACCGCAAGTTCCTGGTGAACTCGACCGATTCGCTTCGCGCGACGCGGGAGCTCACGAGCCGCGAGGGCGTGTTCGCGGGTATCTCCAGCGGCGCCGTGATCCACGTGGCGCAGCGCATCGCCCAGGAGATCGAGACCGGCGACGTCGTGTGCCTGCTCCCCGACGGCGGCTGGAAGTACCTGTCGACCGAGGCGTGGAACGAGGATCTGTCCACGGCCGAAAAGGGCGTAGAGGAATCCCTGTGGTGGTAGCGCGTGGGTGACGACCGCCCGATCGGGATCTTCGATTCCGGCGTCGGCGGTCTCACCGTCGCCCACGCGATCTGGGAGCTCCTGCCCAACGAGTCGGTTGTCTACGTCGGCGACGGCGCCCGTTTCCCGTACGGCCCGAAGCCGGTCGAGGAGATCCGCGGGTACGCCATGGAGATCGCCGCGTATCTGATCGATCGCGGCGTCAAGCTGCTCGTGGTGGCCTGCAACTCGGTCGAGGTGTCGGCGATCGGCGACATCGCGGCCGCCGCCGACATCCCCGTCGTCGGCGTGATCGCACCCGGGGTGCGAGCCGCGCTCCGCGCGAGCCGCAACGGGAAGATCGGCGTGATCGGCACCGAGGCGACGATCCGCACCGGCAGCTACCAGCGTGCGGTCGGGTCGGCCGCGGCCCTGCACGCCGCCGCCTGCCCGGTGTTCGTCGAGCACGTGGAGCGGGGCGACACGACCAGCTCCGAGCTACGGGCGGCTGCGGCAGGGTATCTTGCACCGCTGAAGGGGATGGACGTCGACACCGTGATCTTGGGCTGCACCCACTACCCGTTGCTGTCCGGCCTGCTCCAGCTGGAGCTGGGTCCCGACGTCGTGCTGGTGTCTTCCGCCGAGGAAACGGCCAAGGACGTCTATGCCGAGCTGCTGCGAGGCGACGCATTGCGGCAGGCCGGGTCTGCTCCGCACCATGCCTTCCTCACCACGGGAGATGCGACGGCCTTCCGTGAGCTGGCGGAGCTGTTCTTGGGGCGCGAGGTCACGCACGTCGACGCGGTCCACGTCGACGCGAGAGGACTCGCGTGAGGCTGACCGTGCTGGGTTCGCAGGGCACCTGGCCGGGTGCCAATCGTGAGTGCTGCGGGTACCTCGTCAGCGCCGAGGGTTACCACCTGTGGCTCGATGCCGGCACCGGCACGTTCTCCCGCCTGCAGGAGCATCTGCCCGTCGGCGACCTGGGCTCGATGGTGATCTCGCACGGGCACGCGGACCATTTCCTGGACATCATTCCCGCGTTCTACGCGCGGCACTACGGGGGTCTCGGCGAGCCCGGGCTGCCGTTCTACTCACCGCCCGGGTTTACCGACCTCGCGGCGCTGCTCGTGTCGGAGGGCGGTCGCAACGTGATGGCCGAGGCCTACGACTTCAACGTGGCCACTCCGGGCAGCGATTTCGAGCTGGGCCCGTTCCGGGTCGCGCCCTACGAGATGACGCACATCGGTGTCCCCTCGCTCGGCTACCGGATCGAAGCCGACGGCAAGGTGCTGGCGTACACGGGCGACACCGGGCCGTGCGACAACGCGGTCGACCTCGCGCGCGACGCCGACCTTCTGTTGTGCGAGGCGACCTATCAGAACGAGTCGACCCTCACGTACTTCCACCTGAGCGCGTTGCAAGCTGCGGAGCTATCCCAGGCAGCCGGCGCCCACCGGTTGATCCTGACGCATATCACGCCCAACCTCGACCCGGGACTTTCGCTCGAGGAAGCGGCCGAGGGGTACGACGGCGCGATCGACGCGGCGGTGCCCGACGCCGTCTTCGAGGTGGGCGCGTGAGCCGGCCCGACGGCCGCGACAATGCCGCGCTGCGCGCGGTCAGCCACGAGCTGGGGTTCCAGGAATGGGCCGCGGGCTCCGTGCTGTTCTCGATGGGCAAGACGCGGGTGCTGTGCGCGGCGTCGGTGTCCGACGATCCGCCGCGATGGCTGCGGGGTACGGGAAAGGGCTGGGTCACGGGCGAGTATTCGATGCTGCCGGCGTCCACCAGCGAGCGCTCCTTCCGCGAGGTGAACAAGGGCCGACCGGGGGGACGCACGCAGGAGATCCAGCGACTGATCGGTCGAGCGCTGCGCAGCGTCACCGACATGCGCGCGCTCGGCGAGCGCATGATCACGATCGACTGCGACGTGCTGCAGGCTGACGCCGGCACGCGCACTGCGTCGATCACCGGCGGCTACGTCGCCCTGGCGCTC
>DATECH010000062.1:0-6506 GCA_035287005.1 Actinomycetota bacterium | reverse complement strand
CCCCGCCGGGCCCGTCTAGATGCCTATGAGTCTTAACTGCCGAGTTCGACCAACTCGATCCGCGCCATCGGCGCGCCGTCCCCTTTGCGAGGCCCGAGCTTCATGATCCGGGTGTAGCCACCCGGGCGCTCGGCGAACCGCGGGGCGATGTCGTGGAACAGCAGCGCGACCACGTCGCGATCGGGGATGTCCTTCAACACCTCGCGTCGCGCCGCGAGATCACCCTTCTTCGCCTTGGTGATCAGCTTCTCGGCGTAGGGGCGCAGCATCTTGGCCTTGGCCTCGGTGGTGTTGACACCCTCGTGGATGAACAGCTGCTTGGCCAGGGTGGACAGCATCAACCGCTGATGGTCCGGACCGGAGCCCAGACGCGGGCCCTTCTTCGGGGTGGGCACGTGGACCTCACTCCTCCCGCAGGCCGAGCCCGAGTTCCTCGAGCTTGGCCTTGACCTCGTCGATCGACTTCTGCCCGAAGTTACGGATGTCCATCAGCTCGGACTCGGACTTCAACACGACGTCGCCGACGGTGTTGATGCCCTCGCGCTTGAGGCAGTTGTAGGAGCGCACCGACAAGTTCAGCTCCTCGATCGTGATCTGGTAGTCGCTGGGCAGCTCGTCGGCCTCGGCGGGACCCACGGAGACGCTCTGCGCCTCGGCCAGGTCCGAGAACAGCTGCACCAACTCGAGCAGCGTGCCGCCGGCTGACGCGAGCGCCTCGCGCGGGTTGATCGAGCCGTCGGTCTCGACGTCCAGGATCAACTTGTCGCGGTCGGTCATCTGCTCCACGCGGGTGTTCTCCACGGTGTAGCTGACCTTGCGCACCGGCGAGAAGATCGAGTCGACCGGGATCACGCCGATCGGATCGCGCGGCTTCTTGTTCTTGTCAGCCATGCGGTAGCCCACGCCGCGCTCGACCGTCATCTCCATCTCGAGCGACCCGCCCTTGCCGATCGTGGCGATGTGCAGGTCGGGGTTCAAGATCTCGATGCCCGCGGGCGGCGCGACGTCACCGGCGGTCACCTCGGCCGGGCCCTTGGCCTTCAGGTAGATCGTCGTGGGCTCCTCCAGGTCCGAGCGCACCACGAGTTCCTTGAGGTTCAAGATGACGTCGGTGACGTCCTCGGTGACCTTCGGCACGGTGGCGAACTCGTGCAGCACCCCGTCGATCCGCACCGACGAGATCGCCGCGCCCGGGATGGACGACAGCAAGGTACGGCGCAGCGAGTTGCCGACGGTGTAGCCGAAGCCCGGCTCCAGTGGCTCGATCGTGAACTTCGATCGGATCGGCGAAACGACTTCTTCCGCGATCTGCGGTCGTGCGACGACGAACAACGTGCATCCCTCCTCGACGGGGGATCAACCACTACTCCCCGCCCCTTGGGTCTCCCGCGCCGCGATGTGCGACCGGGTTCCGCGCGCGTTAGACGCGGCGGCGTTTCCGCGGCCGGCAGCCGTTATGCGGCACCGGCGTGACGTCTTGGATCCCTGCGACTTCGAGACCGGCGGCGGCCAGCGAACGGATCGCGGTCTCGCGGCCCGAGCCCGGGCCCTTCACGAACACGTCGACCTTCTGCAGGCCGTGCTCCTGGGCGGCACGCGCAGCTTTCTCGGCCGCGAGCTGTGCGGCGAACGGCGTGGACTTGCGGGAGCCCTTGAAGCCCACGTTGCCGCTGCTGGCCCAGCTGAGCGTGTTGCCCTGCAGGTCGGTGATCGTGACGATCGTGTTGTTGAACGTCGACTTGATGTGCGCCTGCCCGTGCAGGACGTTCTTCTTCTCGCGACGCTTGGTCTTCTTCGCTTTGGGCTTGGCCATGATGGTGTGTGGGCTCCCTTACTTCTTCGCTTTGACCTTCTTCTTCCCGGCGATGGTCTTCTTCGGCCCCTTGCGGGTGCGCGCGTTGGTGTGCGTGCGCTGCCCGTGCACCGGGAGAGAGCGGCGGTGGCGGATGCCCTGGTAGCACCCGATCTCGATCTTGCGCTTGATGTCCTGCGCGACCTCGCGGCGAAGGTCGCCTTCAACCTTGAAGTTCGCGTCGATGAAGGCACGGATCTTGACGACCTCTTCCTCGGACAGGTCGCGCACCTTCGTGCCGCCGTCGATCGCGGTTCCCTCGACGATCTTGAAGGCGCTCGTGGGTCCGATGCCGTAGATGTAGCGCAGGGCGATGTCCAACCGCTTGTCGCGGGGGAGGTCGACGCCGGCGATCCGTGCCATGTGGTGAGTGCCTCGCTTCCTAACCCTGCCGCTGCTTATGCCGCGGGTTCGAGCAGATGACCATGATGCGTCCACGCCGGCGGATCACGCGGCACTTGTCGCAGATCTTCTTCACCGAGGGACGGACCTTCATGGCTGGGGTTCCTTCACTTGTATCGGTACACCACGCGACCTCGGGTGAGGTCGTAGGGCGAGAGCTCCAACTTGACCCGGTCTCCCGGCAGGATCCGGATGTAGTGCATCCGCATCTTGCCGGAGATATGGGCGAGCACCTTGTGCCCGTTCTCGAGTTCGACCCGGAACATGGCGTTGGGCAGGGGCTCGACGACCGTGCCCTCCACCTCGATCACATCGTCTTTCGCCAAGCTCCGAGTCTCTCCCATCGAACCGATCCCCTCCGGGCACGCGCCGAAACACGCCTCCGGACGGGGGAGCACTCAGTATAGGGGCAGCCTCGCGGCGGTGTCCATGTTCGACAGCGCCTGCGCCACAGGCAGACAGGTGTTCTTCGGGGGGTCAGACCCGCTTGACGACGCCCTTGACCGCGTCGAGCTTGGTCGGTTCGTGGCCCGACGTCACCTTCACGAGCGAGGACCACGAGGCCTTCCCCGCCGAGCCGACCTTCACCTTCATGGTGATGCTCTTGTACGAACCTGGGGCGAGGGAGAACGTGTATGTGCCGTTCGTGACCTTCGTCGTGTAGTCGGTGACCCCGACGAAGTAGGAGACCGTGTAACCCTTCGCGCCGGCTCCGCCGTCGACCGTGTAGCTGTCGGTGTCGGTGCCGTCGTTTTCGACCCGCACCGAGAACGACACGGTCTTGCCCGCGTTCGTCTTGAGGGTCTTGATCTGGTTGGTGGCCGTGGCGTTGTAGACGCCGTTGCCCACGTACTTGCCGCTGACGCCGATCCAGCCGTCGGGCTTGTGATCCTGCAGGTCGATCGTCCAGACCCGGGTCTTGTCGGCGCTGATGTTGCCCAGCGCGTCGATCCCGCGCACGTAGAACGTGTGCAGACCGGCGGATAGGCTCGAATAGCTCTCCGGCGACGTGCACGAGGCGTAGGCGAGTCCGTCCAGGTGGCATTCGAACGAGGCACCGGTGTCGGGCGAGTCGAACGTGAAGGAGGCGTTCGTATTCCGGACGTAGCCGCTCGGCCCGCTGTCGATCTGTACCACGGGCGGCGTCGTGTCCACGGTCCAGGTGTAGGTTGCCGGCGACGTGCTCTGGTTACCGGCCTCGTCCGTCGCCCACACGTTGAAGGTGTGATCGCCGTTGGCGACCGTCTGGGAGAACGACGAGCCGCACGATGCCGGTGTGGCGGCGTCCAACGCGCACGTGAAGGTCGAGTTCGCCTCGGTCGACTGGTAGGTGAAGTTGGCGTTGGTGGATGCCGTCGGCGAGCTCGGTGACGAATCGATCCCCGCGTCCGGCGGGGTCACGTCGACGGTCCAATCGTAGGTCGCCGGGTTGCCGACGTTGCTCAGTGTGTCGGTGGCCTTGACGTAGTACGTGTGCGCTCCCTCGGCGAGCGCGGGCACCAGTACCCCCGTCGTACACGACGAGTACGTCCCGGCATCCAGCCGGCACTCGAACGTCGAGCCGGGCTCGTTCGCATGGAAGTTGAACGTGGCCGTCGTGTCCGACGAGATCGTGGCGGGCCCGCCCGGATCGAAGAACGTGTCTGGCCCGTTGGCGTCGATGAACACCTGGACGCGGTTGTTGTTCGTGTCGGCGACGAGCACGCGACCCGTCGCATCGACCGCGATGCCCGACGGCAATGCGAACTCGGCGACGTCCAGGCCCGCGCTGCCGAGCTTCGACAGGTACGTGCCGGCGGTGGTCAGTCGCTGGATGCGGCTGTTGTTGGCATCCGCCACCCACATCGTGCCTTCGGCGTCGAAGTCGAGGTCCCGAGGTGAGGAGAACTTGCCGTCCTGCGAGCTCGTACTGGTGCCGGCGATCTTGCTGAGGAACACACCGCTCGCGTCGAACTCCTGGATCCGGTTGTTCCCGGGGTCGGCGACCCAGACGTTGCCGCTCGCGTCGATCGCGATCCCCTTCGGACCCTTGAACTCTCCGTCACCGGAGGTCGGGCCCGAGCCCCAGGTCGTGACGAACGCACCCCCCGCGCCGAACTTCTGGATCCGGTTGTTGTTGCTGTCGGCGACGTAGACGTCGCCCGAGGCGTCGATCGCGATGCCCGCGGGCCCGTCGAACTGGCCGATGTCCGTGCCGAAGCTGCCCCACTGGCCGAGGTAGGTGCCGGTCGGCGAGAAGCGCTGGATCCGCTGGTTCGACGTGTCTGCCACGTAGACGTCCCCCGACACGGGCGACACGGCGATCGCGGCTGGGTTCTGCAGGAGCCCGGCGGTGCTGCCGGTGCCGCCCCACTGCAGCAGGAACGCCCCGCTCGCATCGAACTTCTGGATCACGTCCTGAGTCTTGTTCGTGACATAGACGTTCGCGGCCGCGTCGACCGCGACACCGGTCGGCAGGTCCTCGACACCCGGGTTCGGATACTCCCCCCACTGCATCTCGTAGGTGATCGCGGTCGAGAACCGGACGATGTCGTTGGTCCCCGCATCGGCGACGTACAGCTTGCCTCCGGCCAGCGCGATCCCCACCGGAGTGGTGAGCTCACCGGAACCGACCGCCATCTGGAACGCTCCCGCGGCGGTGTAGGCGCGCACCACGCCCGAAGAGGAGGAGACCCACACGTTGCCAGAACCGTCCAGCGCCACGCCGGTGGCGCCGCCGGACGCCCAGGACGTGCCCGCGACACCCGAGGTGTCGTAGGTGCGCAGCGTGCTCCCGTCGGTGGCGTACACGACCGAGCCGCTGACGGCGACGTCGCGGACGCCGGTGACCGCCCACGAGGTCTCCAGCGTGCCGTCGGTGGCGTAGCGGACGATCCGGTCGTTGCCGGCGTCGGCCACGAAGAGCTTCCCGCCGGCGAACGAGACGCCTTCGGGCGACGAGAGCTCGGTGGAGCCGATCGTCGCGAGGAGCGACCCCGTTGCGTCGTACTCCCGCACGACGCTGTCCGCGTTCGAGGACACCCAGACGTTGCCCGAGCCGTCGGGGGTCACGTCGTCGGCGCCGCTCGAGGCCCACGACGTGCCGGCGGTGCCCGACGTCGTGTACGTGCGAAGGTTGTCGCCGCCGGCCGCTTCGACCGTCGAGCCGTCCAGCGCGACGCCGTTCACGCCGCCGGAGGCCCACGACGTCTCCGCGGTCGGAAGGGCGAACCGCGCGACCCGGCCGTTGCCCGTGTCCGCCACGTACACCTGCCCGCCGCCGGTGACGTCGAGCCCCTGGGGCGCCGTCAGCTCGCCGGAGCCGAGCGTCCACAGCAGCGTTCCCGACGCATCGTAGGTGCGGATCAGATCCGAGGACGACGACACCCAGATCCGGCCGTTCGCGTCGGCGCCGATGCCCGTCGCGCCGCTGGATGCCCACGAGGATCCCGCCGAGGCGCCCGCGGTGGTGAAGCGATACACGGTGTTCGTCGTCGACACCCAGATCACGTCGCCGCCGTCCACGGCCAGACCGGTCGGGTTGCTCACCGGCCACGCATCCACCCACGTGCCGTCCGACGTGAACTTCTGGATGCGGTCGTAGGTTGTACCGGTGGCGTTCTCCGCGGTGTACACGTTGCCCACGGAGTCGATCGCGATGCCCACCGGCGTCTTGAACTGCCCGTTGCCGGTGCCGTACCCGCCCCATGCGTCGATGTAGTTGCCGAGCGAGTCGTAGCGCGACACCTCGTTGGTGCCACTGGCCGGGTTGCCGTCCTCCAGGACGTAGATGTCGCCGCTCGGCGCGACCGCGACCGACACCGGGTTCACGACCAATCCGGTCGAGGTGCCCGGCCCCGCCAGGACATCGAGGAAGGTGCCGTCGGCTTCATACTTCACGACCCGGTCGTCGGTCGTGGTGCTGCTCACCACGCCGTCGGCCACGTAGACGTCCCCGTTTCCATCGATCGCCACGTCCGCGGGAGCGGTGTGTCGCGGCAGGCCCGCCATGTGCGAGAAGGTCAGGGGCAGGCTCGCGTGGGCGGGCACGGCCCCGTACCCGGTCACGACCATGCCGGCAGCCACCGCGAACGCGGAGAGCGCCCGCCGCGCACGGCGGGACCGGCCGAGGGGGATGGCTCGGGTCACCCTGAGGTTGTCGGTCGTTCGGGGGGTGTGCTTGACCCGTGGGGCCCACTGGGCGGGAAGGTTAGGAGCGGGCGGTCAGGATCTCGTGGCCGTCCTCGGTGACCGCGACCGTGTGCTCGAAGTG
>DATECH010000061.1:0-18036 GCA_035287005.1 Actinomycetota bacterium | reverse complement strand
ATCCGTGGCGACCCAGCTTCGTGTCGAGGTCGATGCTCTTCACGTGGCACACGGGATCCAGTTGATCGCGAATCTGGCGTTGTCGGACTTACAGCGCGCCGACGCGACGGGCGACCTGGAACATCGTGTCGGCATGTTGCTGCGGGTCGATCATGATCGAGCCCGCGGCGCCCACCTGTGATTGCCAGTAGCGGTAGACCTGCTCGTGGGTCCAGCCGCGCGCGAGCGCGCTCTTGAGGTTGCGGACCATCTCGGAGCCCGGCCAGATCGCCGCAGGCGCCACCAGGAACCCGCCGCGCCGTCCGTCGATCGAGAGCCAGAACGCCCCGATCAATCCCCACGTGGCGTCGTCGCGCTCGCCAGAGATCAGTAGGAAGCGAACGGGGCCCTCGGCGAGGGCATCGGGCGCGATGATCGGCTCGCGCATGGCAGCCAGCGGAGACTCCTTCTGGCGCACCTCATCATCACGTGCCCGCACGTTCGGTACCCCCCCGCGGATCGAATGTCCCTTCACCGCGGGATGCTAGTCGGCGCCCGTTGCCGCGGCACTGTCCGGAGGGCTACTTCTCCGGCCTCAGAGGCCGTCAAGAGGCCTAGGTCGTGCGCGCGACCTCTTCGGCGGTGATGGCGTACATCACGTGATCGCGCCAGGCGCCGTCGATGTGCAGGTAGCGAGGCGCGAAGCCTTCTTCCCGCCACCCGGTCGACTCCAGCAGGGCCCGCGATGCCGTGTTCTCCGGCTGCACGTTGGCCTGGAGACGATGCAGCCCCAGTTGGTCGAAGGCGTGCCGCAAGACGAGGGGCATCGCGCGTCGCATCCACCCGTTGCCGGCGTGTGGCTCGAACGCGTAGTACCCGAGGTAGGCGCTTTGGAACACGCCGCGCACGATCTCACCCAGGTTGTAGACACCGAGCAGCGGGCCGTCGTCACGGCACACGAGCAGGCACGACTGCGATCGTCGACGCGAGCGTCGGAGATACGCGTCGAACGCATCGATGGAGTCGGGCGCGGTCGTCCACGGATGATGGAGGTCGCGGCTGCGGTGCGCCGCCGCGATGAAGGCGGTGCGGTCATCGCTCGACGGACGCCGCAGGTGGATCTCTCCATCGCGCACGAGCGCGCGCGGCCTCACGGCGTCGAGAGGTGGCGTGCCTGCGACGTTGCGATCACGATCTCCGCAGCGGCACGGTCTTCGAACCCGTCGGTTTGCACCTGGTGACCCTCCAAGTCCTTGTACACCTGGAAGAAGTGCTCGATCTCGTCCAGCAGCGGCTGCGGGATCCCGTCGAGGTCGTTCACGTGCGACCACATCGGATCGCGCAACGGCACGCACAGGACCTTCTCGTCCTCGCCCTTCTCGTCGGTCATGCGGAACAGACCGATCGGGCGCACGCGGATATGACATCCCGGGAACGTCGACTCGCCCACGAACACGAGTGCGTCGAGCGGATCGCCGTCCCCCCCGAGTGTCTCCTCGATGAACCCGTAGTCGGCGGGGTACTGCATCGAGGTGAACAGCATGCGGTCGAGGAAGACCTCGCCTGTCTCGTGATCCATCTCGTACTTGTTGCGAGAGCCTTTCGGGATCTCCACCACGACGGTCAGGACGCCTTCTTCCATGCGCGGGAGTCTAGTGGTGCCGGCGTCGCGCGGGCCAGGGCCCGGGGTAGCATGGCCCGGACATGGCCGGCACCATCGGGGTGGGCTCCGCGCTTCGTCGTGCCCGCGAGATCCGGGGGATCACGATCGACGAAGCCGCCCGAGACACGAAGCTGCGCGCGGAGCAGCTGCGCTCGTTGGAGGCGGAGTCCTTCGACGACCTCGGCGACCCCGTCTACGCGCGCGCGATGCTCCGTACCTACGCGCAGTACCTGGGGCTGAAGCCGGAACGGGTGCTCACCGTCTACGGCAAGCATGCCGAAGATCTCGAGCCGCCCTCGCCGCCGGGCAAACCCGGCCGCGTCGAGCGGGGTCTGGCCGCGAGCCGGGTGCGCGACAACCAGAAGTTCCTGCTCGTCGCGGCCGCGGTCGTGCTGATCGCGCTGATCGCCGTGGGTCTCGTGTCTCGCGGCGGCGCTCCCGAAGCGGCCTCGATCGCAACGCCGAGCGCGACGACGGCGAGCTCGGCGGCTGTTCCCCCCGCTGGCGTGGACGTCACGATCGATGCCACGGACCCCGTAGAGGTCACGGTCGTGATCGACGGCGCGGCGCAGGAGCCGACCACCCTTCGCCCGGGGGAGTCGATGTCGCTGATGGCCAGCGAGGAACTCGAGATCTCCGCGACCGACGGCGGCGCGATCGAGCTCACGATCGACGGTCGCGACGCGGGCGTGCCGGGCACGGCCGGGGAGCCGTGGACCGCGACGTTCACGCCGTCCGGGACCGGGGGCGGCGCATGAGCGAGCGTGCGCCCCGACACGATCCCTTCGGCTTCGGCTGGCCCAACGTCGTGTCGGTGGTGCGGATCGCGCTGATCCCGTTGATCGCCTGGCTGGTCGTGCGCGACACGGCCGAGGCGCGCTGGGCGGCCACGGCGATCTTCGCGGTGGGAGCCGCCAGCGACTTCCTCGACGGGTATCTCGCGCGTCGGCACGCGATGCAGACGTCGACCGGCG
This sequence comes from Actinomycetota bacterium, assembly GCA_035287005.1. Classification (GTDB taxonomy): domain Bacteria; phylum Actinomycetota; class UBA4738; order UBA4738; family HRBIN12; genus AC-51. Next base: position 15,420 of record DATECH010000061.1, on the reverse strand, counting down.
CGTGGCTGGATCCGCTGTCGGACAAGCTGTTCGTGATCGTGCCCGCGATCGTGCTGTCCCTCGGCGGGGAGTTCCCGTGGTGGGCGAGCGCCGCGATCGTGGCGCGGGAGATCGCGGTGACCTGGCTGCGCTGGCGACTGGACCAGCGCGGCGGGGTCTCCATGCCCGCCTCGAAGGTCGCCAAGACCAAGACCGTGGCGCAGCTCGTCGCGGTCGGGATGACGATCGCGCCGCTCGCGGTGCGCTGGGACCCGCTGGTGCTCGCCGTCACGGTGGTCGCGGTCGTTCTCACCCTGTATTCGGGGATCGAGTACTTCGTCACCAGCCGGCATCGGGTCGCGGCATCGTGAGGGCGGAGATCGTCGCGGTCGGCACGGAGCTGCTGCTCGGCCAGATCGCCGACACGAACGCCCAGTGGATGTCCGCCCAGCTCGCCTCGATCGGCGTCGACGTGATCCACCACCAGGCCGTCGGCGACAACCTCGAGCGCATCGTGGAGACCCTCGCGCTGGCGTCGTCGCGCGCCGACGTCGTGCTCGTGTGCGGCGGGCTCGGTCCCACCGAGGACGACATCACCCGTGATGCGATCGCGGTGCTCGCCGGCGTGCCGCTCGTGTTCCACCCCGAGCTGGAGCAGATGCTGCATGAGAAGTTCCGAAGATGGTCCTCGATCGGCACGATGCCGCAGAGCAACCTCCGCCAGGCGTCGGTGCCCGAGGGCGCTCGCACGATCGTCCCGGATCGCGGCACGGCGCCGGGGCTGATCGTCGAGCTCGAGGGAGGCTCGCGTCTGTACGCCGTGCCGGGCGTGCCGGACGAGATGCGCGAGATGGTGGGAGGCACGATCGTGCCCGAACTCCGGACGCTGGTCGGCGGCGACGTGATCGCGTCGCAGGTGCTGCGCGTGGCCGGCATGGGCGAGTCGGCGGTCGCCGAGGTGCTGGCCGACCTGTTCGCGTCCGCGACCAACCCGACGATCGCCTACCTCGCGTCGATGGGCGAGGTGAAGGTCCGGCTGACGGCGAAGGCGCCGTCCGGCGATGCGGCGCGCGCGTTGCTGGGTCCGTTGGCGGCCGAGGTCCGCGCGCGCCTCGGCGACGTCGTGTTCACGGACTCGGACGAATCGCTGGAGGCCGCGGTGTTGCGCTTGCTGGCCGCCTCGGGGCGCACGCTCGCGTGCGCGGAGTCGCTGACCGGCGGCGGCGTCGGGCAGCGGTTGACGTCGGTGCCCGGCGCCTCGGCGAGCTTCCTCGGTTCGGCGGTCGTGTACACGGCCGGCGCCAAGCGCCGCGTGCTCGGCGTGTCCGAGGAGGTGCTGGCCGGCGGCACCGTGACGGCTGGCTGCGCGCTGGCGATGGCCGAGGGCGCGCTGCACCGCTACGGCGCCGACGTCGCCATGGCGCTGACCGGCGCCGCGGGGCCGGAGCCGCACGACGGCGCCGCGCCCGGCACGATCTGGGTCGCGCTCGCCGCGAGCGACGGACGCAGCCACACACGCGGGTTCGTCGCCCGAGGGGAGCGCGACCGGGTCCGCCGCTGGGCGGAGCAGGCCGGGCTCGATCTGGTGCGCCGATTCCTGGAGGGCGTGTCGTTGCCGGAGACGTCGCTGCCCGAGGCATGAGCGCGCCCGAGCGGCTCCGCGTGTTCGTGGGGCTGGAGCTGCCGCCGGCGGTCCGCGACGCGATCGAGGAGGTCGCCGCCCGGTGGCGACCGACCCTTGCGGGGTTCCGATGGGGCCGCCCGGAGGACCTCCATGTGACGCTGGCGTTCCTCGGCGCGGTTGACGCCGAGGATCTCGAGGCGATCGACGGGCGACTCACGACGACCGCCGCCGGGATCTCGCCGTTCGCGACGCGCCTGGCGGACCTCGGACGCTTCCCGCCCGAGGGGCGCGCCCGCGTGCTGTGGGTGGGGCTGGACGACGCCGAGGCGCGGATCGCAGACCTCGGGGCCGCCGTGCGAACGGGTCTCGCGAGCTGGCTCGAGCCCGAGGAGCGCCCGCTGCAGCCTCACGTGACGATCGCGCGGGCGCGCCGCGACGCGCGGGTGCCGCGGGACCTGGTCGGGGATCGGCCCGCTCCGGTGGGATTCGAGGTCCGCGCGATCACCCTGTTTCGCAGCCACCTCGGCCAGGGGGCTCCCCACTACGAGGTGCTCGCCAGGCGAGCGCTCGGGGCGCGAGCGGCCGAACTCCCGTAGGATGCCGCGGCGAACGAAGGAGGGCACCTGTGGCAACGGTTGAGACCGCGCCCGCCGGCGCATTCGTGCGTCCCGACGGCAAAGAGAAGGTGACCGGCACCGGTCGCTACACAGCCGACCTCACCTTCACCGGCATGGCGCACGCCAAGTTCCGCTACGCGGATCACTCCCACGCGAAGATCCTGCGCATCGACACCTCCAAGGCAGAAGCGGTGCCCGGCGTTGTCGCCGTCGTCACCCAGGCCGACCTGCCCGACGTGAAGTTCGGCGGGTTCGTCCAAGACCGCTATCTGTTCGCCAAGGACGTCGTGCGCTTCGAGGGAGAGATCGTCGCCGGCGTGGCCGCCCTGTCGGAGGAGATCGCCGCTTCGGCCGCCGCGCTGATCGAGGTCGAGTACGAGGTCCTGCCGGCGGTCACCGACTTCGAGGCCGCGATGGGCGAGGACGCGCAGCTCGTGCACACCGAGTGGGCCTCCTACGAGCGTGACGAGAACATCGAGTCCAGCGGCAACACGATGGCCTACCACACGATCGTCAAGGGCGACGCCGACGCCGCGATGACCGGGGCCGACGTCGTCGTCAAGGGTCGCTACGTATCCGACGCCTCCCAGGGCGTTCCGATCGAGCCCCGCGCGGTGATCGCGCAGTGGCAGGGTGACGCGGTCACGATCTGGTCGTCCACGCAGGTGCCCTACGCGGCGCGCGCCGGCGTTGCCGCGACCTTGGAGGTGCCCGAGGCCGACGTGCGCATCGTCGTACCGCTGCTCGGCGGCGGCTTCGGCGCCAAGTGCGACCTGCACTTCGAGGCGCAGGTGGCGGCGCTCGCCCGCGCGGCCAAGCGCCCCGTGAAGCTCGTGTTCTCCCGGCAGGAGGAGTTCGTCGCGATCGCGCAGCGTCGCGAGGGCATCGCGATGGAGTTCGAGACCGGCGTGACCCGAGAGGGTCGACTGGTCGCGCGTCGCGCCCGCCTGGTGCTGGACAAGGGGGCCTACTGCGGCGAGGGCGGGTTCCTCGGTCAGATGGCCGCCATGCACGCCTGCGGCCCCTACGTGATCGACAACATCGAGATCCGTTCCTACCTCAACTACACGAACAACCAGCCCTCAGGCTCCGTTCGGGCGCCCACCGCGCCGCAGGTCTGCTGGGGGCTCGAGCAGCACATGGACGAGATCGCGCGCGCGATCGACATGGACTCGATCGAGCTTCGCCGCCGCACCCTGATCGAGGAGGGAGACGAGGGTCCCACTCGGCAGATCTTCGACCGTGTCGGCGTCAAGGAGACGCTGGAGCGGGCGGTCGAGATGATCGGTTACGGCCGGGACCTGCCCGAGGACGAGGCGATCGGCGTCGCGGTCGGCTGGTGGCCCTGCATGCCGGCGCCGTCCGGCGCCTACGTGCAGCTCAACGGCGACGGCTCGGGCACGATCATCACCGGCGCCCAGGAGAACGGCACCGGCGCGGTGATGGCGATGCCGGCCTTCGTCGCCGAAGAGCTCGGCATGCAGCCCGGCGACTTCTCGATGCTGTATCAGGACACGGCCGCGGCGCCGTGGGACATGGGGTCGTGCGGTTCGCAGACCACGTTCAACAGCGGTCGTGCCGTGCTGGCCGCGGCGGCCGAGGTGCGTGAGGCGCTGCTGGACGCGGCCGCCGATCAGCTCGAAGCCGACCGGGGGGACCTCGAGCTGGCGGACGGCACCGTGCGGGTCAAGGGATCGCCCGAGCGCTCGGTGTCGATCGCGGAGCTCGCGGGGGCCGGCACGATCCACGGCAAGGGCTCAGGCGAGGTGCCGGACGCGCCGGAGTGCGACGCGGGCGGCTGCGTGGGCCTGCTCGGCAACGAGTCCTTCCTCGCGCCGCAGCTGATCACGCAGGCCGCCCACGTGAAGGTGGATCGACGCACCGGCGTCGTACGCGTGCTGCGCGTCGCCGCCGCCCACGATTCCGGCCGGATCCTGAACAGGATGGGCGCCGACGGCCAGGTCTACGGCGGCGTCGTGATGGGCGTCGGCATGGCGCTGTCGGAGGGCACGATGCTCGACGACCAGGGGCGCCAGCGGAACCCGCACCTGCTCGACTACAAGCTGATGACCTGTTCGGACGCACCCCAGATCGACGTCGAGTGGATCGAGTACGACGCCGTGAACGCGGGCCCGCGCGGCTCCAAGGGCGTCGGAGAGCCACCGCAGGTGCCGACCGCCGGGGCGATCGCGAACGCGATCTCCAAGGTGCTCGGCGCGCAGGTGCGCGAGCTTCCCATGACGCCAGAACGCGTGTGGGCCACGGGGCGGGAGGTGGGGGCGTGACCCGCTCGTTCGTCTCGGCGCACACCGTCGAGGACGCCCTCGTCGCGATCGCCGCGGGCGCACGCCCGGTCGCGGGCGGCACGGATCTCGTGGTCGGCGCCCGGCAGGGCAAGGCCCCGCTTCCCGACGCGATCGTCGCGATCGACCGCGTCGAAGCGCTGGCGGGGATCCGTCACGATGGACCGCTGCTCGTCCTCGGCGCACTCGTGACGCACGAGGCGCTGGTGGCCGAGGCTTCCGTCCGCGAGCACCTGACCGCGATCGCCGACGCCAGCGCGATCGTCGGATCCCACGCCACCCGCGCGCAGGGAACGATCGGTGGCAACGTGATGAACGCCTCGCCGGCCATGGACACGGGTGGCCCGTTGCTGTGTTTCGGCGCGTCGGCGACGCTGCGGTCCGCGGCGGGGGAGCGAACGCTCGGCCTCGAGGATCTGTGGTCGGGTCCCGGCGAGACGATCGCCACCCCCACGGAGCTGCTGACGTCGGTCCAGGTGCCGCTGCCGGCGCCGGGCACGGGCTCTTCCTATGTGCGGCTGGAGTATCGCCGCCAGATGGAGATCGCCGTCGTCGGCGCGACCGCGGTGGTCACGGTCGAGGGCGATCGCGTCTCAGACGCGCGCATCGCGATCACGGCGCTCGCGCCGACGATCCGCCGGGTGCCCGAGGCCGAGGCCGCGCTCACCGGCACCGACGGGTGTGCCGAGGCCATCGCCGCAGCCGCCGCAGCAGCAGCCACCGCCTCCGCGCCGATCAGCGACGTGCGCGGCTCCGCCGCCTACCGCACCGCGATGGCGGAGGTCATCACCGGGCGCGCGATCACCGCCGCGCTGACGCGGGCCCGAGGTGGGTCCGTTCCCATCCCCGCGAGCCCCGCGATGCACGGGACCCACTGAGGAGCGATCGATGAAAGTCACCACAACCCTGACGGTCAACGGCACCGCCTACCCGGTGGAACTCGATCCGCATATCAGCCTACTGCGCGCGGTTCGCGACGAGGTCGGCCTCACCGGCTCCAAGGAGGGCTGCGACGACTCCGAGTGCGGCGCCTGCATGATGCTGCTGGACGGCAAGCCCGTGAACTCCTGCTCCTACCTCGCGCTGCAGGCGGAGGGTCGCTCGGTCACGACCGTCGAAGGCCTCGCCGGCGAGGAGGAGATGGGTGCGCTGCAGCGTGCGTTCCTGCACCAGGGCGGCGTCCAATGCGGCTTCTGCACGCCCGGGATGTTGGTGTCGGCGACGGCGCTGCTTCGCGACAACCCCGAGGCTTCGGAGGAAGAGATCCGGATCGGGCTGTCCGGCAACCTGTGCCGGTGCACCGGCTACGATGGGATCGTACGCGCGGTCAAACAGGCCGCGAGCGGCCAGGTCGCCGCGATCGGCGCGCCACCGCACCACGCGGACACCGTTGCCCCGCACCACGGCGGCTGAGGGCCGCCGGACCTCCCTCGCCGGCCGTATCCGACCGCCTGCTTGCGTTCGAACAGGTGTTCGAGTAGCCTTCCCGCGACCGGCCCACTGCGGGCCGAATGACAGGGGTGTAAGTTATGTCAGACCCGGTCGCTACGGTGCTCGAACGTCAGATTGATGGGCCTGCTCGACCCTCCTCCAGGGTGGGCCGGGATCGGAAGGAGGACCACGTGGATCGCGACAAGATGCTGGACGTCACGCTCCAGCAGATCGAGAAACAACACGGCAGGGGCGCCGTCATGCGGCTTGGTGAGCATCCGGCGGGCGCCGGCATCACCATCACCCCGACGGGTTCGCTCGCGCTCGACATCGCGCTGGGAGTCGGGGGCATCCCTCGTGGGCGGGTCGTCGAGATCTTCGGACCCGAGGGCTCGGGCAAGACGACGGTGGCGCTGCACATCATCGCCGAGGCGCAGCGCCTGGGCGGTATCGCGGCCTTCATCGACGCCGAGCACGCCCTCGATCCGACCTACGCGCGCGAGCTGGGGGTCAACATCGACGAGCTGCTCGTCAGCCAGCCCGATTCGGGTGAGCAGGCGCTCGAGATCGCCGACATGCTCGTGCATTCGGGGGCGTTGACGCTCGTCGTCATCGACTCGGTGGCAGCCCTGGTGCCTCGCGCCGAGATCGAAGGGGAGATGGGCGACACCCACGTCGGACTGCAGGCGCGGCTGATGTCCCAGGCGATGCGCAAGCTGTCCGGGTCACTGTCCAAATTCGACACGACGGCCATCTTCATCAACCAGCTCCGCGAGAAGATCGGCGTCATGTTCGGGTCGCCCGAGACCACGCCGGGGGGCCGCGCGCTCAAGTTCTACTCGTCGGTGCGCCTGGACGTCCGCAAGATCGAGAACCTTAAGGACGGCACCGATGTCGTGGGCTCGCGCACGCGCGTGAAGGTGGTCAAGAACAAGGTGGCGCCGCCGTTCCGCCAGTGCGAGTTCGACATCATGTACGGCAAGGGCATCTCGAAAGAGGGTTCGCTGCTCGACGTCGGCGTCGACCTCGAGATGATCAAGAAGGCCGGCGCGTGGTTCACCTACGAGGGTGAGCAGCTCGGACAGGGCAAGGAGAACGCCCGTACCTTCCTGGCCGAGCACACCGACATCCGTGACGAGATCGACACGAAGGTGCGGCAGGCCGTCGGGCTGATCGGGTTCACCGAGGAAGACGATCAACCGATCCAGATCGATCCCGATCTCGTGACCATCGAGGAACCCGCCAAGGCGGGCAAGAAGGCCGAGTAGCGGGTGTCCGCCGACCGCGAATCCCGCGGGAAGCGGAAGGACATCCACGAGCGGGCGCTCGGGCTGCTTGCGGTGCGACAACGCAGCCGCAGGGAGCTCGAGCGCCGGCTCGTCCAGGTCGGCTTCGAGCGCGACGAGGTGTCCGTCGAGCTCGACCGGCTGGAACGGGTCGGCCTCGTCGACGACGCGGCGTTCGCCCGCGCCGTGGTGGAGAGTCGCATGGGTAGGCGCGCGGAGTCGCGCAGGGCCGTCGCTGGCAAGCTCGCGCAGGCGGGAGTGGCGACCGACGTCGCGCACGAGGTCCTGGACCAGACCGTCGAGGACGATGACGAGCGTGCCCAGCGCCTGGCGGCGACCAAGGCTCTGCGGATGGGGACCCTGGAGCCGCAGGTCGCCTTCCAACGCTTGTACGGCTTCCTGGCGCGGCGCGGGTACTCGTCCGACGTCGCGCGCCGGGCAGCCATGAGAGCCCTTGCGGTGGACGGCGAACCCGACTGAGCCTTGCCTCGCGACCGGGTCGGCCGTATGGTGTGGAAAACCCGAAACACACACCTACGAGAGGCACCACCAGACCTTGTCACCGAGCGAGCGACCTTCCATGACCGACCCATCCGACGTTGCGATCGAGCCGTCTAGGGGGCCCAGAACCTCCTAGGAGTGGCCGATCGTCGCTGCTCCGTGTCCAGACCTGCGTGGTCCTCTCCTTGACACCAACAGGGAGGCACCATGACCCCGGTCCCGGTGATCGTCGGCGTCGTCGCATTCGCGATGGGCGCCCTCGTCGGGTTCCTCGTCCGCGCCAACATGGCGAAGTCCTCCGCGAACACGCTCGAGTCGAAGGCTCGCGAGCGGCTGATGGAGGCAGACCAGAAACTCATCGAGGCCAATCAAGAGGCCGCGACGGTCCAGCGCAAGGCCAACGACGACGCCAAGGCCGACGCGAGCCAGATCCGGCGTGAGGCCGAGGAGGACGTCAAGTCGCGCCGTGAGGAGATCGCCCGACTCGAACGCCGGATCGCCGAGTCCGAGGACGAGCTCCGTCAACGCACGCGCAAGCTGGACGAGCGCACGCAGGAGCTGGATCAGCGCGACGAGATGCTGCACGAAGCCCGCCTCCGGTTGGAGAAGGCAGCGGATCAGCACCGGGTGCAGCTGGAACGCGTCGCTGGGATGACGTCGTCTGAGGCTCGCGAGGATCTGGTCGGCCAGGTGGTCGACGACGCGAAGCGGTCCGCCATGGCACAGGTTCGCGAGATCGAACAGCGTGCCCGTGAGGAAGGGGAGGAGCGCGCCCGCAAGATCCTCACGATCGCGATCCAGCGGGTCGCCTCGGAGCAGACGGCCGAGTCCACGGTCAGCGTCTTCACGCTGCCGAGCGAGGACATGAAGGGCCGGATCATCGGCCGGGAGGGCCGCAACATCCGCGCGTTCGAGGCCACCACCGGCGTCAACATCATCATCGACGACACGCCCGAGGCGGTGGTCCTGTCCAGCTTCGACCCGGTGCGTCGCGAGGCAGCGCGCTTGACCCTGGAGAAGCTGGTTCAGGACGGACGGATCCATCCCGCGCGCATCGAGGAGGTCCACGAGCGCTCGCTCACAGAGATCGACGAGCGGATCCGCCGCTCCGGCGAAGACGCGGTGGCCGAGGTCGGCATCACCGACATCCACCCGGAGATGATCAAGCTCCTGGGGCGCCTGCAGTACCGCACCAGCTACGGACAGAACGTGCTTCGCCACCTGGTGGAATCGGCGCACATCGCCTCTTCGCTCGCGGCGGAGCTCGGCGTCGAACCTTCCATCGCCAAGCGAGGAGCGTTCCTGCACGACATCGGCAAGGCCGTGACCCACGAGGTGGAGGGCTCGCACGCCATCATCGGGGCCGAGATCGCGCGACGGATGAAGGAGGACCCCGAGGTCGTGCACTGCATCGAGTCGCATCACGGCGAGGTCGAGCAGCACACGATCCACGCCGTGCTCGCCCAGATCGCCGACTCGATCAGCGGCGGCCGGCCCGGCGCACGACGTGAGTCGCTCGAGACCTACGTGAAGCGTCTGGAGCGCTTGGAGGAGATCTGCGTCGCCTTCGACGGCGTGGAGAAGGTCTATGCGATGCAGGCGGGCCGCGAGGTGCGCGTCCTGGTGCAGCCCGAAGCGATCGACGACGTCCAGGCCCAGGTCATCGCCCACGACATCGCCAAGCAGGTCGAAGAAGAGCTGCAGTACCCAGGGCAGATCCGGATCACCGTGGTGCGGGAGACCCGGGCGACTGAATACGCGAGGTAGGGCAACGATGACCCTTGCTGAGGCGAGCAGAGACCTCCTTCTGACCTCTAAGAGATACGGTTCACGGTCCGCGGTTACCCTGAGAAGGTCATGCAGCCCACATACCTGATCCGCACCTTCGGGTGCCAGATGAACGAGCACGACTCCGAGCGCATCGGGGGCGTCCTGATGGCCGACGGCATGACGCCGACCGAGGATCCGGGCGATGCACGCGTGATCGTGCTGAACACCTGCGCGATCCGAGAGAACGCCGACAACAAGCTCTACGGCAACCTCGGGCATCTCAAGCCCTTGAAGGACGCGAACCCGGATCTTCGGATCGTGGTGTCGGGCTGCCTCGCGCAGAAGGACCAGAGCCTGATCCAGCGACGGGCCCCGTGGGTGGACGTGGTTGTCGGCACGCATGCGCTCCCGCACCTGCTCGACCTGCTCGAGCGCTCGCGTACGGACGGACCCCAGATGGACGTGACCGAGTACACCGAGACCTTTCCGAGCGCCTTGCCGGCCGTGCGCGACGACGCGTTTCGGGCGTGGGTCTCGATCGCGCCGGGCTGCGACAACGCGTGCACGTTCTGCATCGTGCCGCTCGTCCGCGGTCCACAGCGCTCGCGGTCCATTGGGGACATCCTCGCGGAGGTCCAGGGGCTGGTCGCCGATGGCGTCGTGGAGGTGACGCTCCTCGGGCAGAACGTCAACACGTACGGGCGCGATGTCAGCGTCCCGGAGTCGGCGCGCAAGCCGTTGTTCGCGGAGCTGCTCCGAATGGTCAATCAGGTTGACGGTATCCGTCGGATCCGCTTCACGTCGCCGCACCCGCACGACTTCACGCCCGATGTGATCGAGGCGATGGCGACGTCCGAGCACGTGTGCGAACACATCCACTTCCCGTTGCAGTCGGGGTCGGATCGCGTCCTCAAGGGGATGCGGCGCTCCTACCGCAGCGCCCGGTACCTCGACTGGCTGGAGCGCATCCGCGAGGCGATCCCCGGCATCGCCGTGTCCACCGACATCATCGTGGGGTTCCCAGGCGAGACCGAGGAGGACTTCGTTGCGACCCTCGACGTGGTGGCGCGAGCCGGATTCGACAGTGCGTTCACCTTCCAGTACTCGCCGAGGCCGGGCACACGGGCCGCCACGTTGGACGACCAGGTCCCCAAGCAGGTCGTGCAGGAGCGGTTCGATCGGCTCGTCGCGCTGCAGACCGCGATCACGGCCGGCAGGAACCGGGACCAGGTCGGACGCACCGTCGAGGTGCTCGTCGAAGGCGGCGGGAAGAAGGCGGGCTCCACCCAGGCGCGCACGCGCACGAACCGGATCGTGCATCTGCAAGAACCGCTGCTGCCCGGAACCTTCGTCGATGCCCTGATCACCGAGGCCGGGGCGCATCACTTGCTCGGACGGGTCGTGACGCCGCAGCCCGCGGTGGTGTGATGCTGCGCGCCCTGGTCGGTCCGACCGCCAGCGGCAAGACCGAGGCGGGTGTCGCCCTCGCGCCGGCGCTGCGGGCCGAGGTGCTGTCGGTGGACTCCATGCTCGTGTACCGGGGGATGGACATCGGCACGGCGAAACCGGCGCCCGACGATCTGCAGGGCGTGCCGCACCACCTGATGAACCTCGCGGAACCCTCCGAACGGTTCACCGTCGCGCGCTACCAAGCGGCGGCGCGCGACGTGCTCGCGACCTGTTCGACGCCGCTGCTGGTCGGGGGCTCGGGGCTGTACTTCCGGGCGATCGTGGACGACCTGCGCTTCCCTCCGGAAGATCCGGTGGTGCGAGCCGCGCTGCAGGCCGAGGCCGACGAGCTCGGCGCCGAGGAGCTCTACCGACGCTTGGCCGACACCGATCCGGTCGCCGCGGAGCGGATCGAACCCGGCAACGTGCGTCGCACGATCCGTGCCCTCGAGGTGACGGCGATCACGGGGGCGCCGTTCAGTGATTTCGCCGCCGCATGGGAGGTGTACGACCCGGGTCGGGTGCGCGTCGCCGGCGTCCGGCTCGAGCACGACGCGCTGGATGCCCGCGTGCGGGCGCGGGTCGCCGCCATGCTGGAGGCGGGATGGCTCGAGGAGGTGCGGGGACTGATCGATCGCGGGGTCGGGGACTGGCTGACCGCCTCCCAGGCCATCGGGTACGCGGAGTTGGCGATGTACCTGGACGGTAGGCTTGACCTCGACGAGGCCATGGAGCGCACCGTGAAGCGAACGAAGGAACTTGCGCGGCGCCAGACGGCGTGGTTCCGGCGTGACCCGCGCATCCAGTGGTTCGATGCGGGGCGGGGCGGGGCGATCGAGGTCGTCGAGGACGTGCGCGCGTACCTGGAGGCCGCGTGACGCGCCGCCTGACCTTGAGCAAGTACCAGGCCGGCGGCAACGACTTCCTGGTCGTCGACGAGCTCGACGGGGCCGTGGGCGAGCTGGATGTGCCCGGGTTGTGCGACCGGTGGTTCGGCGTCGGCGCCGATGGGTTGATCCGGGTCGGGCGGGGCGCGCAGGCGCCCTACGCGTTCGCGCTGACCAACGCCGACGGGTCCGCGGCCGGGATGTCGGGTAACGGCATGCGCTGTCTCGGCGCGTGGCTCCGCGACGCCGAGCACGTGGCGCACGGCGCGTCGTTCGACGTCGAGACTCCGGCCGGGCTGCGGCACGTATGGCTCACGCTCGACGGGGCCACCGTGGCGATGGGACAGCCCAACTTCACGAAGGCGGCGATCCCGATGCGGGGGCCGGCCTGGGAGACGTTCCAGGAGCAGCCCTTCGATGCGGGCGACGGGCGCACGATGGTCGCGACGGCGCTCAGCATGGGCAACCCGCACCTGGTGCTGTTCACCGAGGAGGACCCGGAGCGCTACCACGTGGAGCACATGGGGCCGGGGCTGGAGCACCACGAGCTGTTCCCCGAGCGGACGAACGTCGAGTTCGCGCGGATCGCCGATGACGGCGCGATCGACGTGCGCGTGTGGGAGCGCGGCGTCGGCGAGACGCTCGCCTGCGGCACTGGCGCCTGCGCCGTCGCGGTTGCGGCGAACGCGGCCGGTCGTGCGGCGACCACCGTCACGGTGCGGTTCCGCGGCGGTCCCCTGCACGTGGAGCGTCGCAGCGACGGGGAGGTGCTGCTCGGCGGCCCCGTCGCGCACGTGTTCGACGCGATGGTCGATCTCGACGAGCTCGGCGGATGAGTGGAACGGCCGATCGGCTCGCGGCCGACACGCTCGCCCTGATCGACATCGCATCGGAGAGTCGAGACGAGTCGGCGATCGTGGAGGCGATCCGTCCCCGGGTGGCGGCCTCCCCGGGGCTGCGCGTGGTCGAGGACCACGACTCGGTGGTGGCGGCCCTGCCCGCGGATCGTCGCGTCGACCTGCCCCTGGTGCTGCTCGCCGGTCACGTCGACACCGTGCCGCTGGCCGGCGCGCTTCGACCAGGCCGTCGCGACGGCGACGTCGTGGTCGGTCGCGGGGCGGCGGACATGAAAGGCGCGATCGCCGTGATGCTCGCCTTGGCGGAGGCGGGGGCGCGGGCAGACGACCTCGATCTCGGCTACCTGTTCTTCGGGCGTGAGGAGGTCCCGATCAACGAGTCTGCCTTGCTGCCCGCGTTCGAGCGCACGCCCGAGCTCGGCGAGGCGGCGCTCGCGATCGTGTTGGAGCCCACGGACAACCAGCTCGAGGTCGGCTGCAACGGCAACCTGAGCGCACGGGTGACCGTCCGGGGTCGCGCCGCGCACAGCGCACGGCCATGGCTCGGTGACAACGCGATCCACGCCGCGATCGAAGTGCTCGCGCCGCTGGCCGATCTGCCGATCCGCGACGTCGAGATCGACGGGCTGGTGTTCCGCGAGGTGGTGTCGGTCACGACGATCGAGGGGGGCGTCGCCGGCAACGTCGTGCCCGATCGCGTGGAGGCGCGGGTCAACTTCCGGTATGCGCCCACCCACACACCGGCGCAGGCGGAGGCCCGTTTGCGCGAGCTGCTGGGACACCCTCGCGTAGAACTGGAGGTTGTGGGCAACGGACCTCCGGGGCCCGTGTGTCTGGACAACCCGCTCGTCGCGCGCCTGCGCGGCGCCGGCGAGCTCGAGGTGCGGCCCAAGCAGGCGTGGACCCCGGTGGCGGAGTTCGCGATGGTCGGGGTCGATGCGGTGAACCTGGGGCCGGGGGCCCCGCGGTACGCTCACAGCGACGACGAGCGGGTCAGCGGGGCCGCGCTCGAGCGCGCACACGCGATCGTGTCGGCGTTCCTTGCCGGCATGGAGGCCTAGATGGTGCATCTGTCACCGGCGATGCGAGCGGTCGAGCCCTATCCGTTCGAGGAGCTCGATCGTCGCAAGAAAGAGGCGATCGATGCCGGCCGTCGGATCGTCGATTTCGGTGTGGGCGATCCCCGGGAGGAAACGCCCCCGCTGGTGCGTGACGCTCTGCGCGACGCGGTCGGACCGATCTCCTCCTACCCGCGCGCCAAGGGGCTGCCTGCGTTGCGCCGGGCGATCGCTGCTTGGATCGAGCGGCGCTACGGCGCCGCCATCGACGTCGACACGCAGATCCTGCCGACCCTGGGCTCCAAAGAGATGGTGTTCTCGCTCGCCCAGGCGGTGCTGGATCCTGCGGCGGGCAAGGATCTCGTCGTCACGACCGCGCCCGGCTATCCGATCCCCGAACGGGGAGCGCGCTACGCCGGAGGCGATGTGGCGCGCCTGCGTTTGACCGAGGAGGGTTCGTTCCTGCCGGATCTCGACGCGCTCGCCGCCGAGCAATGGGACCGTGCGAGCGTGCTCTGGCTGAACTACCCGAACAACCCAACCGGTGCCGTGGCGCCGCTCTCCTTCCTCGCGGAAGCCGCCGAGCGGTGCCGGGCGCACGACGTCCTCCTTGCCTCCGACGAGGCATACAGCGAGCTGTGGTTCGGCGAGCGGCCGCCCGCCGGTGCCCTGCAGCTGGGCGATCTCACCAACGTGATCGTGTTGCACACGCTGAGCAAGCGGTCTTCGATGACGGGGTACCGCAGCGGGTTCGCCGCCGGGGATCCGACGCTGATCGGGGCGCTGCAGCGGCTCCGCCCGGCCGTCGGCGTCACCCCGCAGGAGTTCGTGCAACGAGCCAGCGTGGCGGCCTGGGGGGACGAACGACACGTCGAGGCCAACCGCGCGCGCTACGCAGCCAAGCGAGCCGTCTTCCTCGAGCTGTTCGCGCGCAGCGGGGTGCACGTCGCGGCCAGCGAGGCGACCTTCTACCTGTGGGTCGCCGTTCCCGGGGGGCGCCCGTCGCTCGCGTGGGCGCTGGAGCTGCTGGAGCGGGCCGGCGTCGTCGTGGCGCCGGGTTCGTTCTTCGGTCCGGAGGGGGAGGGGTACGTGCGCATGGCGATGGTGCCGACGCTGGAGGAGTGCAAGCGTGCCGCCGCAGCGCTCGACGCGGTCTTGACGGAGGTCCGCGCGTGAGCGGTCATGTGGATCTCGAGGTAAGGATCGACGCGACGTGGGCCGCCCTGGAGGCGGACCCGTCCGTGACGATCGATGCGAAGGCCGTCGAGGCCGCGATCGAGCTCCTCGACGAGGGTGCGCTGCGCATCGCCGAGCCGACCGAGCCGGGCGAGCCCTGGCGCGTCAACCTGTGGGCCAAGCAGGCGGTCTTGCTCTACTTCCGTATCCGAGGGCTCGAGACGACGGTGTCGGGCCCGTTCGAGTATCACGACAAGCTGCCGCTGAAGCACGGGTTCGCCGCCGACGGCGTGCGGGTCGTCCCGCCGGCCACGGTGCGCTACGGGGCGCACATCGAAGCGGGCGCCGTCTTGATGCCGAGCTACGTGAACATCGGTGCACACGTCGGCGCGCGCACGATGGTCGACACCTGGGCGACCGTCGGCTCGTGCGCGCAGATCGGCGCAGACGTCCACCTGTCGGGCGGCGTCGGCATCGGCGGC
>DATECH010000060.1:0-13084 GCA_035287005.1 Actinomycetota bacterium | reverse complement strand
TGGTCGACGGTTGGATCCGCCCCGACGCCTGGCGGCCCGGCACCAACCTCGGCGCGGAGGCCGCGACGGCCAACGACGTGGCCGCCGCCCGGGTCGTGCGAACCTGGCGCGAGGGGGACCACACGCGCCTGCACATGCGCTACCTCGCCGCGACGGCCGATGGCTTCGAGGAAGCCGAGGAGCTCCACGTGCTGACCCTGTTCACCGCCGAGGAGTACCGTGCGGCCTTCGCAGCTGCGGGGTTGCACGCCGAGGAGCTGCCGGGTCCGATGGGCCCGGACCGCGACCGGTATCTGGGGGTGGCTCCGTGACGGTCGTTGCCCCCGAACCCGGCCGCGCCTAGACTCCAGCGAACAGATGTTCGATATGTGTGTGCTCGGTGTGGACCCCGGTCTGGCGCGGCTTGGCCTCGCGGTCGTCGGTCGGCTCGACCGCAAGCCGTCGCTGGTGTGGGCGGGCACCGCTTCCACCCCAAGCGATCTCGACGAGGCATCGCGCCTTGCGCTGCTCGCCGACGCCGCCCGTGCCGCGATCGCCGAACACCGGCCCGTGGCCGTGGCGATCGAACGTGTGGCCTGGAGTCGGAACCAGGTGAGCGCGCTGCACGTGGCCCGCGCGACCGGCGCGATCATGGTGGTGGCCGCCCAGGCGGGCCTCCCGGTGGACGAGTACGCGCCGAACGAGGTCAAGCAGGCGATCACCGGCATGGGCAACGCCGACAAGGTTCAGGTGCAGCGAGCGCTCACCCGGGTCCACGGGTTGCTCGACGTGCCGACCCAGCCCGATGCCGCCGACGCCGTGGCGGTCGCGCTCACCCATCTGCTGGCGTCGCGCATGCGCCGGATCGCCAGCGAGGCGGGGGTCCGATGATCTCCTTCCTCGAGGGTGAGGTCGTGGACAAGAGCGTCGGTCATGTCGTCCTCGCGGTCGGCGGGGTCGGCTACGACCTCGCCGTGCCCACCTCGGTGCTCGTGGCGCTGCCCTCCGTCGGGCAGCGCGCCCGCGTCCACACCCGCCTGGTCGTGCGCGAGGACTCGATGACGCTCTACGGCTTCTCCTCGCCCGACGAACGCGAGCTGTTCGACTTGTTGACGGGCGTGAGCGGGGTCGGTCCGAAGGTGGCGCTCGCCTTCCTGTCGGCGCTGCAGCCCGATGCGCTGCGCCGGGCGGTGATCGCCGGCGACGCCGACGCGCTCACCGTGGTGCCCGGCGTGGGCAAGAAGGTTGCGCAGCGCGTCGTGCTCGATCTGCGGGACAAGCTCGGTGGTGAGGGCGCGGATGTGATCTCGATCGGCCCGCTGACCGACGTGCGGGAGGCGCTGCTCGCGCTCGGGCTCACGCCGGTCGAGGCCTCGCAGGCAATGGCCGACCTCGATGCCGACGGGAAGGCGCCCGACGATCTGCTTCGCGAGGCGTTGCAGAAGGTGGGACGATGAACGCCATGCCCGACGCCCCCGACGTTCCCGCCGATCCGTTCGACGAGCGGCTGATCGAGGCCGACACGATCAGTCCGGAGGATCGGGAGTTCGACGTCGCGCTTCGCCCCCGTTCGCTCGCGGACTTCGTCGGGCAGGATCGCGTGAAGGACCAGCTGGCTGTGCTGCTCGAGGGTGCGCGCCAACGCGGCGAGACCGTCGACCACCTGTTGTTCAGCGGTCCGCCGGGGCTCGGCAAGACCACGCTGGCCCAGATCGTCGCGCTCGAGATGGGCGCGGGCTTTCAGCCGACGAGTGGTCCGGCGCTCGAGCGTCCGTCCGACCTCGCCGCCATCTTGACCAACCTCGGCGAGGGCGACGTGCTGTTCGTCGACGAGATCCACCGCATGCCGCGCGCGGTGGAGGAGGTGCTGTATCCGGCCCTGGAGGACTTCAGCCTCGACGTCGTGTTGGGCAAGGGACCGACGGCGCGCTCGATCCGGCTCGATCTGCCTCGGTTCACGCTGGTAGCCGCCACGACGCGGCCGGGCCGCATGACGCTGCCGCTGCGCGAACGATTCGGCTTCAGCCCGCGGCTCGACTACTACAACCCCGGCGACCTCACGAGGATCGTGCTGCGCAGCGCCGGCATCCTCGGCGTCGACACCGCCGAGGAGGGTGCGCAGGAGATCGCGCGACGTTCGCGAGGTACCCCCCGCATCGCCAACCGGCTGCTGCGCCGCGTGCGCGACGTCGCCGAGGTCCGTCACGACGGTGTGATCTCCGCCGACATCGCGCGGGCCGGCTTGGAGATGTTCGAGGTCGACGAGGTCGGGTTAGACGGGCTCGACCACGCGGTGCTCCGCGCCGTGATCGAGCGCTTCTCCGGCGGCCCGGTTGGGCTTTCGACCCTGTCGGCCGCCGTGGGGGAGGAGCCCGACACCGTGGAGGACGTCGTCGAGCCGTATCTGCTCCAGCTCGGATTCTTGCAGCGCACGCCTCGTGGGCGCGTGGCGACCCCGCGCGCCTACGAACATCTCGGCGCCACGGCCCCCGGCCAGCTGCCACTCTCCTAGGAGAGTCGCGCCCGGCGTTGTCGCAGGTAGACTCGGGTCCGTTGTCGCGCGGCGCCCGACACGAACGATCCGGAAGGAACCATCGATGATCCTTGCCCAGCAGTCCTCAGGCGGCGGAAGCCCGATCCTGATCCTGATGCTCGCGATGCCCGTCGTCCTGTACCTCATGATGCGTTCGCAAAAGAGGAAGGCGGCCGCGCAACAGGCACAGCAGCGAAGCGCCGGGGTCGGTGACGAGATCGTGACCACCGCGGGCATCTTCGGCACGATCGTCGAGGAGGACGAGGACGAGGGCACCGTGCTCGTCGAGATCGCACCGGGGACCAGGATCAAGATGATCCGCGCAGGCATCGCCCGTCGCATCGAAGAAGAGGACGAGTACGAGGACGACGTCGACGACGACGAAGAGCCCGATGGCGGTGCCGCGTCCGGGGCGGACGACAACGCCGAGGGTCCGTTCCGCTCGTGAGCGACGAAGCGATCGGCACGCCGAGCGGCGCGCCGATACCCGAAGTTCCGCAGGTCGAGCCCGCGGCCGATGTCGCCACGATCACGCTCGCGGACGTCCAGGCGGACCCGGAGCTGTCGTTGTACATCGCGTCGGCAGACCGCGTCATGGACGCGATGGGTTACACCGAACACGGCTTCCGGCACGCGCACCTCGTCGGCAAGATCGCCTATCAGGTGCTGCGACGACTCGGGTACTCCGAGCGTGAGGCCGAGCTCGCCCGGGTGGCCGGCTACCTCCACGACATGGGGAACGCCTTGTCGCGCGAGGGCCACGCGCAGAGCGGGGCGATCCTCGCGTATCAGGTGCTCAAGGAACGGGCCGACGGCGCGGACCTGATGATGGTCATGGCCGCCATCGCCAACCACGAGGAGGCCGAGGGCACGGCGGTCTCGCCGGTGTCCGCGGCGGTGATCCTCGCGGACAAGGCCGACGTGCACCGCAGCAGGGTCCGAAAACCGGCGGAGTTGGAGCTCGATCAGGACATCCACGACCGGGTGAACTATGCCGTCGAGCAGAGTTTCCTGCGGGTAGACTCCGACGCTCGAACCGTCAGTTTGGAGCTGACGATCGACACCCGGATCAGTCAGGTCATGGAGTACTTCGAGATCTTCTTGGGCAGGATGCAGATGTGCCGGCACGCGGCCACGGCGATCGATGCGCGCTTCCAGCTGTTCGTCAATGGACAGGAGCTGGCGTGAAGCGCAGTCGCGGCCTGTGGGTGTCGGTGATCGTCATGGGTTTGCTCATCAGCCTGTCCGTCGCGGCCTTCGCGGCCGATCGGCTGCAACCGGTGCTGGGGCTGGACCTGCAGGGTGGCGTCTCGGTCATCTTGTCGGCGCCGGAGGGCACCGATGACTCGACGATGCAAACGGCGTTGGAGAACATCCGCAACCGCGTAGACGCGTTCGGTGTCGGCGAGCCGGACATCGCCCTGTCGGGCACCACGATCGAGATCCAGATACCGGGCCTCACCGACAGCACCGTGGAGGAGCGACCCTCCGATCTGTACTGCATCGCGGATCCGAAGGGCGCGACGTACGGCTGTGCCGCCGACGAGGCTACGCCGACGACCGCGTTGCCGGGCTTCGGCGTGACGTCGCAGGAGTCCAAGGTCTGTGTCGTGGCGGGTGACGTGGAGCTCAAGTGCTACGAATCGCAGGCCGCCGCGGACGCCGCCAAGGCGGGGATCACCACCGAACCCAAGGTGTCGGCCTCGGCTTCGGCTTCGGCTTCCACCGCGCCGCCCGTGTCCGCGAGCCCGACGCCGACCAGCGGTCCCGGCTCGACGAGCGGCGAGCACTGCCTGACCGACTTCGCCAAGAACGAGCTGCAGTGCTATCCGGACTTCGCGACGGCGCAAGCCGCGTTCAAGTCGCTGGACACCGAGGTGACCGAGACCACGTGGTGTATCTCGGCTCCGGCGCCCAAGGCGGAGTCGTCGCCCACACCGTCCTCCTCGTCCTCACCCGAGCCGACGAAGGACCCCGGCACCGCGTATGCCGCCCTCGATCAAGCCGGTTCATCCAGCCTGCCCTGCGACTACAAGAGCGAGCCGGAGGCGACGACCGCGCTCGGCGACCTGTCCGTCGAGCACCTCACCACGCGCTACTGCGTCGTCAGCGCCCAGGGGGAGGATCTCGGCTGCTACACGACCCAGGCGGCGGCCGCCGAGCGCCAGCGCGAGACCGGGCAGCAGCGGCTGCTCGACCTGATCGGCAAGACCGCCCGTTTGGAGGAGCGCCAGACCCTGGAGATCGTCAGCCCGGGCGATCCGCGCTACGCCTCCGTGCAGTTCACGTGTCAGACACCCGAAGAGCAGGACTCCAAGACGTGCCAGCTCGACGCGCAGGACGACAACGAGGTGTGGTACCCGGATGCCGACGGCAATGCCGTGCACCTGGGACCGATCGTGATCACGGGGGCGAACATCACGGAGGCGCGCGCCAGCCTCACCGGCAGCTCGCAGTCGCTTGCGGAATGGACGGTCGCGTTCGAGCTGGACGGTGAGGGCAGCGACGCGTTCGCGGAGGCGACCACCGTCGCCTTCAACTCGCCGTCGCCGCAGAACCAGATCGCGATCGCCGTCGACCGCCAGATCATCTCCAACCCCGTGGTCAACAGCCCGATCACCGCGGGCCGGGGCGAGATCACGGGCAGCTTCACCGAGCAGGGCGCGAAGGATCTCGCCTCGATCCTGAACGCGGGTGCCCTGCCGGTGGACCTCACCAGGGAGTCAGTCCAGACCGTCAGTCCGACCCTCGGTTCCGACTCGCTGCGCGAGGGCATCGTCGCGGGCGCGGCGGGGTTGTTCCTGCTGTTCATGTACCTGCTCTTCTACTACCGGCTCCTCGGCGTGGTGGCGTGGTTCGGCATGGCGATCTGGGCGGTCCTTGCCATCACGTTGATCTCGCTGGCCGGCGAGAGCTTCGGCTACGCCCTGACCCTCGCCGGCGTGGCCGGCCTGGTGATCTCGCTCGGCGTCACGGCGGACTCCTACATCGTGTTCTTCGAGCGATTGAAGGACGAGGTACGCTCGGGCCGATCGCCGCGCACCGCGGTGCAGCCTGCGTTCCAGCGGGCGTTCAAGACGATCGTGGCCGCCGACATCGTCACGGGTATCGCGGCTGCCGTGCTGTATTTCACCGCGGTGAGCTCGGTTCGCGGCTTCGCGCTGACCCTCGGGGTCGCCACCGCGTTGGACCTGTTCGTCGTGTACTTCTTCAAGCGCCCGACCGTGTTCCTGATCGCGCGGAGCAAGCGCCTGTCGGAGGTTCGCGGTTTCGGACTGGCGTCCGCCACCGGCGCCGATCACATCGATGCACCGGAGGCGCGCCCGTGACCTTCCGAGACGCGTTCGCCGTCTACCGCGGGTACCGCGTCCCGCACCTGCGGCTGATCGAGCATCGCCGGTGGTGGTTCACCTTCTCCGGGGTGCTGATCGTGCTGTCGCTGATCGGGATGATCGCGAGCGGGTTCCGATTCTCGATCGATTTCGTCGGCGGCGCGGAGCTCACGTATACCCCCACCACGCCGGTCGCGACGCAGGACGTCCAGGGCGTGCTCGACGCCTACGGCCTGACCGCCGAGATCCAGCTGGTGTCCGGCGGCGATCAGGTCTCGATCCGCACGGACACGCTGACCGACTTGCCGAACTCCCAGCAACTGGTACGCGAGCTGGCGGAGCAGGCGGGCATCAGCCCCGAGGACGTCAACGTCGAGGACATCGGACCCACATGGGGCCAGCAGATCTCGCGCAAGGCGTTGCGCGGCCTGCTGCTCGTCATCGTCTTCATCGCGATTTACATCGCCTGGCGCTTCGAGTGGGCGATGGCGGTCGGGGCTATGGTCGCCCTCGTGCACGACGTGGTGATCACCGCGGGGCTGTACGCGCTCGTCGGCCGCCAGGTCACCCCGGAGACGGTGATCGCGATCCTGACGATCCTCGGGTTCTCGTTGTACGACACCGTCGTGATCTACGACAAGGTCAAGGAGAACACGGAGTCGGCGGCGCTCACCGCGCGGCTCGGGTACGACGGCGTGGTGGACATGTCGCTGAACCAGACGGTCATGCGCTCGGTGAACACGTCCCTCGTGGTGTTGCTGCCGATCCTGTCGCTGCTGCTGTTCGGCGGCCAGACGCTGAAGGACTTCGCCTTCGCGATGTTCGTCGGCGTGGCGATCGGCGCCTACTCCTCCGTCTTCATCGCGGCGCCCGTGCTCACGATCGTGCACGCACGCCAGGTGCGCAAGGCGAAGGGCCCACAGCCGCGCCGCGAGCGCGAGACCGCGCCGAGCTCCGTCGCCGCGGCGAGCGCCGTGTCCGCAGACGCGGCCGCCACGAGGGCGACCGCCGGGATGGGCGCTGGATCCTCGAAGCCCAAGCCAAAGTCGAAGCCCCGGAACAAGAAGGGCCAGCCCGCCAAGCGCAAGCGGAGGTAGACCGTGCAGATCGAGCAGATCGAAGCCCTGATCCGTGACGTGCCCGACTTCCCCGAGCCGGGCATCGTGTATAAGGACATCACCCCGGTGCTCGCCGACCCGATCGCCTTCAGCACGATCATCGACCTGATCGTGGTGCACTTCGGGCGGGGCAACGTCGACAAGGTGGTTGGCATCGAGGCCCGCGGGTTCATCCTTGCCGCGCCCGTTGCCTATCACTTCGGTGCCGGCGTGATCCCCGTGCGCAAGAAGGGAAAGCTTCCGCACGACACCTTCGATGAGGAATACGCCCTGGAGTACGGGTCGGCGACCCTGGAGATCCACAAGGACGCCGTGCATTCGGGGGAGCGGGTGCTCGTCGTGGACGACGTGCTGGCGACCGGCGGCACCGCTCGGGCCGCGGTCAACCTCGTGGAGCGCGTCGGCGGCAAGGTGTGCGGTATCGCGACCCTGATCGAGCTGGACTTCCTGCACGGTCGAGACAAGCTGCAGGGTCACGACCTGTTCACGCTCATCCACTACTGAGGCAACGATCCTCCAGGGCATCGGTCTTGCGACCGATGCTGCCTGCATGGCTGCACCCGCCCGCGGGCCGGAGACGCTCGCCCACGACCCGGATGCCTGGGGCTTCGTCGAGGGTGACGAGCTCGCGCCCGGCCGTATCGCGCTCGAACGCCTCGGCGGCGGGAGCGACTACGAGGCGTACCTGATCTGGGATGACCACCTGCATGCGTTGGCCGTGGCCAAGTGCCTGCGCCCGCACCTGGTCGATGACGCCGTGGCCCTTCGTCACCTGGCTCGCGAATCGGGATTGGTACGGCGGCTCGCGCACCCGGTCGTCGTGCGCGGCTTCGGCGCCGTCCTGTCAGGCCCGCGACCCCACCTGGTGCTCGAGCATCTCGATGGCCCGACGCTCGAACAGACGATCCGTCGGTTCGGCCCCTTGGCGCCGCGGCAGGTGCTGCCGCTGGCCTTCCAGCTCGCGAGCGCGCTCGCCTTCCTGGCCAACGAACAGGTCGTGCACCTGGACGTGAAGCCCCGAAACGTGATCATGGGCATACCCCCGCGACTGATCGACCTGTCGGTCGCCCGGCCCTTCGCGGACGCCACCTCGATCACCAAGCCGATCGGCACCGACGCGTATATGGCGCCGGAACAAAGTGACCCTATGCGTGCGCCGATCGGGCCGCGGGCGGACGTGTGGGGCCTGGGCGCAACGCTGTTTCACGCCGTCGCGGGCGAGGTCCCGTTTCCGCGCGATGCCGACGCCGACCTCGAGGAGCCGCGTGAGCGGTTCCCGCAACTCTCTTGGACCCAAGGGCCCTTGCCGAAGGAGACGCCGGCGGCCCTCGCGACGGTGATCGGCGCCTGTCTCGAGTTCGAACCCCAGGACCGTCCGAGCGCAGCGGTGGTCGCCCTCGAACTCCAGCCGCTGATCGGTGAGCTCAAACCGGAACGGATCTTGGGGCGGCCTCGCCCCAAGATCCGTTGATTCCTACCTGCCCGCGAGTCCTACCAGTCGCCGCCGTTCCACGTGTCGCTTTCCCAGCCGTTGTCATCATCGTCGGCCTGCTCGCCCGTCTGCTGGCCGTCCATCGTGGTCTGGCTCCCGCCGTTGGTCAGGTCGGTGTGGTCCTGACCGGTGTCCTGGCCGTTCACGGTGGTCTTGGCGCCGCCGTTGGTGACGCCCGTGTGGTCCTGACCGGTGTCCTGGCCGTTCACGGTGGTCTTGGCGCCGCCGTTGGTGACGCCCGTGTGGTCCTGACCGGTGTCCTGGCCGTTCACGGTGGTCTTGCCCCCGCCGTTGGTGACGCCCGTGTGGTCGTTGCCCTCCCGGCACCGGGTCCCGTCGCCCCACGTCAGCGCGCCGCCTTGCTCGTCGTCACCGTCGACCCTCTTCAAGTGCTGATCGCTGTGGCGCAGTGCCGTCGGCACGTCGGCGGCGAAGGCGGGAGCCGTTCGGAACAACCCGAGCGAGAGCAGCGCGAGCACGGCTGCGGTCAGCACCGCACCCCGGTACCTGCGACGCTCGTCGAGCCCTTCCTCCGCGAGGTGCGTTGCCAATCCGATCGGTCTGTCCATCCCGAACCCCCTGTCTGCGCTCCGCCGGTGTCCTGCCGATGGGGTATCGGCAGACACCCCATCCGAACTACAGCGCTCTACGCGAAGTTGGGTACGTCTCTTGCCGCATCCGGCCGGACCGTGCGCGGCCGTAGACTGGCCGGCAGGCGTGGATACCCGCGATGAGCTCACGGTCGGTACCGCCCAGCCACCGCCACGGCGCGGAGGCCGACTCCCGCTGCCACGACGCCGTAGATCCGAGCGCGCCCCGACCGGATTCGAAGCGTTGCAGAAGAAGGTGCGCACCTACAACCCGAAGGGGGACCTCAAGGCGCTCGAGGCCGCGTATCAGGTCGCCGAGGAGGCCCACGAGGGCCAGCTCCGGTTGTCGGGCGAGCCCTACATCGAGCATCCGCTCGCCGTTGCCCAGATCCTGGCGGAGTTGCGACTCGACACTACGACGCTGGAGGCGGCGCTGCTCCACGACACGGTCGAGGACACTGCGGTCACGCTCGACCGCATCCGAGACGAGTTCGGCCAGGACGTCGCGGAGATCGTCGACGGGCTGACGAAGCTGGACAAGCTGCAGTTCCAGACCCGGGAGCTGGCCCAGGCCGAGAACGTCCGCAAGATGATCGTGGCGATGGCCGGCGACATCCGGGTGTTGCTGATCAAGCTCGCCGACCGGCTGCACAACATGCGCACACTGTCGGCGCTGCCACCGGCCAAGCAGCGGCGCGTCGCGACCGAGACCCTGGAGATCTACGCCCCGCTCGCCAACCGCCTCGGCGTCCAGCAGATGAAGTGGGAGCTGGAGGACCTCGCGTTCAAAACGCTGCACCCGGGACCCTACAAGGAGATCGCCCAGCTCGTGGAGACCAGGCGCGACGAGCGGACGCAGCGTATCCACGACCTGACCGACACCCTGCGCCAGAAGTTGAAGGAGCTGGGCATCAAGGCCGACGTCGAGGGACGTCCGAAGCACCTGTACTCGATCTACGAAAAGATGGTGATCCGCGGCAAGGACTTCGAAGAGATCTTCGACCTCGTGGGCATCCGGATCCAGGTGGAGTCGTTGCGAGACTGCTACGGGGCGCTCGGCGCGGTCCACTCCTTGTGGAAGCCGGTGCCGGGTCGGTTCAAGGACTACATCGCGATGCCCAAGGCCAACATGTACCAGTCGTTGCACACGACGGTCGTCGGCCCCCAGGGGCGTCCGATCGAGATCCAGATCCGCACGCGCGATATGCATCGCACGGCGCAGTTCGGGATCGCTGCGCACTGGCGTTACAAGGAGGGTGGCAAGCAGAAGGAGTCCGCCGATCTCACCTGGCTCGGGCAGATGATGGATTGGCTGAAGGACATGGCCGACCCTCGCGAGTTCATGGAAGGGCTGCGGATCGACCTGTCGGGCGGGCGCGTCTTCGTGTTCACCCCCAAGGGCGATGTCACGAACCTGCCGCAGGGTGCGACCCCGGTGGACTTCGCATACACGATCCACACCGAGGTCGGGCACCGCACGATCGGGGCGAAGGTCAACGGCAAGCTCGTACCGCTTGACTACGAGCTGCGCACCGGCGATTCGGTCGAGATCCTAACCTCCAAGGCGCAGGGCGAGGGTCCGAGCCAGGACTGGCTGCAGTTCGTCGCGACGCCTCGTGCTCGCAACAAGATCCGGCAGTGGTTCGCGCGCGGGCGCCGGGAAGACGCGCTCGATCAGGGTCGTGAACTGCTGCAGCGCCAGATGCGCAAGCAGAACCTGCCCTTCAAGCGCCTCGCGACCGACGAGGTGATGGAGCAGGTCGTCGCCGACCTGAAATACCCGGATCTCGACGCGCTGTATGTCGCGGTCGGCGAGGGACATGTGTCGCCCCAGTCGGTGGTTGCGCGCCTCGCCCGCGTCGTGAGCGGCAGCGGTGACGAGGACGTGACCGATGACGTGCCGCTGGCGCGCCCGGTGCGGATATCGCGCCGCGAGGACGTCTCGCACGGCGTGATGGTGAAGGGGCTACCGGACGTGTGGGTCAAGCTCGGACGCTGCTGCACGCCGGTGCCCGGTGACGGGATCGTCGGGTTCGTGACACGGGGGCAGGGAGTCAGCGTGCACCGCACGGATTGCCCGAACGTCAAGACGCTGCGGCGCGAGCCCGAACGGATGATCGAAGTTTCCTGGTCTGAGGGGAAGTCGACGTCGTTCGTCGTGGCGATCCAGGTCGAGGCGCTCGATCGCACGAGGCTGCTGTCCGACATCGCGACCGTGCTGTCCGACCAGCACGTGAACATCCTGTCGGCCAACTCCACCACGGGGCGCGATCGCATCACTCGACTGCGCTTCGCCTTCGAGCTGGCCGACATCACCCACCTGTCCTCGATCCTTGCGACCGTGAAACGGATCGACGGCGTCTACGACGCGTACCGGGTGGTTCCCTCCTAGTGCGGCTCGTCGTGCAGCGGGTCACACGCGCAAGCGTGACGGTCGACGGCGCTGTCGTGTCGTCCATCCAAGCGGGCTATCTCCTGCTCGTGGGAGTCGGGCACGACGACACGCAGGCCCAGGCGCAGCAGCTTGCCGCCAAGGTCGTGGGGCTACGGATCTTTCGTGACGACGATGGCAAGACCAACGTCGATCTTGCTTCGGTGGGGGGCGAAGCACTTGTCGTGTCGCAGTTCACGCTGTTCGGCGATACACGCAGGGGCCGGCGGCCGTCCTTCATCGGCGCGGCGGAGCCAACCCGCGCGGCGGAGCTGGTGGAGCGGTTCGCACTCGAGCTCGAGGCCGCGGGAGTGACGGTGGGCCGAGGTGTGTTCGGCGCCGAGATGGCGGTCGAGCTGGTGAACGACGGTCCCTTCACGATCTTGCTCGACTCCGAGGCGCCGTGAGCGAACGCCGCAACATCTCCTCCGGGTCCCCGTGGGAGCCGGTCGTCGGGTTCAGCAGGGCCGTCCGGGTCGACGATCGCGTCTGGGTCGCCGGCACCGCACCCGTGCGGCCCGACGGCGAGGTCGATCCCGACCCGGCGGTGCAGGCCCGGCGATGCTTCGAGATCATCCTGGCTGCGCTCGCCGAGGCGGGCGGCCGCCCGCAGGATGTCGTGCGCACCCGGACCTTCCTCACCGACCCCGCCGACGCGGAGGTGATCGGCAGAGTGCACGGGGAAGTGTTCGGTCAGATCCGGCCCGCAAGCACGATGGTGGTGGTGTCGGCGCTGATCGATCCACGGTGGAAGGTCGAGATCGAGGCCGACGCGGTGCTCGGCTGACTCCGGCGGCGCCGACCCCTCCGGTAGCATGACGCCTTCATGTACCTCGACGTCTTCGATCGCAATCCCTACGGGACGAACTGCTGGCTCCTGGCTGCGGACGATACCGACGGTGTCGTTGCGATCGACCCCGGGTTCGAGCCGGATGCCCTGCGAGCCATCCTCGATCGCGCGGGCAGGCGACTCGAGGCAGTGGTGTTGACCCACGGCCACGTCGACCACGCCCAGTCCGCGGGCTCGTTCGCCGGCGCCGTGCCCGTCTACGTGCACCCCGACGACCTGCCCGCGTTCGCCGACTACGAGGGCTGGGGGGGCATGGGGCCGGTCGAGCTCGACCCCGTGCAGGACCTCCGCACCTTCGTCGACGGCGATGTGCTCGAGCTGGCCGGGTTCTCGATCGAGGTGTTGCACACCCCCGGCCACACGCCGGGGTCCTCGACCTTCCGGGTGGGCGGGGAGGGGATCGTGTGCACCGGCGATCTGGTGTTCGCGGGCACGATCGGGAGATCGGACTTCACCAACTCCGATCCGGCGGCGATGCGCTCGTCGCTGATCCGGTTCCTCACCCTTCCCGACGAGTTCCGGGTGCTGCCCGGGCACGGTCCGGAAACGACCGTCGGCCGGGAGCGCGTCGCCAACCCCTACCTGCGGGAGGTGCGCTGATGGAGCTTGCGCCGAGCCGCGGCACGCAGGATCTCTTGCCGCCCGCGGGCGGGCGGATGCGCGCGCTCTACGACCGGGCGGCCGAGCTGGCGAGGGTGTACGGCTACCGCTACGTGGAGACGCCGGCGTTCGAGGCCACCGAGCTGTTCGCTCGGTCGT
>DATECH010000059.1:0-3561 GCA_035287005.1 Actinomycetota bacterium | reverse complement strand
CGACCGGCCTTGCGGCCGTCCGGCGGGCCCGTGGTTCGCGCACCGACCTCGCGGCCGGTCCGCGCCCTCAGGCGGCGGACCCCCGACCGGCCGACCTTGCGGCCTGTCCGATCGGGTGCCGGTTCGAACCTTGCGGCCCTCCCCGGCGTGGGGATCCATCCCGGCTAAGTGACCTTGCGGCCTCTCTGCCCTTCCGGATCCCCGTCAGCGCCCGTTCCTCCCGGCGGGTGTCGCCACCCTCCGTCGCGTTCCGGCGCTTCGTCCGGTCTCTCCTCCCGACCTTCCGGCCGCTCGGAGCGAAGCGCAATGTACCGACGACACCGAGCGCGGTCAAGCTGGCGTTCCCGCAGCTCACGGGGCATATATGCAGGTCAGAGACTCGGGAGAAAGAGTGACAAGTTCGGGTGCCGGTGACCTGCGGCGATGCGACATCTGGCCCGCTGTGCGCCCGTCAGCGCGCGAGCAGTTCGCGATAGACGCGCGCGACCTCGTCGGCCGTCACATCCCACGTGAACCGAAGCGCGCGGCGCGCGGCGTGCCGGCCCATCTCCTGTTGCAGCGGCGGATCACGCAGCAGCTCCAGCATGCGCGCAGCGTGCTCGCCGGGGTCGTGGCCTTCCACCAGGAACCCCGTCCGCTCGTGGTCGACGACGAACGGCAGCCCGCCGACGCGCGCCGCCACCACCGGGGTGCCGCACGTCTGTGCCTCGAGCGCCACGAGCCCGAACGACTCTGACCGCGACGGTACGAGCACGACGTCGGCGGCGGCATAGAAGTCGGCGAGCCGCTCCTGGGGCTGGGGCGGGAACAGCATCACGCGGTCGGCAACGCCGAGCGCCGTCGCAAGATCCATGAGTCGCGCGATCTCCCCGACGTCCGTGCCGCTGGGACCACCGACGATGGCGAGCTGCAGGTCGCGCGAGGCCGCCGGGTCGCTCGCGAGCGCCTCCGCGATCGTGCGGATCGCGATATCGGGCCCCTTGTGCGTTTGCAGGCGGCCGACGAACAGCGCCAGCCGCAGACCCTTCAGGTAGAGGCGCTCTCGGGCATGCTCGCGGTCGCGCGGAGTGAACACGAGGTGGTCGACGCCGGGCGGCACGAGCCGGATGTGCGCGGGATCGGCTCGGTAGAGCCCGACCAGCTGCCCGGCCTCGGCGGGCGTGGGCGCAAGGATCCGATCCGAGGCGGCGATCACCCGGGACTCGCCGTCGATCCGGACCTGGGACTCCATTGCCTCGCCGCGCGCGAGTGAGTAGTTCTTGACCTTGCCGAGCGTGTGGAACGACGACACGAGCGGCACGCCCCACAGCTGCCGCACGGCGTCGCCGACCCATCCCGACAGCCAGTAGTGGCTGTGGACGACGTCGTAATGCTGGCCGTTGGTCTTCGCGTGGCGGATCACGCCGCCGAGGAACTCCGGCAGGTAGCGCGGGAGCTCGGCCTTCGGGATCGGTGCGCACGGACCGGCCTTGATCGCGACCACGTGCGCGTGCGAGGTGAGGTGCTTGGTCTCGTGGTCCTCGCCGCCACGGCATCGGGTGAACAGATCGACGTCGATCCCGCGATCCTGCAGTCGGGTCGCGACCGCTCGGATGTACACGTTCATGCCGCCGGAATCCCCGGTCCCCGGCTGGTCGACCGGCGAGGTGTGCACGGACAGCACCGCGGCACGAGGCTGCTCGTTCATCGATACCGATGCTACGCGGGTTCGCGCGAAAGAGTGACGATCGGTTCGAGCCGGCCCACCGGGCGAGCCCCGCCGAGCACCGTCGGGCGCGACCATGGCGACAGCGAGCGGCGAGCGGCGGGCGTCAGCAGGCCGAGCGAGTCCAGGACCGCGATCGTGGCCGGCCCGACGGCCCGATAACCCCCGTCGGCCACCTTCACCGCGATGCCGATGCCTGCGCCGCTGGAGAACGCGCAGTTCAGGGCCTCGGCGCCCTCTTTCGCGACGATGTCGGGGGTCGCCTGCATGATCGCGGTGTCCTCGCGCCCGCGCCCGCCGACCAGGTAGGGCCGAGCCCGCATCGCCTCGACCGCCCGGGCCAGGAACGGCGCGTCGGGGAGTGCGGAGGGCTCGGCGAGCCGCGCATACATCGTCGCGAGCGCGCGAAGCGGCAGTGCGTGCACCGGGATCCCGCAGCCGTCGACGCCCTGGACCGGCTCGGCGTCCGTGAGGGCCCGCACGAGCGGAAGCATCCGTCGATGGTGTGGGTGGGAGCGGGCACGATACGTCTCCAGCGGCCACCCTGCCTCGCAGCTGGCCACCAGCATCCCCGCGTGATTCCCGCTGCAGTCGTGGAACACCGGCTTGGGGGTTCGCACGGCCGCCGCGGCGTCGGGATCCATGGGGCGGGCCGCGGGGGTGCGAAGCGCTGTTTCCGGGACACCTCCTCGGGCGAGCAGCTCGCGCACCGCCCCGATGTGCGACGGCTCGCCGTTGTGTGACGAGCACATCACGGCGACGTGGCGATCGGTCAGCCGCACGTCCGTGCCGATCGCGGCCAGCGAGACGGCGGCCTGCACCGGTTTCATGCATGAGCGCGCGAACACGACGCGATTGGGATCGCCGGCGTGCGCCAGCAGCCGGCCGGATGCATCGCACACGGCGACGTCGCCCAGGTGCACCGACTCCACCACACCGGAGCGCACGACCTGTACGAGCGGCACGGGAGACATCGGTGGGGAGCCTAGTGGAGCGCGACGACGGCGACGTCAGCTGGCGCGCTCGACGGTGGCCGGCGCCGATCCCAGCACGACAGGATCCCGCTCGACCAGGTCGAGGAAGACCTCGACCACGTCGGGGTCGAACTGCGTCCCGGCGCCGGCGACGATCTCGTCGATCGCGGCATCCGTTGGCATGGCGGCTCGATAGGGACGATCGTTGGTCATCGCGTCGAACGAGTCCGCGATGGCGAAGACGCGCGCGGCGAGCGGGATCTGCTCGCGGCGAAGCCCCATCGGATACCCGGTTCCGTCCCAACGCTCGTGGTGCGAACGCACGATGTCCACGGCGCCCGCCAGGAACCGGATCGGCTCCACGATGTGGGCACCGATCGTCGGATGCTCCCGCATGATGGCCCACTCGTTCTGGTCGAGCGCGGCAGGCTTGCACAAAATGTGCTCGGGGATGCCGACCTTTCCGATGTCGTGCAGGAAGAAGCCGTAGCCAGTCTCCGGCAGGGACGCGAGGGCAGGATCCACTGCTCCGGCGATCGCCATCCCGAGGCGCTGCGTGCGATCGAGGTGCCCCGCCGTGGTCCGGTCCTTGGCCTCCACGACCTGCGCGAACGAGGTCATCGTGGCGACGTAGGTGTCACGGATCTCATCCAGCGCCTGCTGGAGCTCGCGGCTGCGCGTGCGCTCCGCCGCGTACAACTGGCCGACCTCGCGTGCGAACACGACGAGCTGGGCCTGGAGGGTCGGCAGTTCGGGGTCCTGATCGACCTGCTCCTGCACGGGCATAGGGGAGGGTTCGTTCATGGCGGGACCGTGACGCTACACCCGTTCGGGCATCGCGCACGCGCATCGTGCACCGATGTCCGACGGGTCGATATCCCG
>DATECH010000058.1:0-18854 GCA_035287005.1 Actinomycetota bacterium | reverse complement strand
AGATGGATGCCGTGGCCGTCGCCCGACGGCGGCGCGGCGTCGGACGCGCCAGCCGGCACGCGCACGAGGCGACCCTCCTGGTCCTCGACGTACTTGCGGTGCCAGAACTCGTCCAGCGCGTGCACGGTGGGGACCTCGGCGAAGTTGTACACCGGCGGCGGGCACGACGTGGTCCATTCGAGCGTGCGCGCGTCCCACGGATCCTCGTCGATGAGTCCCGCGGGCTTCATCTGGGTGCGCACAACGTTGATGATGAACATCGTCACGGCGAGCGCGATCAAGAACGCGCCGACCGTCGACATCTGGTTCCACATCGTGAGTCCGAGCGACTCAGGATACGTGTACTCGCGACGGATCATGCCGCCC
Organism: Actinomycetota bacterium; assembly: GCA_035287005.1. GTDB lineage: Bacteria > Actinomycetota > UBA4738 > UBA4738 > HRBIN12 > AC-51. Next base: position 18,488 of record DATECH010000058.1, on the reverse strand, counting down.
ATGCCCAGGATGTGCATCGGGCCGAACGCCAGGTTGAAGCCCACCAGGGTGATCCAGAACTGCACCTTGCCCCAGCGCTCGTTCAGCAGCCGACCGAACACCTTCGGCCACCAGAAGTACATGCCGCCGAACAGGCCGAAGATCGCCCCGCCGAACAGCACGTAGTGAAAGTGCGCGACGATGTAGTAGGTGTCGGTCTGTTGGTAGTCCGAGGGCACGATCGAGTGGGTCACGCCCGACAGCCCGCCGATCACGAACATCGCCACCGCGCCGACCGCGTACAGCATCGGCGTCTTGAACCGCAGGTCACCGCCGTACATCGTGCCCATCCAATTGAAGATCTTGATCCCGGTCGGGATCGCGATGATCGCGGTCGTGATCCCGAACGCGGTGTTGGCCACCGGCCCCAAGCCGGCCGCGAACATGTGGTGCACCCACACGCCGAAGCCGATGAATCCGATCGAGATGCCGCTGAACACCACGAACTGGTAGCCGAACAAGGGCTTGCGGCTGAACACCGGCAGGATCTCGCTGATGATGCCGAACGCGGGCAGGATCAGGATATAGACCTCGGGGTGGCCGAACAGCCAGAACATGTGTTGCCACAGCAGCGGCTCGCCGCCGCGCGACGGATCGAAGAACGCCGTGTCCCAGCGACGGTCGAACAACATCTGGAACAACGCCACGGTGATGATCGGCAGCGAGAACGCCAGCAGGAACTGCACGACCAGCCCCATCCACACGAACACCGGCATGCGGAACATCGACATGCCGGGCGCTCGCATGTTGATGACGGTGATCGCGAGGTTGATCGCCCCGACGGTCGAAGCGATGCCGGTGATCAGCAGACCGAGCGCGTAGTACGTCATCCCGTCGCCGGGGCTCACGATCGAGTTCGGCGGGTACGCGAACCAACCGCCGTCGGGGGCGCCGCCCAGGAACCAGCTCGAGTTCAGGAACAGGGCCCCGAACAGGAAGAGCCAAAACGACAGCGCGTTGAGCCGGGGGAACGCGACGTCGCGCGCGCCGATCATCAGCGGGATCAGGTAGTTGAAGAACGCCGCCGACATCGGCATCACGAACAGGAACACCATCGTCAACGCGTGCATCGTGAAGACCTGGTTGTACTGCTCCGCGTTCAGCAACGTGCCGTTGGGCTGCGCGAGCTGCGAGCGGATCAGCAGCGCCTCGACCCCACCGACGATGAAGAACACGAACGACGACACGCCGTACAAGAGCCCGATCTTCTTGTGATCCACCGTCGTGAACCAGCTCCACCAGCCGGTGGTCGCCATCGGACGGCGAAGGAGGCCCCTGGAGGCCGGTACGGTCACGCTAGCCATCGTTCGACGTCTCTCCTACGACAGGGTGTAGAGGTAGGCGACCAAGGCATCGATCTCCTCCTCACTGAGGTTGTAGTTGGGCATCTTGGCGCCCATCTTCACGGCGTTGGGGTCGCGCAGCCATGCGGCGAGCGCCTCGGCGTTGGGCGTGCCATCGGGGTTGAAGGTCTCGAAGTCGCACCCGGCGAAGCACTCATGCGTCGCGTCGGCGAACCTCGTGAGGTTCGGCCCGGCGGGACTGCCCGCCTCCGTGCCGCCGATCGCGTGACAGGCGATGCACTGCCCCCCCTGGCCGTTCGTGCCCAGGAACAGATCCATGCCCTGGGCCGCGAGCACGTCGGTCGGCTCGTTCGCCGGCAGCTTCTGGTTCGCGACCCAGGCCCGCCAATCGGTGTCGTTCAGCGCGACAATCCGGAACTTCATCATCCCGTGTTGCAAGCCGCAGAACTCCGCGCATTGGCCGTAGTAGGTGCCCGGCTCCCAGGCCGAGAACACGATGTGGTTGCCCTCGCCGGCGAGTCCGGGCACCACGTCCTGCTTGCCGAACAATCGCGGCGCCCAGAACGAGTGGATCACCACGTGGTCGGGGTTCTCGCCGCCGATCAGTCCCCCGGCCGCCTCCAACGACAGATCGATCGTCGTGTCGGCGGGGATCACCAGCACGTTGGCGGTCGTGATCGGACCTTTGGGGTCGTAGTCGACCTGCATGTCCTCGTCCAGGTACTGGAATCCCCACCACCACTGGAAGCCCTGGACATTGACCTGCATCGCGTCCGGCGGGCGCTCGGCCAGGGACCAGATCAAGGACACGGCGGGCACGACCACGATCGCGAGCAACACCGCCGGCGCGATCGTCCAGCCGATCTCCAGCCGCGTGTTGCCGTGGAGCTGCTGGGGCATGCGCTCGCGGCCCTTGCGGTGCCGGTACTTGATCGCGATCAGCAGGATCCCACCCTCGACCAGCACGAAGATGATCCCCGCGATCGCCAGGGGCAGCATCAGGACGTCTTTCTCCGATTGCGCGGTCGGCCCGGCCGGATCGAACGTGTTCTGGGGCAGGTCCTTGCCACAGGCGGCAAGCAGCGTGGCAAGCAGCATGAGCCCGCCGACCCACAGAAGCCTCTTGCGCACGTTGCCCCTCATCGTTCGGTTGCCGCGCCTCGGGGCGCAGGCCGGCAGGAATGTACCACCGTGCGTACCCGGTTCGGGCACGCGCAGGGCGCGTCGCGCGAGATCATTTCGCGTAGCTGTGGAGCCCGGCGATCCACAGGTTCACGGCGTAGTACGTGACGAGCAGCGAGACGAACCCGATCAACGCCACCACCGCCGCGCGCGTTCCCCTCCAACCGGCCGTCGCCCGCGCGTGGAGGTACCCCGCGAAGACCACCCACGTGATGAACGACCACGTCTCCTTCGGGTCCCAGCCCCAGTACCGGCCCCAGGTCTGCTGCGCCCAGATCGCGCCGCAGATCACTCCGAAGGTCCACACCGGAAAGCCGAACCGGATGAACCGGTAGGCGAGGCCGTCGAGCGTGGCCGAGGACGGCAGGCCGACGCGCCGCGACGCGGCCGATGCGCCCACGGGCTCGTCCGCTCCCTCGGCGAAGTCCGGCGGGGCGGACGGGTCCGAGGCGATGGATCCGCCCATGATCGGCGGGGGCGCCTGTGTCTGAAGCCGGGACGCCGTGCGGCGCTCACCGCTCAGTTTCAACAGGTAGACCACGGTGAACAGGCACCCAACACCCAGCAACGACGACGCCACGATCATCGACGTCACGTGGATCTGTCGCCAGTAGGAGTTCAGCGCCGGCATCAGCGCCGTCGGTCCGACGTAGAAGAAGGACACGGCCATCGCCATCGTGATCACGGCAAGTCCGTAAACGAACCCGCCGACCGTCCGGACCTTCGCACGCGCCTCGACGATCCACAGGTAGCCGAGCACCATCAAGAAGGTGAGCAGCGCCGAGTACTCGTACATGTTGCCCCACGGGGTGCGCTCGGCGGCGGCACCGCGCGCCACGATCGAGATCGCGTTCGCCACCAAGGCCCCGATGCCGATCGCGGTAGCCGCCGTGTGCAGCCATCCCTTGCGGAACGCCAGGTACGCGAACGAGACGATCATCGCCGCGATGTAGCCGAACAGCGCCGCGTTGAATGCGTCGCTCGACAGCCGGGCCCACTGCGCCGTGGTCACGGGGAACCGACCTCCTGTGGATCGCGGTCGACGGTGCCGCCGCTCGCGCGGACGACGGCGTCCACGAGGGTCGCGAATTCCTCGTCGAACCGATCTTTCCGCTGCAGCGCGAACCCCCCGATATCCACGATCGACCCGGTGTCGTCGGGCCGTGCGCGAACCCACACCTTGCGCCGCGACACGTACAGCGCGGGCAGCAGGCCCACGACGATGAGGATAGCGGCCGCCAGCACGTAGGGAACCGTCGCGTCGTGCGAGATCTGCAGGCGCGAGTACTGACGCAGGGCCGGGAACGACATCGTGAGCGCGTCCGGCGCCGCGCCGTCGGGACACGAGATGCCTTCCAGCGACGCCGGGACCGCGTCGCCGGGCCCCGAGATCGCGCACCCGGCATCGACATCCACGCTCCACCCCTGCCCGATCAGGCCCGAGGTCGTGGCGCGCATGAAGCGGGTGTCCAGGCCCGCGCGAGAGGCGTCCAGCAGCTTGCCCTCCCAAACCTGGTAGCGCATGAAGGGGGCGTTGGCCTCCGTCATCGGTTGTGCCACCCCGGTCTGCAGGCTCCTGAAGTACGCCTCGGCGTCCGGGAACAGCTCCAAGACGATCGCTTGCTGGGGGCGAAGGGAGGTGAGCTTCACGACACCGATCCACGGCGTCGCCAGCGGGTTCTGGTCGGGCAGCGGATCCTGCCCCATCACGACCGGGCCGTCGAACAGCACGCGCGCACCCTCGGCGACCCGGACGACCGCGGCCCACCCGAAGCCGTACTGATAGATGCGGATCCCGTTGAACACGGCCGGGTGATTGATCCGCACGTCGGCCTCGCGCGCGAAGCTGCCGTCGGGGTTCAGCAGCCGGATGCGGGACTGGAAGTCCATCGGGATGCCCGTGTCGCGGTAGGCGTCTTCGTAGTCCACCAGCGTGATGCCCGTGCCCGAGAAAGCGCCGCGGAAGAAGCGCCCCGTCCGCAGATCCCCGTCGTAGTTCAGCTCGGCGTCGGTCCAGGTCTCGCCTTCCACGATCGTCGCGTGCCCCACGTAGCCGGTTCCCTTGCCGATGATGATCGCGACCAGCAGCAGCAGGAACGCCCAGTGGAAGGCCAGACTCCCGATCTCGCGAAGAGATCCCTTCTCGCCGGCGACCGACACGTCGTCCTGCACGGCAACCCGGTATCGCTTCCGGCGCAGTAGCTTCGCTGCCTCCGCGGTAACGGTTGCGGGACCAGCCGGAACCCGCGTGCGCACGTAGGAGGGGAAGCCGTCCAGCTCGCGGGCCTGGATCGGTCGCTGCCGCGCCGCGCGGATCAGCGCCCTCGATCGTGGCAGCAGGCATGCCACCAGCGACACGAACAGCAGCGCGGTGATGAGCGCGAACCACCACGATCCGAAGACGTCGAAGAACCCCGAGGCGCGGAACACGCTGCCCCACGTCGCGTGGTCGAGCTCGTAGGCCGCCACCCGCTCGGGGCTGTTGGGGATCTGCGGGATCAACGAGCCGACGACCGAGGCCGCCGCGAGCATCAGCAGCAGGATCAGGGCCGTCCGCATGGAGCGCAGGGTCCGCCACACCAAGGCCACGGAGCGGCTGAGTGAGGATCGGGGGCCGTCGGATGCAGACATCGGCGCCCCCGATGCTACAGGCGGCCCCGCGGCGCCCCGCTCACAGCCCGGGCGCGAAGCGCACCAGCGGGGCCACCCGGCGGGTGAACTCGCCGGTCGCGATCATCACTCCGATCACGACCAGCACGGACCCGGAGGCCACGGCGATCGCGGTGTAGTGGCGCTTCACCCATGCGGTCGAGCTCGTGAACCATTGCGCACCAAGCCCGATCGCGATGAACGGCACCCCGAGACCCAGCGAGTAGCACACCAGGAGGAACGCCCCGCGGGCCGCCGAGCCGCTCGCGGCCAGCACGACGATCGCGCCCAGGGTCGGGCCGATGCACGGCGTCCACCCCGCGGCGAAGGCCATCCCCAACGGGAAGGCCCCGGCGGTGCCCGGCTTGACCCGGCCGAGGAAGGGTCGTCGTTCCGCGTACAGCCGGATCGAGCCACGGCGCAACGCGAAGCCGATCATCAACCCTCCGAGGGCCACGACGACGATCCCGGCGACCACCTGCCCCGGTCTGCCCTTGAAGACGCTGACGAACGTCGAGGCGAACGCCCCGTACAGGGAGAAGACCAGCGTGAACCCGCCGACGAACAGCAGCACGGGCGCAAGGTTGCGCCGGGGAGGGTGTTCGTCGTCCACGATCGACTCACCCATCACGAACGACAGGTAGCCGGGCACCAACGGCAACACGCACGGGCTCGCGAACGAGATCAACCCCGCCGCGAACGCGAGCAGCGGACCCCACCACTGAGCGAGCGAGGCATCGACATCGGCGATCATCACGAGGTCCTTTGTGGGGACGGTTCGCGCGCAAGTGTAGGTCCGCGACGGGCGTCGGCGATGGGCCACCCACCCCCACCTGCACGGGTTGTCTCGCAGGCTCGACGCCCGTCATAGTGTGCGCGCCCGACCCGCCGATCCCGCGTCGAGGCGTCGCGGAGGCGGGGGGCCATGTTGCTATGATTCGGCCGCCCACGGAACGGACGAGCGTATGAGTCAGATCGACGTCGCCACGAAGTCCCGGATGAAGGAACGAACACACGGGCTCAAGGCCCGGGTCGAAGCGTTCCTCAAGGCCTTCGAGTGGACCTGGACCAACGCGGTGCTCTTCTCGCTGGCGCTGACGTTCTTCCTGCTGATATCGACGTCGATCATGCCCTCGTTCTGGATGTACTTCGCGGAACAGAAGATCGGCTGGGCCGGCCCGACGGACGTCGAGGCGTTCCTGCAGCAGCCCTTCGGCACAGGGATCACCGATCCGCTGTCGAGCGAGGGATACCTCATGGTGCGCGATGCGATCGCGATGGGTCTGACCACCGTGCCGTTCATCCTGATACTGGTCGTTTCCGCGTCGCTGCAGAACTGGCGCCGCAAGCTGCGCGGCAGCGACGCCGGCTCGCGCCCGAGCGGTGGGTACCGCTAGGAGCCCCGATGCCCTTCACCAAGACCGAGGTCGACATCCACGACGACTACATCGTGGAGACCGTCGACGCGGCGTGGCTGGCCCAGGGCGTGAAGTCGCCGAAGCACCTCATGCTCGATCCGGACAATTGCATCCTGTGCCGCGCGTGCGAAGACGTGTGCCCGTGGAACTGCATCTGGATGATGTCGACCGACATCGTCCAGGGCGCGGACGAGGATGCCGTGGCCGCCGAGGTGAGCGGCGCCACCGCGTTGTTCGTGGTCGATGACACCGCGTGTACGCGCTGCTCCGTGTGCGTCGAGCGGTGCCCCACCGACACCCTGTACTATGCGCGACTGCCCGAGGGCTCGGGCGGCAGGCGCGCGATGGCCGATGTACCGACGTCGCAGGCCGCTTCGGCCTAGGGCGCAACGAACCAACGACGAGGGAGACACGGGAACGTGGCGAAGATCCAGCCGCCGAACCTGCGGGAATCCGAGGTCTGGAAGTCGATCTTCCGGCCCGGATCGATCTACCGCAAGGGCTTCAAGGACACCTCGCGCGACCGGGCACTGGCGACGATGAACAACGTGCTGTGGCACTTGCACCCCACGAAGGTCAAGCGCCACGGCCTGAAGCTGACCTACACGTTCTGCCTGGGCGGGCTGTCGTTCTTCCTGTTCATCCTGCTGACGCTGACCGGCATCTTCCTGATGTTCTTCTACCGCCCGATGGCCGACATCGGCGGCGCACAGGCGTACACCGACATGCAGATCATCCGTACGTCGGTGTTCTTCGGCGACCTGATGCGCAACCTGCACCGATGGGGCGCGCACCTGATGGTGCTGTCGGTCACGCTGCACATGGCGCGCGTGTTCTACACCGGCGCGTACAAGCCGCCGCGCGAGTTCAACTGGGTCGTCGGCGTCGTGCTGCTGTTCCTGACACTCGGCCTGTCGTTCACCGGCTACCTGCTGCCGTGGGACCAGCTCGCGATCTGGGCGGTCACGGTGGGAACCTCGCTCGCCGGCTACTCCCCGTTCATCGCCAAGCAAGCGAACTTCCTGCTGCTCGGCGGCGCGATCGTCGCCCCCAACACGTTGCTGCGCTGGTACGTGCTGCACGTCCTGGGCCTTCCGTTCGTCATGGTGCTGTTCCTCGCGGTCCACTTCTGGCGGATCCGCAAGGACGGCGGCATCTCGGGACCGCTGTAAGGAGCGCGCATGAGCTGGGAAGAGTCCCCCAAAGACGTCGAGGTCTACCAGCAGGCGCTGGACGCCGAGCTGGCGGCCGGCACCGAGCGGCGCATCGCCGAGGGCCGCGCCCGCTCCAAGGCGATCCGCTCCTACCGCGCCGCGAACCCCGACGAGGCGGCCAAGCACGCCGCGGAGGCTCGCACCGCGGCACCTGCTGCCGCGGCTGCCGCCCCCGCAGCGGAGGCCGTCCCCGCGGCAGCAGCGGCGGCGGCTCCCGTCGGGGCCGCGGTCGCCGTCGCGGGGCCGGCGACCACCGCTCGCCGGGAGGCGCCGCTGCCCACCGGCAACCTCCCGACGCCCAAGAAGGGTGCCGAGGACAAGCACCGCCTCCTCGCGCTCGTCCCGCCGGAAGGCATCCAGCGTGTCGAGCGGGTGCAGGGCGATCGCGTGCACACCTGGCCGCACTTCCTGCTGGAAGAGTTCATCGCGATGCTGATCCTGTTCGCCGGCATGCTCGTGTTCTCGTCGCTGATCAACGCGCCGCTGCGCGAACTGGCGAACCCGAACCTCACGCCGAACCCCTCGAAGGCACCGTGGTACTTCCTCGGGCTGCAGGAGCTGCTCCGCTACTTCCACCCGATGGTGGCCGGCATCACGATCCCGACCTTCATCCTCGTGGGCCTGGCGGCGGTCCCCTACGTCGATCGCAACCCGAGCGTGAAGCCCGGCGACCGCAAGGTGGCGATCACGATGTTCACGCTGCTGTTCATGTTCGGGGCGGTCCTGACGATCATCGGCTCGTTCTTCCGCGGCCCCGGGTACAACTGGGTGTGGCCGTGGGCGCAGGGGGTGTTCTTCGAACTGTGAGCGTCATCGCGATCACCAATGGCACCCTCGCGATCCTGATCGCGGTCGTGCTCGCCGACCTGTTCCTGATCTACTTCATCACCGGCTACGCGCGTCGCAACCGCGCGACGAAGCAGGAGGCCGTCGACGAGACCAAGGCGCCCAAGGGGGGCACGATCAGCCGCCGCGACTTCCAGCGACGCGCCTTGCTGTCCTCGGTCATGCTCTTCGGCGCCGAGTTCGGGCTGGGCACGATCGCGTTCCTGTGGCCGAACCTCAAGGGTGGGTTCGGGTCCAAGATCAACGCGGGACCGCTCGGCGACATCAAGGCGCAGATCGCCGAGACCGGCTACGTCTACGTGGGCGCCGGGCGCTTCTACGTGGTGCCGTGGGAGGGCACGCCCGGCACGGGGTCCGCCAACTATCCGGAAGAGGGCGTCACGGCCGAGGGCATCATGCCCCTGTACCAGCGCTGCGTGCACCTGGGGTGCCGCGTCCCGTTCTGCGCGTCCTCGCAGTGGTTCGAGTGCCCGTGTCACGGCTCGAAGTACAACCAGGCCGGGGAGTACAAGCTGGGTCCGGCGCCGCGCGGCCTCGATCGGTTCCAGGTGGAGATCATCGACGGCAACGTGTGGGTCGACACCGCCAAGCCCATCCTCGGTCCGCCACGAGACACCAACACGACCGACCAGCCCCAAGAGGGCCCCTACTGTGTGGCGACCGGCTAGGAGACGCAACCAGCGATGATCGCCGAAACCAACGTCGCCGGCATCGCCCTGATCGTGGCGGGCGCCGTGCTCGTGATCGGGTTCATCGCGGTGTCCGCGTTGCGCCATCGCTCGAAGGGGGACGCGGCGGAGATCCCGGCGACGATGCGCCCCGGTCCCTCCGACCAGGCGCTCGAGACGCCCCTGCTGCACAAGCTGCAGGGCTGGGGTGTCGTGCTGGTCACGTTCTTCGTGCTGTGGTTCCCCGTCCAGTGGCTGCTCGAGCCCGGACGCAACCTCAGTCAGGAAGAGTCGCTGAAGACCGAGTCGGTCGCGCGCGGCGAGAAGGCCGTCAATCCCTTCACCGAGGAGAACCAGCTCGGGGTCGGGTGCACGCGCTGCCACGGCAACGAGCTCAAGGGCGGCGTGATCAACGCCCTGGACGCGAGCGGCAACCCGACCTACGCGTACCCGCCGGACCTCACGACGATCTGCGGCGGCCCGAACACCGGGCACTCCAGCATCTTCACCGTCGACGACATCTATCAGGTGCTCAACGAGGGGCGCAACGCGATGCCCTCGTGGAGCATCCGCTACTCGGGCGCGCTGACCGACCAGCAGATCAACGACCTGGTGCTCTACCTGGTCGAGATGAGCTCGCAGAACGTGCCGATCGAGGACAACGTGTGCCTCAACAAGGAAGCCTCCGATGCCGCGATCGCGGCGAACGCGGCCCTTTCCGCGCCATTCAACCCGAGGGACCCGTAGATGGAGCAGCACTCCTGCCTGAGCTTCGCCGTCGACTGCGACGTCTTGTGGAAGGGCGCCGGCGTCACGATCGCCGGGTTCATCCTGTTCATCGGCAGCGTGTACGTGCTGCTCGCGGCGATCTTCGGCCGGTGGATGGGGTACCTGGTGCTCGCGGTCGCGTTCTTCGGGTGGATGACGATCCAGTCGTCGCTGTGGCTCTTCGGGTTCTGGTCCCAGGGCCCCGAGACCCCGACGAACCTGGGGCCTCGCGGTCCGGATCCGGCGTGGGTCGTGGACAGCGCCGGGCTCGACCCGGGCGCCGTGCACGAGGAGCTGGCGTCCTATCCGAGCGGTGCGTTCCCAGAGCCCGACACCACCGACCCCGAGCAGGACGCCAACGTGCAGCAGGTCACGGGAGCCGTCACGTCCTACCTGGCCGAGCACGCCAACGAGGAGCTGGGCTTGGCCGAGACCGACGTCGACGCCATCCAGGGAACGTCGTTCGTCATCGACGACCTGCGTTTCGTGAGCGCCGCGGACGGCGGCGAGCTGGCGGTGGCCGAGGCGCACTTCGGCGGCGGCGGACCCAGCACCACGGTCACGTTGCACAACGACCCCGGACAGGTGTGGCACTACTCCGTCATGTTCCTCGCCGTGTCGTTGCTGCTGTTGATCGTGCACATCCCGCTGCTCGATCGCGCCGAGCGCACGCGCAAGGCGTTCCTCGTCGGTGGCTCCTCGCCACCCTGGTACGGACCGGCGTAAGGAAAGGAGGGACCACATGCTGTTGCAGCTGCTCGCCGAGGGCGTGCCCCTCCTGGATCAAGGCGCCGTGCAGTTCATCCTGCTGACGGTGATGATCCTGGTCGTCGCCGTCCTGGTCTGGATCACGATCCCGCGCTGACGCCCCGAGGCCGGCCACCGGCCGGCGCACCGCGCTGCTCGTAGAACGCGAGGATCTGGAGCTCGACCGCCAGATCCACCTTGCGAACCGTCACCCCCTGCGGCACCACCACCATGGCGGGGGCGAAGTTCAGGATCGATCGGAGCCCCGCCTCGACCATCCGGTCCACGACGGCCTGCGCCGCCTCGGCCGGTGTCGCGACCACGCCGATCGCGATCCCGTGTTCGCCGACGAGCGCGGCAAGATCGTCGAGCGGGCGCACCTCCAGGCCCTCGATCCGCATGCCCTGCTTGGCCGGATCGACGTCGACGAGGGCCGCGACCCGGAATCCGCGCTCGGTGAAGCCTCGGTAGTGCGCGAGCGCCTGACCGAGGTTGCCGATGCCCGCGATCACGATCGGCCAGTGCTGCGTCAAGCCGAGCTGCTCGCGGACCTCGTGGATCAGGTGCCACACGTCGTAGCCGACCCCGCGGGTGCCGTGGGAGCCCAGATACGACAGATCCTTGCGGACCTTCGCCGAGGTCACCCCGGCGGCGTCCGCGAGCGCGTCCGAAGACACGGTGGCATCCCCTGCCTAGGCTATCCCCGCGAGCGCCCGCAGATACAGCGGCAACCGGGCCACGGTCGCATCCGGGATCTGCCGGCGTTGGGGCGTCGCGCCCTTCATCCCACCCACGTCGCCAAGCCTATCCATGCCGCTCGAGCCCCGGTCGCCCGCGAACGGCCGTGCGGAGCGCCTCGGGAGTCACGGAGATCTCGAAGGAGTCCTCGCCGTCGATCGCGATCACGGGCACCCGGATGCCGTAGTCGCGCACGAGTTCGTCATCCGTTTCGATGTCGATCTCTTCGAAGACGAAGCCCTCGTCGGCGCGGACGGCCTCGATCACGGCCCGGGCTTCGTCGCACAGGTGGCATCCGGGGCGGGAGAACAAGACGACCGTGGCCACGGCTGGCAGGATACTCAGGCGATGGATGACGCCGCCGAGGATCTGGAGTTGCACCGGCGCCTGCTCGACGGCGACCGTGCGGCCTTCGATGAGCTGTACCGGCGATACGCGGGGCAGGCCTACGGCCTGGCCTACCGGGTGACGGGACAACAGATCCTGGCCCAAGACGTCGTCCACGACGCCTACATGGCGCTGTGGCGGGCACCCGAGGCGTTCGACGCGGCCCGCGGGTCGTTCCGCACCTTCTTCCTGTCGATGGTCCATCACCGCGGCGTGGACCTCGTGCGGCGAGAGCAGCGTCTGCGGGCCCGCACCGAGAAGGCGGCGAACCTCGAGCCGGCCACCGACGAAGACCCTGCGGAAGCCGTCGCAGAGGCCGGCTACCTTAGCGTTCGGCGCAAAGAGGTGCGCGAGGCGATGACCGAGCTTCCCGCGCCACAACGACAGGTGCTCGAGATGGCATATTTCAAGGGCATGACCCAGGTACAGATCGCGGAGGAGCTCGCCATCCCGCTCGGCACCGTCAAGACCCGCACCCTGGCGGCGATGCGCAAGCTGCGAATGGCCCTGGAGGAGTCGGCGTGACCCCAGACCACGACGCGATCGACGAGCTGCTCGCCGGCTACGTCCTGCGGTCCCTCACCGGCGGCGACGCCGCCGAGGTCGACCGCCTGTTGACCGATCACGTGCCCGGGTGCGATGACTGCAGGGCGACGCTCGGCGCCTTCCAGGCCCTGACCGGCGACCTCGCGATCTCCCCGGCACCCCTGGCGCCTCCCGAGACCCTGCTGCCGCGGCTCCAGCGCGAGCTCGACGGTCGCCGGCGGCGGATCGTGCCCGCGTGGAACCCGGCGCGCCTCGTCGTGGCGGCCGCGGCCGTGATCGTGATCGTGGGGATCGCCGGCCTGGCGATCACGCAGGTGGGTGGGGGCGGGAGCGAGCTCCTGACGCAGGCGGACCTCCAAACGGCGATCGCCGTGGCGTCTCGACCGGACGCGCAGATCACCGACCTCGGCCAGACGGAGGAGGTGACGGTCCCGGGCATGGAGGAGACATACGTCTACGGCACCGGTGTCTCGATGCCGCCGGCCGGCTCCACCTATCGCCTGTGGGCGATCGGCGCCGACGGCGCCTCCTACATCGGCGATTTCACGCCGGTCAACGGGGTCGTGGTCCTGGAGATCTCGATCGACCCGATCGCCGTCGAGCGACTCTGGGTGACGGTCGAGCCCGCGGGCTCCGAGCCGGGCTCGCCCGGACAGCCGGCCTGGTCCGCAGCCGGCTAGGTCGGCGGCGCCGTCATGACGGCGTCCGCCGCATCGGGCACGACGACCGGCCGCGACGCCCACAGGAACCCCCAGAACATCGCGCAGACACCAACCACGAGCGTGCCGATGAACCCCGCCAGCACACCGGTCGCCGCGAACGCCGCACCCGCGGCGACGATCGTGGCCCCGACCGCGATGAGCAGGGTGCCGACGAAGCGGGCCTTCAGCTCCGGGCGACCGCGCATCTTCCAGGCGGACCACAGCGTGCCGAGCACCAGCACGAGATAGGCCGGATACGCCACCAGCTGCGCCAGGCGGTGCGCCGGCGTCCCGTCGCCGAGCACCTTCACGCCGCGCGGTAACCGCACCGTGAGCGCATCCGCCACCATGTCCGCGCCGGACACCACCGCGACCGTGTACGCCGTCGCGAAGACCAGGACCACCCAGACCACCCAGACCACCCACGGCCTTCGGAACAGCAGCACGAGCTCGCCTCCGGCGAGGAACGCCACGTTCAGCACCGCCCCGAGCGCCCAGTAGATCCCGTAGAGCGTCGTCGTCCACCCGGACGCGACCCCGATGGTGACGGCCGCGGACGCGATCGCGAACATCCCCATCGCGATCGCCCACAGGAGCTGGGCCTGGCCACGCCGGGCGACGAATTGCCGAGCGAGCAGGACGGCGAAGGCGCCCGCGATCACGGTCGCGGCCAAAGGGAGGATCCACATGGGCCCAAGGATACGGGGCGGATCGCCTCCTGCGGGACACCTCGGCGGGCACTAGCCTTCAGGGCGTGAGCGGACCGTCCCTGTTGCTGTCGACCGCGGCGTTGTTCGCTCGACCCTTGGCGGCGACGTTCGCCCTGGCCGCCGAGTGCGGTTACACGGGGGTCGAGGTCATGGTGACGAAGGACCCGGCCAGCCAGGACGCCACCACGATGCGCCGGCTGGCCGACGACTGCGGGCTTTCGATCGGCGCGATCCACGCGCCCTCCCTGCTCCTCACTCGCAAGATCTGGGGAGCCGATCCGGTCGGCAAGATCGACCAGGCCACCAGGGTCGCGGCCGAGGCCGGCGTGCCCCTGGTGGTAACGCATCCCCCCTACCGATGGCAGCACGGCTACCGGCGCTGGCTGCGCGAGTCCCTGGCGACGGTGGAGGAGCGCACCGGCGTCACCGTGGCGATCGAGAACATGTTCCCGGTCCACATCGGTTCCCGCCCGCTGGTGTTCCACGCGAACCAGGACCTCGACCAGCTCGCCGGCATCCCGCACCTGGTGCTCGACACGTCCCATGCGGCCGTCGCGCGCCACGACCTCGTGGCGGTCCGGCATCTGTTCGGACAACGGTTACGGCACGTCCACCTGTCGGACAACGCGGGCAAGGGGTGGGACTCCCACCTGCCGCCGGGCGAAGGGGTCCTCGATCTCGACGCGTTCTTGCGCGACCTCGGCACCGGCGGATTCCTCGGGTCCGTCTCGCTGGAGGTCGACCTGCGCAAACGCGCCGAGGACCCAGCTGCGCTGCGCGCGCTGTTGATCGAGATGCGCGAACGGGTCCAGGCGCGCCTGGACGGGCGGTAGCTATCCTTCCGCCGTGCGTCGAGCCACGGCCATCACGCTGATCGTGCTGTTCACACTGTTGCTCGTCGCGACGGTGGCCCAGCTGAACCAGCCGGCGCCCTCGACGCCGTTCCCAGGGCCGACCAACGGCTCCGGACTGCCGGTAACACCGAAGGCCTCCGCCTCCGGCTAGCCGCTAGCTCGCCGGCGAGGCGCCCGGCGGGGCCGACAGCCAGCGCTCGAACCAGCGCTCGATCACCTGCTGGACGTGTTCGCCCTGCGCCGAGGTCAGCAGCTCGGTGCCGTGCGCATCGGCGGTCACGATCTCCTCGTAGGCGGGCTGGGGACTGATCGCCGCCATCGCGTCGGCGGCCGCTACCGCCCCCGACGGATCGCCGAGCCCGGCGATGTACAGCTTCGCGCCGGTGACCCGCTGCAGCACCTCGGGACCGACCGCCAGGCCACCCAGCACCTGCGGAGCCGAGACGGCGACGACCGCCGGTATCCCCGCCGGGTCGTCGGCGGCGGTGAGCAACGCGGCCGTGCCACCCATCGAGGCGCCAGCGATGCCGACGCGCGAGACGCCGCGCGCCCGAAGCATATCCACGGCAGCCGCCAGGTCGGTCGGCGCGGCCTCGATCTGTTTCGTGCCCTGCGAGCACCCGCCGTCGCCCCCCGGACAGTAGCCGCGGAAGTTGAACGTCAGCACGCGGTAGCCGTGCCCGGCCAGCCGTTCGGCGAACGCGTACCAGGAGCGCTGATCGGTGGGCAGCATGTGGGCCAGCACCACCCCCGCCGCCGCGTCCTCGGGACCGAACAACCGTCCCTCGAGCTGCACGCCATCGGCGGTGTCGAACGTCACCGGCGTGGACTCGCCCAAGGCGACGCCGGAGGGGGCCGATGGGCCACCTCCGCAGGCTGCCAGGGATGCGGAGACCGCCATGGCCCCCGCCAAGGATCGGATGCGGGCTGCGACGCCCACGAGCCGCGCCTACTTACCCAGCTTCATCCGCTGGTGCCGGGTGCGCTTCAGAAGCTTCTTGTGCTTCTTCTTGCGCATCTTCTTCCGGCGCTTCTTGACCAACGAGGGCAAGCGGTCTCGCCTTTCACTCGGTTCCGAAGAGGGTCCGAAGGTCCACCCGCTTGGAGCGGTAGGTGTCCTCCAGTCGAACGGACCCTAGTCTAAGGGCTTTCGGCGGCTCTGCCACGGGGGTGGTCAGGCGCAGGCCGGCGTCCTGCGGCACGTATCCCAGCAGCCCCAGACCGATGAAACCTCCGGCCCCGTCGGACAGTCCGACCAGGAGACGGTCCAGCGCCTGCAGGTCGTACAGCGGCGGCAGGGTCGGCATGAAGACCGTGGGCTTGATGCGGAACCGCTGCTGCTCACCCGCGAAATACCGGGCCATCGCCTTCTCGTGCGCGGCCACGCGCTCCTCGACGCTGGTCAGCACCACGTCGGGGTGCACGGGCGCCGACATCGTCTCGATGCCGAAGAACCGGTCCACGACGCCGAAGATGGGCTCCAACTCCTCGCCACGCTGCAGGCCGACCACCAGATCGGGCTCCAACACGTCCACCAGGTAGTACTTCAGCATCTGGCCGCCGATCCCCGAGACCTCGCCGCCGGTGTCGACGATCAGCAGATCGGCTCCGTCGGTCCGGGCGCGGTCGCGCAGGCGCTGCAAGGCCCCGATCAGCGCGACGAGGTCGTCTTGGGGCGACGTCGAGCCGACGAAGCCGAGGGCGTCGGCGTGCGCGAGCGCCTCCAGGGTGAGGTCGTCGGGTTGGCGGATGTGCTTCATGCCGACCGTGGTCGGCGGGCCGACCGTCTTTTGGGCGACGTCGGCGTCGATGTAGGCCACGGAGCGGCCGAGCCGCAGGGCGAAGGCCGCGGTCGCGCGCGCCAGGGTGGACTTGCCGGCGTCCATGCCCCCGAGGAACAACACGGTGTGGGCGTGGCGCGCCGCTCGATCCACGAGCTGTTCGTGCTCGTTCATGGACAGATCCTCCAGGTCTCACCGGAGGCCCTGCCGCTATCGCGTGGGCGTACGTGGGGTTGCTAGATCGCTTCGGTGTACCGCTTGCTCAGGTACTCGTCGACGTCATCCTCACGGAGTCGATAGCTCCGGCCGACACGTAGGGCCTTGATCTGGCCCTCCTTGATCAGCCGGTAGACGGTCATCCTCGATACGCGCAAGAGGTCGGCGACCTCGTTCACGGTCAACAGCCGGGCTTGGGTGAATCGGATACTCATAGGTGCAGCGATGGTAGGGGGCCGGAGGCCACCGCGTCTAGGGGCGGTCGGCCTCCCCCGGCCCTCACAGCCTCGGGTTTGCCCGTTCCCGCGGCTCGTGCTGTGATGCGGGGAGCCGCGTACCGCGGCATCCCCAGCCGGAAGGGGTCCCGATGTTGCCCTCGCGCTTCGAGTACCACCGGGCGTCGTCGATCGAGGAGGCGCTCGCGCTGCTCGATCGCTACGGGGAAGACGCCAAGCTCCTCGCAGGCGGGCAGAGCCTGATCCCGCTGCTGAAGCTCCGCTTCGCCGCGCCGGAGCACCTGATCGACCTGAATCCCATCGCCGATCTCGGCGCCATCTCGGAACGTGACGGGGTGTTGCGCATCGGCGCGCTGACGAGACACAACGACCTGATCCGCTCCGCAGTGATCGCGCGGGGCTACCCCGTGATCGCCGCGGCCGCCCCACAGATCGCCGACCCGCTCGTGCGGAACCTCGGCACGATCGGCGGCTCCCTCGCGCATGCCGACCCCGCCGGCGACCTCGGCGCGGTGATGCTCGCGATGGGCGCGAGCGTCCTGCTGCGCAGCTCCGGCGGCGAGCGCGCCGTTGGCATCGACGAGTTCCTCGTCGACACGTTCACGACGACGATGACGCCGAACGAGGTGCTGACCGAGGTGCACGTGCCGACCCCCGCCGCGCGATCGGGCGGCGCCTACCTCAAGCTCGAACGCAAGGTCGGCGACTTCGCAACGGTCGCCGCGGCGGTGACGCTGTCGCTCGACAACGGGTCTGTCGGCCGCGCCGGCATCGCCCTGACGGGCGTCGATGCGAAGAACGTGCACGCGAGCGACGCCGAGGCGTCCCTGGCGGGCGCGGCACCATCCGACGAGGCGTTCGCGGAGGCCGGAAGGCTCGCCGCTGCGGCCGCGCACCCGGTGAGCGACGTCCGGGGCAGCGAGGCGTACAAGCGCCACATGATCGAGGTCTACGTGCGACGCGGTCTCTCCCGGTCGCTCGAGATGGCGAACGCGGGCTGAGGGAGGAACGGCGATGCAGGTAACGATCACGGTCAACGAGACCGAGCACACCGTGGACGTCGAGCCTCGGATGCTGCTCGTGCACCTGATCCGAGAAGAGCTGGCGCTGACCGGCACCCACATCGGGTGCGACACGACGAGCTGCGGCGCCTGCACGGTGCTGCTCGACGGCACCCCGGTGAAGTCTTGCACCCTGTTCGGCGTCCAGGCCGACGGCCGGTCGATCACCACGGTCGAGGGACTGATGGACGGCGGTGCGCTCCATCCGATCCAGGCCGCCTTCAAGGAACACCACGCCCTGCAGTGCGGCTACTGCACGCCCGGCATGATGCTCGTCGGCTCGGCCTTGCTGGCCGAGCACCCCGATCCGAGCGACGACGACGTGCGCCGGGCCATCTCCGGCAACATCTGCCGCTGCACGGGATACATGAACATCGTGGCGGCGATCCAAGCCGCCGCGATGTTCATGTATCCCGTGCAGCG
>DATECH010000057.1:0-6828 GCA_035287005.1 Actinomycetota bacterium | reverse complement strand
ACGAACAGCAGCGTGATCGCGCCGAACAGGCACGCGGCGGCCGCGATCGTGGCGCTGTGCCAGATCTCGTGGAACCCGAACGTGCGGGGGAACGGGTTCGGCCACTTCGTCGCCAGCACGAGCGCGCCGATCGTGTAGAGGGCGCCGCCCGTGATCAACAGCACGAGCTCGGTCGTCGTCAGCGTATGGATCAGCGACGGCATCGCGAACACCGCCGCCCATCCAAGACCGATGTACAGGAACCCCGACAGCACGTGCAGGTCGACTCGGTACACCTTCGTGACGATCCCCGCCGCGGCGCCGACCCACACGACCGCGAGCAGCACGAGCGACGCGGTCCCGTGCAACGCCAGCAGACAGAACGGCGTGTATGTGCCCGCGATCAACAGGAAGATAGTCGAGTGGTCGAGCCGCCGCATACGCTCGTGCGCGCGCTCGCCCCACTTCCCGAGGTGGTACGAGGCGCTCACGCCGAACTGCGACAACAGCGCGAGCCAGTAGACGACCGCCCCCGCGCGCGCGACGGGGCCCGGTGCGACCGCGATCAACGCGATCCCGGCGGGGATCGCCGCGAAGAACGCAGCCTCGTGCAACCGGCCCCGCAGCCGGGGTTTGGGTCGGGCGTACAGCGGTAGTGAGGTGTCGGACACACCGCCAGCGTACGCCGCCCTCAGCACAGGTCGTCGATGCACGCGGCGATCGACTTGCGGATGCCGGTCACGAACGGAACCTCTTCCTTCGTGTAGCGGCGCGCCTCGGTGTTGCGCAGGAGCCGGATGACGTCGACGATCGAGTCGAGCTTCGGCGATTCGAACGCCAAGATCCACTCCCAGTCCCCGAGGCCGAAGGCGCTCGTGGTGTTGCCGAGCACCTCGGGGAACTCGCGGCCGGTGCCGCCGTGATCACGCAGCATCGCTGCGCGCTCTTCCGCCGGCAGCAGATACCACTCGGCGGTGCGCACGAACGGATAGACGCAGAGATAGTCCTGTGGCGGATCTCCCTTGACGAACGCCGGTTGATGATCGGGGCTGAACTCCGCGGGCTTCACCACGCCCATGAAGGTCCACGTCAGCTCGAGGAAGGAGGAGATCTCGGTGCGGCGGAACTCGACCAACGCGCGCTGCACGTCCTCCGCAGTCGGTCCGACGAGCCACAGCATCAGATCCGCGTCGGCGCGGAACCCGACGGTCGAGTAGGAGCCCCGCAGCGTCACGC
Source organism: Actinomycetota bacterium (assembly GCA_035287005.1). Classification (GTDB taxonomy): domain Bacteria; phylum Actinomycetota; class UBA4738; order UBA4738; family HRBIN12; genus AC-51. The sequence goes on along the minus strand of DATECH010000057.1, from coordinate 5,613 downwards.
GGTCCTGCAACCGCTTGAGGAGATCCTCGACCTCGCGCGTCGCGCGCGCACGATCCTCCGGATCGGCGAAGACGGAGTGGATCTCGGGATCGGCCGCGAAGACCGGGTACAGGGCGTAGAGCGTGTCGGTCATGTGTGGACCTCCTTGTCGACGTAGGCGGCGACCGTCTCGGCGGTCTCGCCGGCGGCTCGCACGCAATCGGCGATGCCGACGCCGTCGAGCGATTGCCCGGTCACGAAGATACCCGGCGGCAGGCTCGCACGGATCCGCTCGACGCGCTCGAGATGACCGACCAGATACTGCGGCATGGCCGACGGCCAGCGAACGACCGCGGCGGCGGCGGGCACGTCGGGCAGCGGCAGCAACGCCGTCAGATGCCGAGCGCACGCGTCGATCAGCTCCTGATCGTCGGCATCCAGCACGTCCTCCTCACCGGAAGCGCCGACGAAACACCGAACCACGGCACGCGAGCCGTATGCGGGATCGGGCCACTTCGATGACAGCCACGTGCAGGCGGTCATCGGGGCGGCACCGCGAGGAACGACGAATCCCGAGCCGTCGGGGAGCCCGGGGCCCGTCCCTTCCGGGTAGACGAGGAGCACCGCCGCGGTCGACACGGACGGGATCCCGGCCAGCTCTGTGACCGCAGAGGAGGAGCGAGGCAGCAGCCCGGCGATCGCACCGGCGTCCACCGTCAGCACGACCGCGCCGGCCTCGACGACGCCGGTGTCGGTGCGCACCCGCCAGCCGGCCTCGGAGCCCTCGACCGCCGTCGCACGGACACCGGTGCGCACGTGTTCGCCGAGGCGATCGGCAAGGAGGTTGGTCAGCCGCTCGACGCCGCCGGGCGGCCTTAAGAACATCGGACCGCCGACGCCGCGCCGCCCGTTGCGGGACGCAGCCTGCGCGCCGCGCAACAGCGATCCCTGCCCCGCCTCCCAGGCCGCCAGCTCCGGAAACGTCGCCTGCACGGAGAGCTGATCGGCATCCCCGGCGTACAGCCCGGCCAGCAGCGGCGCGATCGCCCGCTCGGTGGCTTCGTCGCCCAGGCGACGGCGCAGCAGCGCGCCCAAGGATTCATCGCCCCCGCCGCGACGCTTCGGCTTCAACAGGTCCCCGAAGGCGCGGCGCCGGCCGCGCCGCGACAGCCCCGGCCAGCGAAAGACGTCGCCGAGATCGCCCGGGATCCCGAACGCGGTGCCGGTCGGATACGGCACCAGCCCCGAGGGGGTCCACAGGTAGGCGCCCGACGCACGCGGCGCGATCAGCTCGTCGCCGATCCCGAGCTCCCGGCACAGCTCCACCGCCCACGGCTTGCGCGCGAGGAACGAGTCCGGGCCGGCGGGCAACCGCAGACCGCCCACCTCGGCGCTTCGGAGCTTGCCCCCGGTGGTGGTCGCCGCCTCGAGGACCGACACGTGGCTCGAGCCGCCATGCTGCAGCAGCCGGTAGGCGGTGGTCAGGCCGGTGACGCCCCCGCCGACGATCACGATGCGATCGCCCATCTAGGAGGCCTCACGGGCCGAGCGTTCGTGCACGAGATCCACCAGACGCTGCAGCTGCGCGACCGGCGTCGACGGCAACACTCCGTGGCCAAGATTGAACACGTGACCGTCGTTCCCACCCGCGCGATCGAGCACGGCGAGCGCCTGATGTTCGATCACCTCCCACGGAGCGAGCAACGCCGCCGGATCCAGATTGCCCTGGACCGCGCGGCGTGTGGACCCCCCCGCGCGTTCCCACCCGATATCCAGCGGCACACGTGCGTCGATCCCGATCGCGTCGCCCCCGGCGTCGGCCATCAGCGCGAGCAGCTCACCCGTGCCGACTCCGAAATGGATCGTCGGCACACCGAGATCCGCGAGCGCGGCGAACAAGCGGCGCATGTGGGGCCCCACGCGGTCGCGATAGGTGTCGGGGGCGAGCGCCCCGACCCATGAGTCGAACACCTGCAGCGCGCTCGCCCCCGCGCCCACCTGCGCACGCAGATGCGGCACGACCACGTCGACCAGCGCCGAGAGCAGCCGATCCCACACCTCCGGCTCTCCCCACATCAGCGCCTTCGTCCGGGCGAGGTCGCGAGACGGCCCGCCTTCGATCAGATAGCTCGCCAGCGTGAACGGGGCGCCCGCGAACCCGATCAGGGGCACCTCGAGCTCCTTCACCAGCAGCCGGATGGTCTCAAGCGTGTAGGGCTCGTCGACCTCCGGCTCCACCGGGCGCAGGCGCGCCAGATCGGCGTCACCGCGGATCGGCTCGTCGAGCACCGGACCGCGCCCGGGCTCCACACGGATCGGCAGGCCGATCGCGACCAGCGGCACCACGATGTCGCTGAATAGGATCGCGGCGTCCAGCGGCATGCGACGGATCGGCTGCAGCGTCACCTCCACCGCTTCTTCCGGGCGGCGGATCGTCTCCAGGATGTCTCGGCCCCCTCGCAGCTCGCGATACTCGGGCAGGTAGCGGCCCGCCTGCCGCATGAACCACACCGGGGTGCGGTCCACCGGCTGACGCCGCAGGGCACGCAGGAGGCGATCGGAGCGCATGACCAGTCAGGATACGGACCCGGCGTCCGAGGGTCCGGGTTGCGGACGGCGCTAGGCGAACTCGACGCCTTCGACCGCGGAGATCGGCTCTTCAGCGACGCCCGAACGTTGCCGGAGCCGCACCGCCTCCGCGGTGACGTCGAGAAGCCGGTCGATGTCGAACGGCTTCACGAGGTACGCCACCGCTCCGAGCTCACGGGCACGTTGGATGTCGGTCAGGTTGTTCTTGCCCGAGCACACGATCACCGGCACCGGGTCCCCCATCTCGTGCAGTCTCGCGAGCACCTGCCACCCGTCGATGCCGGGCAGCAACACGTCGAGAAGCACGGCGTCGGGATCCTCGGCCTGGATCCGCGCGATGGCCGTGCGCCCGTCGCCCGCCAGGATCGGCTCCATGCCGGCCGAGTGCAGGTTGATCCGCAGGATCACGAGGGTGTCGGGGTCGTCTTCGACGATCAGCACCCGAGGGACGTGTGCCATCAGCCCGCCTCCCTGCGCGTCCGCAGCTCGAGCAGCGCGGCCACGTGCGCGCGCTCGGCCTCGTACAGGCGGGCGTTCGCGATCGCGAGCGACGCCTGCTCGGCGAAGACCGCCAGCGCCCGCAGGTCGTATTCCGTGAACGAGCGGCCGAGCGGCGCGTTCACGTTGAGCACGCCCTGCAACTCCGCGCGGTGTACGAGTGGCACCGACATCGAGCTGTCGACGTAGGGCTCGCGATCGGCCAGACCCGGGAACGAATCCCGATCGACCTGGCCGTCGATCAGCACCGGTTCACGGCGCAGCGCGACATGGCCGGCGAGTCCCTCGCCGAGCCGCACCCGCTGACCGAGCGCGACGTCGCGGCCGAGCACGCACGCGGTGACCAGATCGGTCTGGTCGACGAGCATCACGGAACCACCGGTTGCGTCGAGCAGTTCGCAGGCGCTACGCAAGATCGTATCCAGCAGCTCGTCGAGCTCCAGGACCGCGTTCATCTGCTTGCCGGCATCCAGCAGGAGCGAGACCTCGTGGAGCCGGTTCGTCAGCGCGGCGGTCAGCACGCGCTCGTCGGTCAGCGACCGTGTCAGCCGGCCGAGCACCGACTCCTTCTCGAACGCCCACAGGAAGAACAGCCCCGCGATCATCAGCACGCCGATCTGGGCGCGGCCCGCCCCCCACAGCGCCGCGTCGTCGGCGGGCAAGCTCGCCAGGACGACCACGACGATCGCGACGGCGGCCAGGCCCGAAGCGGTCCGCTGCCACAGCTGCCGACGCCGTTGCTCGACCGCCTCCAGCGACGGTGTCTTGAAATCGCGCAACCCGGCGATCCGCGCATCCCTGCGCACGCGCTCCGCCTCGGTCGATCCTCTGCCTGCCCCGCCCACACTCTCTCCTGTCGGATCGGAAGATCCGTACGGGTATCGGGCGTCAAAGACGACAGATGGATAGGGCGGCGGGGGGTCCCCCGTCGGGGGGACGGACCTGCCCGGGTTCAGCGCCAGCGCCGGCGCATCTTCAGCTGGACGCCGCGGCGCAGATACCACCGTGCCGGGAGCCGACCCCACAGACGGGCCGGGGGGTTGCCGTTGCGAGCTCCAGCCGGTCGTCCGGATCGCCGTAGGGATGTCATCGCTCGCCTCCCTGGAGGACCTCGCCTCTCCACACTCATCGTAGGCCTCGGCGACGGCGGGCGATCGCCTTGCGTCCCTCCTCCGCGCCGATCAGGAGGAACGGCGTCACGCCGACCAGCAGCCACTGCGGCAGGTGCAGGGGCGCACCGCCGAGCGCCTGCGCCAGCGACGGCGCGTAGACGAACACCAACAGCGCGATCCCCTCGGCGGCGACCGCCCCGACGAGCAGCCGGTTCGACCACGGGCCGATCGAAAACAGCGAGGCCGGGTCGCTGCGGCACTCGAACGCGTTGGCCATCTGCATGAGCACGATCGCCGCAAAGACCATCGCGGACAGCGTCTCCTGCTCGACACCCTCCATCGGCAACGACAGCCCCGGCGACCATCCGAAGAACAGCGCCGCACCGATCGGCACCAGCAGCATCGAGCACAGCGCCTCCACCGGGCCGAGGAACCCGAATGCCCGCGCCAGGACATGCCGGTCAAGCAGGCGCGCCGTGCGTGGCCTCGGCGCGCGATCCATGATCCCTCGCTCCGGACGCTCGGCTCCCAGGGCGAGCGCCGGCAGGAGGTCGGTGCCGATGTCGAGCGCGAGGACCTGCAGAACCGACAGCATGAGTGGGATCGCACCGCCGGACAGCGCCCACAGCACGAATGGCGTCAGCTCCGCGACGTTGTCCGTGAGGTGGTACGTCAAGAAGCGGCGGATGTTGTCGAACGACGCGCGTCCTTCCTCCACCGCCTCGACGATGTGCGTGAAGTCGTCGTCCAGCAGCACCAGGTCCGACGCTTCCCGCGCGACGTCGGTACCGGTCGAGCCCATCGCGACCCCGATGTCCGCCCGTCGCAGCGCGGGCGCGTCGTTCACGCCGTCGCCGGTCATCGCGACGACCTCACCGGTTGCCTGCAGGGCCCCCGCGATGCGCAGCTTCTGCTCGGGGGCGATGCGGGCAAGCACGCCGAGCTCCGGATCGACGATGAGCGACCGCAGGTCGACGTCGCCGGCCGGCAGATCCTGGCCGAGCACGACGCGGGAGCCGGGCAGCCCGACCGCTCGTGCCACGGCAACGGCGGTCGCGGGGTGGTCGCCCGTGATCATGATCACGCGGATGCCCGCGCGCAGGCATCGCGCAACCGCATCGGCGACCTCGAGCCGCACCGGATCCTCCATGCCGATCAACCCGACGAACGTCAGCGCTCGCTCCGCGGCGGCGGCGTCGCCCGGCACCGAACCATCGAAGGCGCGCGTCGCGAACCCGAGCACGCGGAGCCCCTGGCGCGCGAGCGTCTCGATGTGGTCCTCGACGACGCGACGCTGCGCCGCATCGAATGCTCGGATGTCGTTGCCGTCGCGGATCGTCTCGCAGACGTCCATGACCGCCTCCGGCGATCCCTTCGTGTAGCCGAGCACGCCCCCGCGGGCCGTGCGGTGCACGGTGGTCATCCGCCGCCGATC
>DATECH010000056.1:0-12083 GCA_035287005.1 Actinomycetota bacterium | reverse complement strand
CCGCTAGCGGCGCCCGTCGGGACGGCCAATAGCTGCGGGCCAGTTGTGAGCCCGCCGATCCCGATGAACCCCAGGATGCCCACCAGGATCCAGATCCCGATCGGTCGATGGATCCGCAAGACCCCGGGTTCACGTCTCATACCCGTAGCGTGCCGCACGTCCGTCGCGCGTGGTCCTGCAGAACGACCCGGGCGCTTCGGGACCCTCAGCCTGCGGCCGCGACGTCGGCGAGGGTTTCCCCGACGCGCGACAGGCCCTTCAGGGTGTGCTCGATGTCGTAGCCGAAACCGAACCGGATCCCGTTCGCGATGCCGAACATCTCGCCGGGAACCAGCAGCACACTGCGCTCGGCGCGCACGCGTTCCACCAGTTCCTGCGTCGGGATCGGCAGGTCGACCTCGGCGAACGCGATCGCGCCGGCCACCGGACGGATACAGCGCAGCGACGCGTGGCTCCCGATCCAGGTCTCCAGCGCAGGCAGGTTCGTGCGGATGATCCCGCGCGTGCGCGCGAGGACGTGCTCGCGCACCTCGGGTCGCATCGCCACCGCGGTCAACCGATCGCTCAGGATGCCGGGCGTCAGGGTGGTGTAGTCGTGGCGACGCCAGATCCGCTCGATCAGCCTGGGGGGTGCAACGGCCCAGCCCACGCGCAGCCCGGGCATCGCGAACGCCTTGGACAGTCCGCTGGTGACCACGACCTTGTCGTAGCGGCCCCAAAAAGTCGGCGTTGCTGCGTCGGTGTCGACCTCGGCGCCCCGATAGATCTCGTCCGCCACGATCCACGCCCCACGGCGAGCGGCGACCTCGATCACGGCCTCCATCTCGCCCTCCGTCAGGACCCCTCCGGTGGGGTTGTTCGGGTTGCAGACCATGATGACCTTGGTGCGCCTGCCGACCGCGTTGTCGAGGGCCTCCAGGTCCAGGGCCCACCGACCGCCGTCCGGCACGAGCGGGAAGGTATCGACGCCGCGCCCGAACACCGAACCAAGCCCGAGGCCCTGGCAGTAGTTCGGCACCATGAACGCCAAGCGGTCGTCGGACTTCAGCAGCGACCACAGCGCCAGGAGGTTCGCCTCGGAGCCGCCGTTCATCATCGTGACGTTGTCCGACGTCGCATCGGGGTACCACTGCGCGATCGCGTCGCGCGACTCGAACGAGCCCTCCGACAGCGGATACCCGAGCGCCGCCTGCAGGAACGACTCCGCGTCGACCGTCGGTCCGAGCAGCTCGCGGATCGTCATCGGCGACACGCCGGATTCCGACAGGTCGTAGTCGACCAGGTGCCAGTACTGCGACTGGTAGCGCTCCATCTCGAACAGATCGATCTTCGCCATGCCCGGCACCGTACCGCCTCGCAGGACCCGGACTCAAGGCGCGCGTTTGACCCCGGGGCATGCCTGCGGGCAGGCTTCCGCGCATGACGTCCGTACGGATACTGCGGGAACCCGATGTGCGAACCGCGCTGCCCATGGCTGCGTGCATCGAGGCGATGGAGGCAGCGTTCGTCGCCTTCAGCGCCGGGCGGGCCGAGCTGCCCGCCGTGATCCACCTCGACGTGCCGGAAGCGCAGGGCGAGATCCACGTGAAGGCCGGCCACATCCACGGAGCGCCCGCCTATGCGGTGAAGGTCGCGAGCGGCTTCTACGCGGCGGACCCGCCCGCGATCGACGGGCTCGTGCTGGTGTTCGACGCGGCGACCGGCGCGCCGGTCGCGTTCCTGCTGGACGGCGGCTACCTCACCGACACGCGCACGGGCGCGGCCGGTGGGGTCGCGGCGCGGTGGCTCGCGCCCGGCCGCGTCGCGACCGTCGCGGTGGTCGGGACCGGCATCCAGGCGCGCCGCCAGGTCGAGGCCCTCCGATGCGTGCGGCCCGAGATCGGTGAGGTGCGCATCTGGGGACGGAGCATGGATCGTGCCGCACGTGCCGCCCACGACATCGGGGCGATGGTGTCGGACACAGTGGAGGAGGCTGTGGCCGACGCCGACGTCGTGATCACGTGTACGGCGTCGCGCGAACCGCTCGTGCGGGCCGAGTGGATCGCCCCCGGCACGCATATCACGGCCGTCGGTTCCGACGGAGCGGGGAAACAGGAGCTGGATCCGGCGTTGCTGCGTCGCGCCGACGTCGTGGCCGTCGACTCGCTGGACCAATGCCTGCGGCTCGGCGAGCTGCAGCATTCGCCGGACCAAGTGGACCGCGCCGTGGAACTCGGCAGGATCTGCGCGCGCGATGTCGCTGGCCGCGCGAGCGACGAGCAGCTCACGATCTGCGATCTCACCGGCGTCGGTGTGCAGGACGTCGCCGCCGCCAACGCGGTGCTCGCCAACGCGCCCGCCCACGTCGGCGAGACATTGGAGCTCTAGCCCCGGAGTCGCCGCAGGAGCTCGGCGTGCATCACGCCGTTCGTGGTCAAGACGCTCCCCTTGTGTCTCGGTGGCTTGCCGGCGAAGTCGGTGATCCTCCCGCCCGCCTCCTCGACGATCGGTACCAGTGCTGCGTAGTCCCAGATCGCGAGCGAGGGCTCGACGCAGATCTCGGCGGCTCCGCGGGCCACGAGCAGATGTCCCCAGAAGTCCCCGAAGCCGCGTTCGCGGTTCGACCCGGCTAACAGCTCGAGGGTGGCCGATCCGTGGGCGCCGCCGAGCAGCATGTCCAGCTGGGAGTACAGGAACTGCGCCTCGGCGATCGTGGCGATGTCGCTCACGCTGATCCGCTTGCCGTTCATCGTCGCGCCCTCGCCCCTGGCCGCGGCGTACCGCTCGCCGATCGCCGGTGCGTTCGCGACGCCGACCACGAGCTCGCCGTCGACCTGCAGCGCGATCAGGGTGGCCCACACCGGGATCCCGCGCGCGTAGTTGGCCGTCCCGTCGATCGGGTCGACGATCCACACGCGCCCGGCGCCGTCGAAAGTGCCGCCTTCTTCCTCACCCATGATGCGATCGGAGGGGAACGCCCCAGTGAGTCGCTCGCGCACGAGCCGCTCGATGCCCGTGTCCGCCTGGGTGACGAGCGTGCGATCGGCCTTGTGTCGGATCTCCAATCCCTCGTCGAGGAACAGGCCCATCGCGATCTCGCCGGCGGCGTCGGCGAGATCGTGTGCGAACGCCAGGTCGTCCTCGTACATGGGCCGCAGCCTACCTGCACGTTTGACGGTCGTGACCTGGGATCTCGGGTAGCCTGGTCCGCGACATGCAAACCACCGTTGAAGCGACCGACAAGCACACCGTCAAGCTCACGATCGAGGTACCGGCGGATCAGGTCGACAAGGATCTGGACCTCACCTATCGCTCGATCGCACGCGAGATCAAGATCCCGGGTTTCCGTCCCGGCAAGGCTCCCAAGCCGATCATCGACGCGCAGGTCGGGATCGACGTCGTGCTCGAGGAGTTCGTGCACCAAAGCGTGCCGAGCTACTTCCGCACCGCCGTCTCCGACGAGGACCTGGCACCGATCGGTGATCCGGACGTCGACGTCGAACAGCTCGAGCCGGGTAAGGCGTTCATCTTCACGGCGACCGTCGAGGTTCGACCGCGCCTGGAGCTCACGAAGGAGCAGTACGAGGGCGTGAAGGTCGTGAAGCCCTCGACCGTTCCGACCGAGGAGGACATCGACGGCTGGATCGAGCGGCTGCAGCGGCAGTTCGCCGAGCTCGAGCCGGTGGACCGGCCCGCGCAGGACACCGACCTCGTCACCGTGAGCCTGTCCGCGGCGCGCGACGGCGTCCCGCTCGATCAGCTCACCCGCGAGGAGTATCTGTACTCGATCGGCTCGGGGGAGTTCGGCCCGGCGATGGACGCGAAGCTCGTCGGCACCAAGCCCGGCGACATCGTCGAGTTCGACGAGGATCTCCCGGTCGAGCGTTTCGGCGAGGAGCTCGCCGGCAGCGCGTCGTTCAAGGTGCTCGTCAAGGACGTCAAGGCGCTGCGACTGCCCGAGGCCGACGATGCGTTCGCCTCCACGGCCTCGGAGTTCGACACGATCGCCGAGCTGCGCGAGGACCTTCGCGAGAAGCTCCAGGAGGTCAAGGAGCGCGAAGCGGTCGGCGTCGTGCGCGATCGCGTGCTGCAGGCCATGGTCGACACCGTCGACGCCGAGCTGCCCGAGTCGTTGATCGACGACGAGACGACGCATCGCGTCCAACACGCCGAGCAGCAGGCGGCGCGCTACGGGCTGACACTGGATCAGATGCTCGAGATGCAGGGCTGGGATCGTGCGCGCCTCGCCGAGGACAGCCGCGATCACGCCGTGCGCGCGATCAAGGCGGACCTCGTGCTCGAGGGGGTCGCGCGGAGCGAAGAGCTCGACGTCACCGCCGAGGAGATCGGTGTGCAGATCGGGCAGATGGCCCAGGCGTACGACCGCGATCCCAAGGAGTTGGCGAAGCAGTTGGACCGGTCGGGACAGATCGTAACGCTGGCCGGCGATATCATCCGTTCGAAAGCACTCGACATCCTCGTCGAGCGCGCCGATATCACCGAGGAGAGCCCGGAAGCCGTCGACGCGGGCGCGTCGCGGGACCCGGCGGACGAGCCGATGAAGGAGTGAGCATGACCATCCAGCCCGTACAGAACTACCTGGTTCCAACGGTCATCGAGCAGACGAGCCGCGGCGAGCGCGGGTACGACATCTACTCCCGCCTGCTGAAGGACCGCATCGTGTTCCTGGGTACCCAGATCGACGACAACGTCGGCAACCTGATCATGGCGCAGTTGCTACACCTGGAATCCGAGGATCCCGACAAGGACATCAACCTGTACATCAACTCACCCGGCGGCGATGTGTCGGCGTTGCTCGCGATCTACGACACGATGCAGTACATCAAGCCCAACGTGAGCACGATCGTGATGGGCCTCGCGGCCTCCGCAGCCGCGGTGTTGCTGCTGGCGGGGGCGGCGGGCAAGCGATTCGCGCTGCCGAACGCGCGTGTGCTGCTGCACCAGCCGCACGGTGGCGCCCAGGGGCAGGCCGTCGATATCGAGATCCAGGCCAGAGAGATCATGCGTCTGCGCGCGCTCCTCGAGCAGATCATCGCCACCCACACGGGTCAGTCGCTCGAGAAGGTCAGCAAGGACACCGACCGCGACTTCATCCTGACCGCGGACGAGGCCCTCGCCTACGGGGTGATCGACGAGATCATCACCCGGCGCGGGATCGGGCCGGAAGTAGCTGGCGTCAGCCCCAACGGGGCGTGATAATCCCCAGCACGGCGAGCGGGCCTTTCGGCCCGGCTCGCGGTCGCGGGATGAAAGGGCATCGGTAGATGGCGAAGTTCGGGGAATCGGACCTGCTGAAGTGTTCCTTCTGCGGGAAGAGCCAGAAGCAGGTGAAGAAGCTCATCGCCGGCCCCGGCGTCTACATCTGCGACGAATGCATCGATCTGTGCAACGAGATCATCGAAGAGGAGCTGTCCGAAACCGCGGAGCTCCGCCTGGACGAGCTGCCGAAGCCCGCCGAGATCTTCGGGTTCCTCGACGAGTACGTCGTCGGTCAGGACCAAGCCAAGAAGGTCCTGTCGGTCGCCGTCTACAACCACTACAAGCGGATCCAGGTCGGCCAGAAGGATCAGGAGGTCGAACTCCAGAAGTCCAACATCCTGATCCTCGGTCCCACCGGTTGCGGGAAGACCTACCTAGCGCAGACGCTCGCACGGCTGTTGAACGTGCCGTTCGCGATCGCCGATGCTACGGCGCTCACCGAAGCCGGCTACGTCGGTGAGGATGTCGAGAACATCTTGTTGAAGCTGATCCAAGCCGCCGACTACGACGTGAAGAAGGCCGAGACCGGGATCATCTACATCGACGAGATCGACAAGATCGCCCGCAAGTCCGAGAACCCCTCGATCACCCGCGACGTCAGCGGCGAGGGCGTGCAGCAGGCGCTGCTGAAGATCCTGGAGGGCACGCAGGCGAGCGTGCCACCGCAGGGCGGCCGCAAGCACCCGCACCAGGAGTTCATCCAGATCGACACCACGAACATCCTGTTCATCTGCGGCGGCGCGTTCGCGGGATTGGATCGCATCATCGAATCGCGGATCGGTCGCAAGGGCGTCGGCTTCGGCGCGGAGATCGTGACCCGCGAGGAGAAGGACATCGGCGAGCTGTTCGCCGGTGTGCTGCCCGAGGACCTGCTCAAGTTCGGGCTGATCCCCGAGTTCGTCGGCCGGCTGCCCGTCATCACGCACGTGAACAACCTGGACGAGGACGCCCTCGTCGACATCCTCACCAAGCCCAAGAACGCCTACGTGAAGCAGTATCGGAAGTTCTTCGAGTTCGACGGCGTGGAGTTGGAGTTCACCGACGAGGCGTTGCGTGCGATCGCCGAACAGGCGATCCAGCGGGGGACCGGTGCCCGCGGCCTGCGTGCGATCATGGAAGAGGTCCTGCTCAACGTGATGTACGAGATCCCTTCGCGCGAGGACGTCACCAAGTGTCTCGTGGACCGCGACGTGGTGCTCACCGGGGTGAATCCGACGCTCGTGCCGCGCGACACCAAGAAGCCTCGCGGCGAGCGTCAGCAGCGCACCGCCTGATGCGCCGGGTCGGCGCCCTGCTCGCGTCTGGCGCGCTCGTGACGATGCTCGCGTGCGGCTCCGATGGATCGACGAGCGGCGGTGCTGCGGGTGGCGACCTCACGGGCGTGACCTGGCTCCTCGATGAGGCATCGATGATGACGCTGGTCGACACGGTTCCTGCGAAGGCTCGGGTCGACATCGCGTTCGACGGCTCCGAATTGCATGGCCGGGCGGCGTGCAATAGCTACGGAGGCGGCTACGAGGCCGACACGAGCGCGGGCACGCTGTCGTTCTCTGACCTGTTCTCGACCGAGATGGCCTGCGAGGCGCGACTCATGGATCTCGAGTCGGCCTACCTCGCGGCGCTCGGCGACGTGACGGGCTACCAGGTGGTCGGCGACCGCGCGGGGCTCGTCCTGACGGGCGGTCAGACGGCCCTCACGTTCGCTCCCGAATCGCCGGTACAGGCGCTACCGCTGGAAGGTACCGCCTGGACCCTGACGACGATCGCGGAACCGAATTCGCAGGCCGTGTCGTCGACCGTCGCCGGCACGGTGGTGACGGCCACGTTCGACGGCGGGAGCATGTCGGGCAGCGGGGGCTGCAACACGTACAACGCGACGGCCGACATCTCTGGCGACGAACTGGTGGTGGGACCGATCGCCTCGACCTTGATCGCCTGCGCCGGTGGCGTGGGCAGGCAGGAGTCCGCCTACTTCGCCGCGTTGGAGGCCGTCGGTCTCTGGTCGATCGAGGGCGACCAGCTCACGTTGTCGGACGAGAACGGGCAGATGCTGCTGCAATTCAGCGGCAGGCCCGTTCGCTAGGCGAGCCGACGGACCCGCTCGAGGTCGGCGACCGCGCCCAGTTGCTCGAAGGTGGCGGACGCGCGTGTGACGGCGTCGGCCCCCTCTTCGAGGCGGCCGGCCGCACGGAGGGCCTTCGCCAGATCCAGCTGCGTGCGCGCCCGCTCGTGGGGCACGGTGAGCCGATCCCAGCTCTCGACCGATGTTCGCAGCAGGGTCGCGGCGACCTCGACGGCTCCCTCCGACGCGGCAGCGCGTCCCTCCAGTCTGTCCGCTGCGGCCACGAGGATCGGGGCCGGGCCGAGGGCAGCCTGCGTCCGCATGTCGACGAGCAGTGCAGGCACCAGATGCCATCGCCGACTGGCGGCTGCACGTTCAGCCTCGGCGAACAGGGCGTCCGTGCGATGCACCCTCCAGTTCCAGGGGCGCTCCGCCGCCCACGCACGGTCGAGCTCGCCGCGCTCGACGAGCGTCCGCAGGAGGTACGGGTAGGTCCTTCCGGAAGATTGCGCCCCCGACCTGGCGAGCGTCTCGAGCAACCGACGGCCCTCGGCCCCCTCGCCCCGCGCCTCGTGGATCAAGGCTGCCACGCCGAACGCATGCATCGCGAAGTAGGGCGGATCGTCGCGCTGGTCATCCAGCAGCTCCATCGTCGCCGAGACGTTGGCCTGCGCGTCGTCCCATCGACCGACGTGGAACTGGGCGGCGGCGATCCACGCGCGCGTGTGGATCTCTACGTTCGGGCCGCGGCCGCCGATCGCGGCCAACGCCTCGTCCCCGCGCTTGATCGCGTCGAAGTAGTGCCCCAGCTCGACGTCGATCCAGACGCCGACGGAGTAGTAGTCGCCGATCTCCAGGACGTTGGTCACGTTCGGCATGACCTCCCGGCGGCGCTCGTGCAACGCTTTGGCGGCGCCGTAGCGACCGACGCTGCAGCGGGACGCGCCGGCGTTGTCGAGGGCGCCGGAGGCCAGGTCCCACAGGCCGAGTCGCACGGCGATCTGGCTCGCCTCGATGCCGGCGCGCTCGAACGCCTGCATCTCCTCCTCGGTGATGTCCTCGTTGGGGAAGGCGAAGAGCCAGCCCGACCGTATCGACAGCAAGCGGATGCGCTCCTCGCCGTCTCCCGGTGGGAGATTCGCGAATCCGAGGTCCATCAACGCCTGAACCTCCGGCTCGGTGGGCAAGCGATCCTTCATCGCGCCCGGCCAGCGGATCGGGATGTCGCACGCGCGCGCGACGAGGCGCGCGATCGCGCGTCCGTCCTGTGGCAATCGGCGCGCCCGCAGGTGCGCGGCCTCGACGAAGGCCTCGAACGCCGGATCCCCGGCGTACCCGTCGAACTGCGCCTCCGCCAGCGATTCCAACGACTCCGCGTGCTGCAGGTCGGTCTCTGACAGCTCCACGGCCTCCTCCGCGAGCCGGACCGCCTTGTGCAGGGCGAGCCGACGTCGCGCCGAGTCCGAGGCGGCCCGGAGCCACCGCACGGCCTGGTCGCGCAGCTCCGGGTCCGAGCCCCCGGTCTCCGCGGAGAGACGCGCGGCGGTGCCCAGGTGGTAGGCGAGCAGCTCGGCGAACTCCGAGATCCGCTCACCGGCACTGCGCTGCAGCCAATCCGCGACCCTTCGGTGTGCCTCGGCACGCTCGCGACGCGGCAACGATCCGTAGGCGACGTCGCGCGTGAGGATGTGCTTGAACAGGTATTCCTGCTGTCCGGCGATCGAGGAGCCGAACTTCGAGCGAACGAGCTCGCGGTCCTCGGCGTGGCGCAGCCGCTCGAGGATCACCGATGGCTCGAGGCCGGTGAGCTCGGCGACGGGCCCGGGCCAGAACGCCCGGCCGACCACGGCCGCGGCCTGGACGACCCGCTTGTCCTCGAGGTCCAGTAGATCGATGCGGGCCGCCAGCACGCCCTGCACCGTGTCGGGAATGTCGATCGTCGCGACCGTCTCGGTCGCGAGCCACCGGTCGCCCGTTCGCACCACGGCGCCCTCATCGATCAAGCGCCGAACGATCTCCTCGATGTAGAACGGGTTACCCTCCGCGCGCTCCAGGATCGTCGCGTGCACGGACGGCGGCAGGTCGTCGACCGTCAGCAGCGACCGCACGAGCAGCTCCGACTCGTCGGCGCTGAGCGGATCGAGGACCACGGCGGTCGCGTTGCGTCCGCCACCGCCCCACGCGGGGCGGATCGACGTGAGCTCGGGGCGCGAGGGGCACACGAGCAGGATCGGTCCGTCCGCTCGCGACGACAGCTCGTCCATCAGGTCGAGCAGCACCGGGTCCGCCCAGTGGATGTCCTCGATCACGACGATGACGGGCCCGCCGCGCGCCAGCGCCGAGAAGAAGATCCGCCACGCCTCGTGGACCTCGTCGCGCACCTCCTTTGGGTCCATCGACCGGAACGACACGTCCGGATCCTCGAGGCCGATCGTGTACGCAAGCGCCGCGCCGGATCTCGTGGGGTCGGGCGCGACGTCGGGCGTGAAGAGATCTGCGCCGATCTTGCGGACCTTCTCGACGGCGATGTCTGTCGCGTCGGAGTCCAGGATGCCCGCGTGCCCCTTGAGGATCTCCGCGAGCGGCCAGTAGGTGATGCCGTCGCCGTAGGGGAGACAACGGCCCCGCAGCACGAGCGGCGCGGCCTCGGTGCGCTCCGCCCAGGTGAGGAACTCCGTGGTCAGCCGGGACTTTCCCAGGCCCGCGTCGCCATAGATCGTGGCGATCGACGGTCGAGACTCGCCGAGCACGCGTTCGAACACGGCGCGCAGCAGCCCGAGTTCGTCGTCGCGCCCGATCATCGGTGCGTGCAGGCCGGGCACGCCTCGCTCCGGCGCGTCGGCCATCGCGTCGATCAACGTGTAGGCGTGGACCGGACGAGCCTTGCCCTTCAGCTCGAGCGCCCCGAGGTCTTCGAACAGGAAGCCGCGAACCGAGGCGGCGGTGCGTTCCGCGACGACGATCTGCCCGGGTGCCGCCGCGGCCTCCAACCTGGCGGCGGCGTTCACCGCGTCGCCGGTCACCATCGCCTCGCCCGGCGCGGGGTCCAGCGTCGCCAGCACCTCGCCGGTGTTGATCCCGATCCGGATCTGAAGCTCGACACCGTCGGCGGTGCGCAAACCGTCGTTCACGACTCGCAGTCGCTCGAGCATGCGGCGCCCGGCGCGCAACGCGCGGGCCGGATCGTCCTCGTGCGCGGTCGGGACGCCGAACGCGGCCATCACGGCATCGCCGATGAACTTCTCGACCGTGCCGCCCTCCGCTTCGATCTCCTCGCGCATCGCCTGTGCGTAGGCCTGCATCACCTCACGGAACCGCTCCGGGTCCAGGCGTTCGCCGAGTTCGGTCGAGCCGGTCACGTCGGCGAAGACGATCGTGACGAGCCGGCGTTCCTCACCTGCGCGAGCCGAGGCTCCCGCTGCCTGCCCGCACGAGGGGCAGAAGCTCGCACCCTCGGGCATAGGCGACCCGCAGGAGGCGCAGACCGGTCCGAGCTCGCCGCCACAGGACGGGCAGAAACGCGCGTCCTCGGAGGCGCTGCCTCCACAGGTCGGACAACGTGCCATGGACGGAGTCTAGGGCCGATGGCGGTGCCGACCCAGCGATCGGCGGCACGGCGGTCGGAGTTGGAGGTTCGTCGCCGCCTGGTGCATGCTGTGCGCCGGAACCCTGACGCGATACGAGGAGGGAATAGGCGATGGCACAGGCGAGCACCCGCGCCGAGCGGACCACGATGCCGTGGTGGTTGTTCTTGATCACGGGCGTCGCGTGGCTGTTGATCTCGATGGTGGTCCTGCGGTTCAACATCTCTTCGATCGCGACGGTGGGGGTCCTGCTCGGCGTGTTGTTCCTGGCGGCGGCGATCAACGAGTTCTTCACGTCGGCCGCGGTGGATACATGGCGCTGGGCGCACATCCTGCTCGGCATCCTGTTCGTGTTCGGATCGCTGTGGGGCTTATTCCGGCCGATCGACGCGTTCTGGGCGCTGGCCTCGATCCTCGGATTGCTGCTCGTGTTGCAGGGCACGATGACGCTGATCGGCGCGGTCATGGTCAAGGGTCCGCTGTGGGGCCTCGGGCTCGCCGTCGGCATCCTCGAGATATTGCTGGGCTTCTGGGCGTCGCAGCAGTACTACCCCGCTCGCGCGACGCTGATCCTGGTGTGGGTCGGTTTCATGGCGCTGTTCCGGGGGATCGGGCAGATCGTGCTCGCCTTCGCGGTACGCAAGGAGGGTGAGTAGGCATCATGGCCACCAACGGCGACGAGCACACGGGTTCGGATGTCGACGACCTCCGCGCCGAACGCGACCGATTGCAGGATCAGGTCGAGCGTCTGCAAGGCGTGAAGCGTCGCCGGCTGCGCGCCGTCGCCGCCGTGCTGGCCGTCATCGTCGCGGTCGTCAGCTTCTCCGCGGCCCTGCCGGGCGCGTGGGCTCGGCGGACCATCGCGGACACCGACACGTACGTTTCCGTGGTTGGGCCACTGGCGAGCGACCCCGCCGTGCAGGAAGCGCTGGCGCGCCAGATCACGAACGCAGTGTTCGAAGCGCTCGACGTGCAGTCGAAGCTGACCGAGGCCTTGGCCGAGCGAGCCCCGCAACTCGTGTTCCTGGCGGGCCCGATCACGAGTTCGGTCGAAGGGTTCGTGCAGGATCAGGTCCAGGCGATCCTCGCGAGCGAGCAGTTCCAGCAGTTCTGGAACGAGGCGAACCGGCTTGTCCAACTCCAGGTGATCGCTGTGTTGCGCGGCGACACTACCGTCG
>DATECH010000055.1:0-7875 GCA_035287005.1 Actinomycetota bacterium | reverse complement strand
CTGTTGCTTCACGTAGCTCACGAGGAACGGCGGCGTCGGCAGATAGGTCCCTTCGATGTTCTCCGTGATCCCCAGCGGCAGGTCCTTCGCGGCCTCCCCCCGCTTGGCCGTGATGCCCCCGTTGCGAGGCCCCAGCGCGATCATCCGGTTGAGCACGTCGTTGCGGCGCAGGTAGGCCTCGTGTGGGTGGTCGAGCGGATCGTCGTTGCTGGGACTGCGGATCAGGCCCGCGAGCAGGGCCGCCTCGGCGAGAGTGAGCTGCGACGCCGGCTTGTGGAAGTAGAAGCGTGAGGCCGTGCCGATCCCGTACACGTTGTTGCCGAGGAAGACGTCGTTCAGATAGAGCTCGAGGATCTTGTCCTTCGTGTACCGCTGCTCGACACGCTGCGCGAGCGCGAGCTCCTGGAACTTGCGCGTGAGCGATTGGTCGCTCGGGTCGAGACCGAGCGTGTTCTTGACGAGCTGCTGCGTGATCGTGGAGCCGCCCTGGACCACGTCGCCGGCGCGGGCGTTCTCGATCGCCGCGCGGATCAGCGACGTGAGGTTCACGGCGCCGTGCTCGTAGAAGTCGGCATCCTCGATCGCCAGGACCGCGCGGCGGGCGATCGGGCTGATCTGGCGAAGCGGCACGATCTCCCGGTTGTCGAGGTACACGTGTGCGAGGACCGTCCTGCCGTCGTTCGCGTAGATCGTCGAGCGCTGAGGCAGGCGCGGGATCCGCGTGAAGTCCTCGCCCGCCGCATCGAGGCGCGACTGGAGCTCTCGCACGCCGAGACCTGCAGCCAGGAACGGCGGCGAGATCACGACCGCCGTGACGCCGGCGGTCGCGACGAGCACGGCGAACAGGAGCAGCAGCGCGACCGGCTTGAACGACCAGCGATCGCTGATCGGCCGGGCAGGGGCAGCGTGGGTGGGCGGCGTGTCCATCGTCATCGGGATCCTCTCCGAGGATACGCCGGGCCTCGGTACGATGGTTCGAACCATGCGTCGGTCAACCCCCCTGATAGGAGCGCTCGTCGCGGTGGCCTTGTGGCCACTGGTCGCGCATGCCCAGGAGCCGCCGGCCCCCCAGAACCGAGTGGACGTCATCAAGGTGGAGGGGGCGATCGATCGTCCGCTGCAGGGATACCTGCAGCAGCATCTGGATCAGGCGGTGGCCGACGGCGCCGTGATCGTCCTGCAGGTCGACAGCTCTGGCTCGATCGGCACCGATGGGGTGGCGTTCGCCCAGCGGCTGGTCGAGCTGCCCGTGCCCGTGCTGGTGTGGGTCGGTCCAGTGCCCGCGCGGGCAAGTGGCACGGGCATGCTCTTGATGGACGCGGCGTCGCTCGCGGCCGTGGCGCCGGGCTCGCAGACCGGCCCCCGCGACCCGGTCGACCTGCTCGACCCCGATGCCGTCCCGCCGGATCTCGACGCGACCGTGCAGGGGTGGCTCGACGTTCGCGACCGCAGCGCGGACCTGGCGCACCAGAACGACGCGATGACCGGGGCCCAGGCGCTGGAGTTCGGGTTCGCCGATCTGGGTGCGACCTCGGTGGTCGATCTGCTGAACCAGGTCGACGGGCGAACGGTGCAGACGTCCGAGGGCCCGTGGGTGCTCCACACGAAGGTTGCCACGACCGACGCCGACGTCGCGGCGGGGGTAGGCGTGTCGATCACCTTCATCGAGCCGGGGTTGATCGTGCGTTTCGCGCACGCGGTGGCCACGCCGTCGATGGTCTATTTCCTGCTCGTGTTCGGGCTGGCCTGTGTCGCGTTCGAGCTCACCCAGCCGGGGTTCGGATTCGCCGGATTCGCCGGGGTGTTCCTCACGCTCCTCGCGGTCTACGGGCTGACGGTCGCGGTGCCGGCGTGGCCGTGGTTCGTCGTGATGCTTGCCGGCGTTGCCGCGATGGCGCAGGACGTTCGGCTGCGACGCTTCGGGATCTTGACCTACGGGGGCCTCGTCGCGTTCGCGGCGGGCTCGTTCCTCGCGTATGGCGGCGTCGCCGAGGCGATCCAGATCTCGCCGTGGCTGATCGTCGGGGCGACGGTCGCCAGCTGGCTGTACTACGGCTTCGCGCTGACGGTGGCGGTGCAGTCGCGCGACCGGATCATCTCGACCCAGCGGGGTCTGATCGGGCTCGTCGGGGAGGCGCGCGGGCGTCTTGCGCCCGACGGTCCGGTGCACGTGAAGGGCGCGATGTGGCGCGGCCGCAGCCTGGGCGACCCGATCCCGCCCGGCACGAAGGTGCGCGTTCGCGGCGTGGACGGGTTGACCCTGAAGGTCGAGGCCGAGCCGGACCCCGACGCCGAGCCCGATCCGGTCGCGGCCACCTGACGCATCCCGGCCCCCATGGAAAGATGAGGCCATGGACGACGCCGCGATCCTCGCCCGCCTGTTCGAACTCGACATCGAGCTGCCGCCACCGCCGACCGCGCTGGCGGCCTACGTGCCCTGCGTCGTCGACGGTGGGCTCGCGTTCGTCGCGGGGCAGGTCCCGGCGGTCGCCGGCACGCTCGTGTCTCCGGGCCGCCTCGGCGACCGGGTCACGATCCAGGAGGGGGCCGCGGCCGCCCGCCAGGGAGCGCTGCAGGCGCTGTCGGTGCTGCGCGACGCGCTGAACGGGTTCGACCGGCTCACGCGCCTGCTGCAGGTCACCGTGTTCGTCGCCTCGACGCCGGACTTCGTCGACCATCCGAAGGTCGCCAACGGCGCGAGCGAGGTGCTGGTCGGGGTGCTCGGCGAGGATGGCGCCCACGCTCGCGTGGCGGTCGGTGTCGCGTCGCTGCCGCTGGGCGCCTGTGTCGAGGTGGCGCTGACCGCGGCCGTCACGTCGTAGCGGGCCCGTCCTCGCGTGGGAATCGGAGGTCGCCGACGCGACGGGTGATGCCGTTCGCGTCCATCCATTCGACCAGCGGCACCGCGTACTTGCGGCTGGTGCCCAGCGTCTCGCGGAGCAGGCCGACCGTGACGCCGTCCGCCGCATGCTCGTGGACCAGCGTCGTGGCGCGCTCGACCAGCCTCGGCGCGACGATCAACTCCGGACCGATCCGTACGAGCACGCCCGCTCGCCCGGCGGCGTCGATCAACGAGGGGTCGAACCCCGCCGCGACCAGCTCCTTGACCGTCGGCGGGGTGGATTCGCGGTCGCCCGATACCGCATCCACGAGTTGGCCGAGCGCCGTCGCGTGCGCGTCCAGCGCCACCTGATGTGTGGCGAGGCGCACGGTCGTCGCGCTTCGCACGATCGTTCCTTCGGCGTGGAGCCGCGCGAGCAGCGCGTCGACCAGTCCCGGATCGCCGTGCACCCCGGCGCGAGCGCACGAGGCGGACGCAACCGCGCGCACGTCCGCGAGGCTCGCGCCCTCGTCCAGTGGATGGGTGCGGTGCAGCTCGTCGAGGTGCTGCGTGACGGCGGCGCGCACCGCGTCGCGAAGCTGCGGCGCGACGTGCCACCCGTCCGCCGCTTCGGGCTCCGGCGCGAGGCCCGCTCGTGCGCGCAGATCGTCGGTGCGGAGGGCGCCGGCCTCCTCGATGCAGAGCTCGGCGATCGTGGCTCGGGCGGACGCTGCGGCGCGCCTGGACAGGAACGCGATGTGCCGGGGCGCGGCGGCGCGCGGCGGCGCGACGTCGAGGACGATGCCGCCACCGACCACGCGCCGGCCGCCGGATTCCCAGACGACGAAGCGATCGAACACGTCCAGGACGAGCGCGTCGTCGGTGCGGATGCGCGCCAGCGCCGCACCGTTAGGCCCCTGTTCGAGGATGCGGATCCGTGCCGCGGTCTCGCCGGCGCCGACGTGCACCATGAACGCGCCGCGTTCGGGGATGCGATCGAGGCCGCGGACCGGACGCAGGCTCGCCTCGAAGACGGTCGTCGGGCGGAACGCCTCCGGCGAGCACACGACGGCGCCGCGGCGCACCGGAGCACGATCGACGCCGACGAGGTTCGCGGCGACACGTGAGACGTGACACGCCTCGTTCAAGGCGTGTTTGTGGGTCTGCAGCGATCGGATCCGCGCGCGCGCGCCGCCCGGCTCCACGGCGACCTCGTCGTCGATCGCGAGGCAGCCACCGGTGAGCGTTCCGGTGACCACCGTCCCGGCGCCGGTGATCGAGAACACGCGATCCACGAACAGGCGGCAGCGCGCCTCGGATGGGGTGGGCGCGCCGAGGACCAGGCGGTCGAGCGCCGCAACGAGCCGATCGAGACCCGTGCCGTCCCGAGCGCTGACCGCGACGACCGGTGCGTCGGCGAGGACGGTGCCGGCGACGCGCTCACGCACGTCGGCCTCGGCTTCGCGCAGCCGTTCGTCGTCCACCAGGTCGGTCTTGGTCAGCGCGATCACCCCGCCGGCGACGCCCAGCACGTCCAGGACCTGCAGGTGTTCTTCGGATTGCGGCATCCAGCCCTCGTCGGCGGCGACCACGAACAGGACGAGCCGCACCGGACCCACGCCCGCGAGCATGTTGCGGATGAACCGCTCGTGCCCGGGGACGTCGACGAAACCGACCTCGCTGCCGCTCGGCAGCGTCGTCCATGCGTAGCCGAGGTCGATGGTCAGCCCGCGGCGCTTCTCCTCCTCGAAGCGGTCGGGGTCGATGCCGGTGAGCGCGACGATGAGCGCCGACTTGCCGTGGTCGACGTGCCCGGCGGTGGCGATGACCCTCGAGGCGCCGGTCATCGCCTCAGTCCTCGTCGTCGAGATCGTCACCTTCCAGGGCGTACAGGACCGCCCGGGCGACCAGCGGCACCTGTGGATCGGTGATCGTGCGCACGTCGAGCAGGACGTGGTCCTCGTTCATGCGACAGAACACCGACGGGGAGCCCGTCCGCAGCCGCGCCGCGAACGCGGCCGGGTCCGGGCATCGCACCCGCACCCCCCATGAGGCGATCGCCTGTCCGGGCACGGAGCCACCGCCGACGACCGATTCGCAGCGCACGACGTGCGCCCCTTCGAGGTCGCCGCCGATCGTTTCCGCGAGCAGGTGGGCGCGCTTGGTCAGCGTGTCGAGCGTCGCGTGGATCATGCGATGCACCGGGATGTGGTCGTGTGCGCCCGTGGCGTACAGCGCGAGGGTCGCCTCCAGCGCCGCGGCCTGCAGCTTGTCGATCCGCATCGCCCGGGCCAGCGGGTGCTTCCGCAATGTCGCGATCAGGTCGGCGCGGCCGACGATGCACCCCGCCTGCGGGCCGCCCACGAGCTTGTCGCCGCTGAACGTGACCAGGTCCGCGCCGTCTTCGAGCGCCTGATGCACGGTCGGCTCCTCACCGGGGAACCCGCGCTCGGCGTCGAGCAGCCCAGACCCGACGTCGAACAGCAGCGGGATCGATGCCTTGGTCGCGATCTGCGCGAGTTGCGCGGTCGTCGCGGCGGCGGTGAATCCGACCACTCGGTAGTTGGACGGATGGACCTGCAGGATCGCCGCCGTCGCAACGTCCACCCCGTTGCGGAAGTCCGCCGCACGCGTTCGGTTCGTGGTCCCGACCTCGACGAGGCGCGCGCCCGAGGCACGCATGATGTCGGGGATCCGGAACTCGCCGCCGATCTCGATCAGCTCGCCGCGCGAGACCAGCACCTTCTTGCCCTTCGCGAGCGCGGCTAGCGTCAGGACCAGCGCGGCCGCGCAGTTGTTGACGATGAGGGCCGCCTCGGCGCCCGTCAGGGCGGCGAGGATCAGCTCGGCGCGCGCGCCGCGGGACCCGCGAGCGCCGGAGGCTCTGTCGATCTCCAGGTCCGTGTAGCCGGCGGCGGCTCTCGCCACGGCCTGGACCGCCTCGTCCGCAAGCGGCGCGCGTCCGAGGTTCGTGTGGATGATCACGCCGGTCGCGTTGATCACCGGTGTCTGGCCGTTGGTGGCTCGTGCGGCGATCGCGACGGCGCGGGCCAGGATCTCGTCGGCGATCGGAGGCTCCTCGCCGGCGGCCGCCGCCGCGCGCACGGCCTCGAGCTCGGTGGTCACGGTGCGCTTGAGGACGGTCCGCCCCACCACCCGCGCGGCCCGCTGGCCCGGCGTGGATCGCAGGATCGCATCGACGCTCGGAACCTTGCGTCGGGCATCGTCGCCGGCCATTCCGGCAGCCTATCGCCCCTGCCCGGGGACGGGGTCGCCGCGCCCACGCGGGCCTCGGTAAGATGCGCCCCACGATGGTCGACAGCCCGACGCGCCCCGCGTTCCAGAGCCATGAGATGACCGCTCTCGTGCGCGGCGGCGGGGTCGACATCATCCCCGCGGGGGAGTTCCAGACCGAGGAGATGATCCTCAACATCGGTCCCCAGCACCCGGCCACGCACGGGGTGCTGCGCATCGTGATCGAACTGGACGGCGAGGTCATCAAGCGCGCGGAACCGGTGATCGGCTACATGCACCGCGGCGCCGAGAAGCTCGCCGAGTACCGCGACGCGCGCCAGACCCTCGTGCTGATGAACCGGCACGACTGGCTGTCGGCGTTCAACAACGAGCTCGGGTGGACGATCGCGATCGAACGGCTCGCCGGCATCGAGGTGCCCGATCGCGCGCAGTGGATCCGCACGATGTTCGCGGAATGGAACCGGATCATGAACCACCTCGTGTTCATGGGCTCCTACCCGCTGGAGCTCGGCGCGATCACGCCGCTGTTCTACACGTTCCGCGAGCGCGAGATGGTGCAGGACCTGGTCGAGTCGGCCACGGGCGCGCGCATGCATCACTCCTACGCACGCGTCGGCGGACTGAAGGACGATCTGCCGCGTGGTTTCCTCGCGCGCGCGCGCGAGGTGCTCGCCGCCGTGCGGGGCGTCGTCGCCGAGTACGAGACCTTGATCATGGGCAACGAGATCATCTTCGCCCGCTGCCGCGACATCGGCGCGATCTCCGCAGAGACGGCGATCGCCTACGGTTGCTCCGGACCCGTTGTCCAGGCCTCGGGTGTCGCGATGGATCCCCGCAAGGACGAGCCCTACGAGAAGTACGCCGAGGTCGAGTTCGAGGTGCCGGTGGGTGAGCGCGGCGACTCCTACGACCGGCTATGGGTGCTGGTCGAGCGCGTGAAGCAGAGCTGCAACATCATCGAGCAGTGCATCGACAAGCTCCCGCCGGGTCCCTACCGTGCGGCCGGACTGCCGAAGAAGCTCACGATCCCCGAAGGCGAGATCTACGTCCGCAACGAGAATCCGCTCGGCGTGATGGGCTACTACGTGGTCGGCGAAGGCAAGAAGACGCCATACCGCGTGAAGATGCGCACCGCCAGCTTCTCGAACGTCAGCGTGATCCCGGCGGTGTTGCCCGGGGTGTTGATCCCCGACCTGATCTCGATCCTCGGATCGATCTTCTTCGTCGTCGGCGACGTCGACAAGTGATCGTCGACATCCGCGCGGCGGGTGTCGATCGAGCCCCGATCCTCGCGAGCCTCTGCGGTCGCGCGTTCTTCGAGGATCCGATGCTGCGGTGGCCGCTTCCCGCCGACGATGACGCACCGATCGATAGCACGACCAAGTGCTTCGAGGCGGTACTGCACGCGTATGCGGGGGCGGGCCTGCTGTTCGAGGCCGGCGATGCCGCCGGGATGGCCGTGTGGGTGCCGCCCGACCGGCTCTCGGTGTTCGAAGCGATGGACGCGCTCAGTCGATCCGCGATCCGCCCGCTGACCGACGACGGTGGCGCGCGCTACGACCGGTTCTGGGACTGGCTGGGCGCGCACGCCACTGCCGAGCCCGTGTGGTTCCTCGACATCGTCGCGGTGGACGAGCCGTACCGGGGAACGGGGATCGGCACGGCGCTGGTCCGCTTCGGCCTCGAGCAGGCTCGGGCCACGGGCGCTGCGGCCTTCCTCGAAACGAGCAACCCCAGGAACGTGCCCTACTACGAACGGCTCGGGTTCCACGTCACCGAGGACGCCGACGCGCCCGACG
>DATECH010000054.1:0-11350 GCA_035287005.1 Actinomycetota bacterium | reverse complement strand
GGGGAGCCGCCGCTCACGTATCACTGGGCAGCCCGGACGGCGTGAGGGCGCGCGTGGCGTCACGATCGCCGTCGTCAGCACTGCTGTGGTGTTCGTCGCGATCGTGTTCGCGGTGACCAACTCGCCCTACTGGCCCGAGGTGAAGGACTTCTTCTTCAACCGAGAGATCTTCCTCGACAGCCTGCCGCAGGTCCTTGCGAAGTTTCGTCGCAACATCCTCTATTTCTGTATCGCCGAGGTGTTCGTCTTGGGCTTGGCGTTGCTCCTCGCGGTGATGCGCAGCCTGCGGGGGCCGGTCTTCACGCCGATCAGGGGTATGGCGATCATCTACACGGACGTTTTCCGCGGCATCCCGACGATCCTGGTTGTGTACCTGCTCGCCTTCGGCATCCCGACCCTCCAGATACCGGGTCTGCCCAATTCCCCGACCTTCTGGGCCATCGTCGGGCTGATCCTGAGTTACTCGGCGTACGTTTCCGAGGTGTACCGAGCGGGGATCGAGTCGGTGCACCCGAGCCAGGTCTCTGCGGCGCGGTCGCTCGGGCTGTCGCGCGGTCAGTCGTTGAGGCACGTCGTCATACCGCAGGCGATCCGCCGCGTGGTCCCGCCGCTGATGAACGACTTCGTTGCGCTACAAAAGGACACCGCCATCATCGCCTTCGTGGTCGCCGTGCCCGAGGCGTTCAAGCAGGGGCAGATCTTGAAGGCCGCCTCGTTCAACATGACACCCCTCGTGGTGGTATCCCTCGTCTTCCTCATCATCACGATTCCGATGACGCGGTTGACCGACTACCTGGTCGAGCGCGAGCGGCGGCGACGCCAGTCGGGGAGCGCGGTGTGACCGAGGCGCTGCGTGTCGAGGGTCTGCACAAGCGCTTCGGTGAGCTCGAAGTGTTGCGCGGGGTCGATCTTGCCGTGGACGAGCACGAGGTGGTGTGCCTGATCGGTGCGAGCGGGTCGGGCAAGTCGACGCTGCTTCGGTGCGTCAACCTGCTGGAGCAGGCGGACGCGGGGACGATCTGGGTCCACGGCCAGGACGTGACGGCCACCGGGGTCAACCAGAACGCGGTGCGCGAGAGCGTCGGCATCGTGTTCCAGTCCTTCAACCTGTTCCCGCACATGACCGTGCTGCGCAACGTGACCCTCGCCCCGACGAGGGTGTTGAAGCAACCACGTGCTGCCGCTGAAGACCGGGGGCACGCTCTGCTGCGTCGCCTGGGGCTTGACGACAAGGCCGACGAATACCCGGACCGATTGTCCGGCGGGCAGCAGCAACGCGTCGCGATCGCCCGCGCGCTCGCGATGGACCCCGACATCATGCTGCTCGACGAGATCACGAGCGCGCTCGACCCGGAGCTTGTCGCCGAGGTCCTGGACACGCTGCGGGAGCTCGCCGCGCAGGGGATGACGATGATCCTCGCCACCCACGAGATGGGGTTCGCTCGCGACGTGGCCAATCGGGTCTACTTCCTCGACGAAGGGCGGATCCTCGAAGAGGGGACCCCGGAGCAGATCTTCTCCTCACCCAAGCAGGAACGCACCCAGCAGTTCCTGGAGCGGATCATCGCCGCCGGCCGGATGTAGCCGACCCCGCCGTGTCGGCGGCCGCGCCTAGACTGGGCCAATGCCGCCGTTTCGCATCGTGTCCGACTACGAGCCCGCGGGCGACCAGCCGCAGGCGATCGACGAGCTGACCGCCGCCATCACCGCGGGCGACCCGCACACGACCCTGCTCGGCGCCACCGGCACGGGCAAGACC
Organism: Actinomycetota bacterium; assembly: GCA_035287005.1. GTDB lineage: Bacteria > Actinomycetota > UBA4738 > UBA4738 > HRBIN12 > AC-51. The sequence goes on along the minus strand of DATECH010000054.1, from coordinate 9,591 downwards.
TTCACGATCGCCCACGTGATCGAGCGCACGCAGCGCCCCACGTTGGTGATGGCGCCCAACAAGTCGCTTGCCGCGCAGCTCGCCAACGAGTTCCGTGAGTTCTTCCCCGACAACGCCGTCGAGTACTTCGTCAGCTACTACGACTACTTCCAACCCGAGGCGTACGTGCCCTCGACCGATACCTACATCGAGAAGGACAGCTCGATCAACGAGGAGATCGAGCGGCTCCGACACTCGGCCACGGCGGCCTTGCTCACGCGCAACGACGTCATCATCGTGGCGAGCGTCTCGGCGATCTACGGCCTGGGCTCGCCCGACGAGTACGAAGGCCAGCTGCTACGCGTCCACCGCGGCACCGACCTCCCGATGGAATTCGCGATGCAGCGGTTGGTCGACATCCAGTACAAGCGGAACCAGGTCAGTCGGGCCAGGGGCACCTTCCGCGTCACCGGCGACACGCTCGAGGTCTTCCCGCCCTACGAACAGGCCGGGTACCGCATCGAGTGGTGGGGCGACGAGGTCCAGCGCATCAGCATGTTCGATCCGCTCACCGGCGAGATCGTGAAGGACGACATCGTCGACCACACCACCTTCCCCGCGTCGCACTACGTGGCCTCGGACGATCGCATGAAGCAGGCGATCGTCACGATCGAGGATGAGCTGCACCGGCGACTGGCGGACCTCGACGATCAGGGCAAGCTGCTCGAGGCCGAACGGCTGCGGATGCGAACCAGCTACGACCTCGAGATGCTGCGCGAGATGGGGTTCTGCAGCGGCATCGAGAACTACTCACGCCATATCGACGGTCGCGACGCTGGCACGGCTCCCTACACCCTGCTCGACTACTTCCCCGACGACTTCCTGGTCGTGCTCGACGAGTCGCACGTCACCGTCCCCCAGTTACGCGGCATGTACGAGGGCGATCGCTCCCGCAAGACCACGCTGGTCGACTTCGGGTTCCGGTTGCCGAGCGCCCTGGACAACCGGCCGCTGCGGTTCGAGGAGTTCAAGGAGCGGGTGGGGCAGGTCGTGTACATGTCCGCGACGCCCGGTCCCTACGAGCTCCAGGTATCCCGTGCGGTCGTCGAGCAGATCGTCCGTCCGACCGGTTTGATCGATCCCGAGGTCCAGATCCGGCCGACGAAGGGACAGATCGACGACCTGATCCACGAGATCCGGGAGCGCGCCGAGCGGGAACAACGGGTCCTCGTCACCACGCTGACCAAGAAGATGGCCGAGGACCTCACCGACTACCTCATCGAGGTGGGCGTCCGCGTTCGTTACATGCACGCCGAGGTCGACACCGTCCACCGGATCGAGATCGTGCGAGACCTGCGACTCGGCGAGTTCGACGTGCTGGTCGGCATCAACCTGCTCCGCGAGGGGCTCGACCTGCCGGAGGTCTCGCTCGTGGCGATCCTCGACGCCGACAAGGAGGGCTTCCTGCGTTCGGAGACATCGCTGGTCCAAACGATCGGGCGGGCCGCGCGGAACGTTGACGGCACGGTCCTGATGTACGCCGACAGCGTCACCGATTCGATGCGGGCAGCGATCGGCGAGACCCAGCGCCGCAGGCAGATCCAGCTCGCCTACAACACCGAGCACGGCATCGACCCCCAGACGATCCGCAAGCAGGTCACCGACATCCTGCTGTCGCTGCGGGGACAGGAGACGGCGCCCACCACACCCGCGAAGCAGCGCAGGGTGGCCGCCCCCAGCGGGATCCCGACCGAGGAGCTCGAGCGGCTGATCCAGGGCCTCGAGGAAGAGATGCACCAGGCCGCCAAGGATCTGCGGTTCGAGTACGCGGCGCGCCTGCGCGACGAGGTGCACGAGCTGCGGAAGGAGCTTCGCCAGCTGCGCGAAGCCGGCGTCGCCTAGCTGCCGCGGCCACCTGCCATGTCGGCGGGCCCGGCTACACTCGCCGGCATGGGTACCGACCGACTCGTGGTCCACGGCGCCCGCGAGCACAACCTGAAGAACATCACGCTGGAACTGCCGCGCGACGCGCTGATCGTGTTCACGGGTCTGTCGGGCTCCGGCAAGTCCTCGCTCGCGTTCGACACGATCTATGCCGAGGGCCAGCGCCGCTACGTCGAGTCGCTGTCCGCTTACGCCCGGCAATTCCTCGGCCAGATGGAGAAGCCCGACGTCGACTTCATCGAAGGCCTGTCCCCCGCGATCTCGATCGACCAGAAGTCCACCTCGCGCAACCCCCGGTCCACGGTGGGCACGATCACAGAGGTCTACGACTACCTGCGGGTCCTGTTCGCGCGGGTCGGGCACCCCCACTGCTACAACTGCGGTCGCCCGATCGGTCGCCAGACCCCCGAGCAGATCGTCGATCAGGTGCTGGAGCTGCCCGAGGGGACCAAGTTCCAGGTGCTGGCGCCGATCATCCGCGGTCGCAAGGGGGAGTACGGCAAGCTGCTGGACGAGCTCGCGCGCAAGGGCTACCCGCGCGCCCGTATCGACGGCGAGGTCCGCGATCTGTCCGAGCCGATCCGGCTGGCCAAGACCTACAAGCACACGATCGAGGTGGTCGTGGACCGGTTGGTCGCCAAGCCCGACATCCGCCGCCGCGCCGCCGACTCGATCGAGCAGGCTCTGGAACTCGCCGAGGGCATCGCCGCGATCGCCGTGGTCACCCACGAGGGACACGAGGAGATCCAGACCTTCTCGCAGAACCTGGCCTGCACACATTGCGGGCTGTCGTTCGACGAGCTCGCGCCGCGCAACTTCTCGTTCAACTCGCCGTACGGGGCGTGCCAGACATGCGACGGGCTCGGCACCCGTCTCGAGGTCGACCCCGACCTCGTGGTGCCGGATCCGGACCTCTCCGTGCACGACGGCGCGCTGGCCCCGTGGGCGTCCGCCACGATGGAGTACTGGTACCGGGTGCTCGAGGCGGTCGCCGACGCGCACGGCTTCGACTACGACACCCCTTGGAAGAAGCTGTCGAAGGCGACGCGCGACATCCTTCTGTACGGCTCCGACGAGAAGATCCACGTGCGGTACAAGAACCGCTACGGGCGCCAACGCGCCTACTGGACGACCTACGAAGGCGCGATCGCGAACATCGAGCGTCGGCACGCCGAGACCGACTCGGACGCCGCGCGCGATCGGCTCGAGCAGTTCATGCGCCAGATCCCATGCCGCGCGTGCAAGGGGGCACGGCTCCGGCCGGAGACCCTGGCGGTCACGATCGCGGAGCGGCATATCGCGCAGGTCACCGACCTGCCGATCCGCGACGCGCTGGCCTTCGTCGACGACATGGGGCTGTCCGAACGAGAGGCGATGATCGCGGAGCGGTTGGTCAAGGAGATCCGCGCGCGACTCGGTTTCCTGGTGGACGTCGGGCTCGACTACCTGACGCTGGGTCGGGCGGCGGGGACCCTGGCGGGCGGCGAGGCGCAGCGGATCCGACTCGCCACGCAGATCGGCAGCGGCCTCGTCGGCGTCCTCTACATCCTGGACGAGCCCTCGATCGGGCTGCACCAGCGCGACAACCGCCGGCTGCTCGACACCCTGGTGCGGCTGCGCGATCTCGGCAACACGCTGATCGTGGTGGAGCACGACGAGGCGACGATCATCGAGGCCGATCACATCGTCGACATCGGGCCGGCGGCGGGGGAGCTCGGTGGCGAGATCGTGTACGAGGGCGACCTCAAGGGCCTCCTGGAGTGCGAGACGTCGGTGACCGGCGCGTTCCTTTCGGGGCGCCGTGCCATCCCGCTGCCGCTGCTGCGACGCCCACCCGGGAAGCGCCGGCTGACCCTGACCGGGGTGCGCGAGCACAACCTTCGCGACGTCAGCGTCGACATCCCGCTCGGACTGTTCGTCTGCGTCACGGGCGTCAGCGGCTCGGGCAAATCCACGCTCGTCCAGGACGTCCTGCTGCGGGCGCTCGCACAGAAGGTGTCGGGCTCGCGGCAGCTCCCGGGCCGGCACAAGCGACTGACCGGCTGGGAACACATCGACAAAGTGATCGACATCGACCAATCGCCGATCGGGCGGACGCCGCGCTCGAACTCGGCAACGTACACCGGCGTGTTCGATCACGTCCGTAAGCTCTTCGCCCAGGTGCCCGAGGCGCGCATCCGCGGCTTCCAGCCGGGACGGTTCTCGTTCAACGTGCGGGGTGGCCGCTGCGAGAACTGCGCCGGCGACGGGCAGATCAAGATCGAGATGCATTTCCTGCCCGACGTCTACGTCACGTGCGAGGTCTGCAAGGGCCGCCGGTACAACCGCGAGACGTTGGAGGTGAAGTACAAGGGCCGCACGATCGCCGATGTCCTGGCGATGAGCGTCGACGAAGCCCTGGTGTTCTTCGAGAACATCCCTCCGATCAGGCGGCACATGCAGACCCTGTCCGATGTCGGGCTGGGATACGTCAAGCTCGGTCAGCCTGCCCCGACCCTGTCGGGAGGTGAGGCCCAGCGGATCAAGCTGGCCTCGGAGCTGCACAAGCGGGCGACCGGTAACACGATGTACGTGCTCGACGAGCCGACGACCGGGCTGCACTTCGAAGACATCCACAAGCTGCTCGAGGTACTGCAACGGCTCGTCGACACCGGCAACACGGTCGTAGTTATCGAGCACAACCTGGACGTGATCAAGACCGCCGACTGGATCGTCGACCTCGGTCCCGAGGGCGGCGACCAAGGCGGAACCGTCGTGGTGGCGGGGACGCCGGAAGACGTGGCGGCGCACCCCGTCTCGCACACCGGCCGCTTCCTGCAGGAGGTGCTCGCCGGCGTTCCCTACGCCGCGGCAGCCTCCACCCGTGCTTGACGTGGCTTGCTAGTATCCCCGCCGACATGCCCAAGCGTGCCCTGATCGCCGTCGCCTCCCTTGCATTGCTCGGCACCGCGTGCATCTCGAGCACCAAACCCGAAGTCGACTATGGCGTGGGCGCTCGATTCGTGCCGTTCGTCGTTGACGCGACCGATGACGTCGGTCAGGGCGACGCGGTCGGGCTATCGGCGGATGGGCTTCCCTACGTCGCGTACTTCGGTTTCCCGGCGGAGCTCGCCGAGGACGAGATCGCGATCCCTCGGGCGTTCGGGTCGCCGGCGGTGCCGGGCGTGATGCTGGCCACGAGTTCGAGTGAGGGGATGTGGGAGCGCGGCGCGGTCGACATGATCGAACCGGACCTCAAGACCTCGGGGGTGTCGATCCCCTTCGGGCCCGTCGAGACGCCGGACCTCGACCTGACCACGGCCAACAGCAACGGCACCGCCGTCGTGGTCGCCGATGACGGCACGGTGCACGTCGCCTGGACGATGGGCGGCGGCGTCTACCACGCGTCGACGAAGCTCGGAGGCAGCTCTACGGTGGATCAGCTCTTCGATCTGGGCACGACCGTCGATCAGGCGGGCGCGATCGGCCGACCGGGGATCACGCTGGACGGCGACGGCAACCCGTGGGTCGCGTTCGGCGTGGAGACGGGCACGGGTCAGGAGGTGCACGTGACGCACCCCGACGGCGACGAGTGGGACGACCAGGTGGCGGCGACCCTGGGAACCTGCAACGGCTGCGCCTCGCCGCAGCCGACCGGTATCGGTGTGGCCGGTGGCGCGCCGGTGGTCGTCTTTGCGGATCCGGCCGCGAACGGGGTGGGGTCCGCGACGCTCGTCGGGTCGGCGTGGGAACCGGCTCCCGTGGCGAGCAAGGTGGCCGGTCTCGGCCTGTCGTTCACGGTGGCGGGCGACGTCGGCTACGCGACGTACTACACGGGCGCCGGCGCCGTGGAGCTCGCGACGTGGAAGGACGGCGGATGGTCGACGAGCAAGGTGGCCGATGCCGCCGACCCGGACCCGCTGGCCGCCGGGAACCTCGCGCCGGGCACGGCCGTGACCGTCGACGGCGCCGGCACGGTGTACGTCTCCTGGGTCGACGGCGGGATCCACCTGGCGTCGGGCACCAGCACGTTCGCCGCGGTCGACATCGGCCACACGGTGACGACCGGCGTCGGGCCGTCCCTGTCCTCCTCCGACGCGGGTGTCGCGTTGAGCTGGTACGAGACCGAGCAGCAGAACCAGATGATCGGTTTCCTCGGCGATCTCCAGGAGGTGCTGGTCGCCCAGCCGAGCCCGTCCCTCACGATCGCGCAAACCACCGGTGGAAGCACCGACTGCGGCGCCGACGGCAAGCTCGCGCTCGACCTCGAGGCCAAGGGCACGGTCTTCCTCCAGACCTGCCTGGTCGCGCCCGCGGGGGAGCCGTTCACGATCACCTTCGACAACCAGGATGCAGGGGTACCGCACAACGTCGCCGTCTACACGGACTCCGCGGCGACCGAATCGCTGTTCGTGGGCGAAACCTTCCCCGGGGTTGCCACACAGGACTACGACGTCGACGCTCTCGACGCCGGTTCGTACTTCTTCCGGTGCGACGTGCACCCCACGGTGATGACCGGCACCCTCGCGGCCGTGAAGGGCGCGAAGTAGCTCCCGGCCCGGTCGCACCGCCGCGCTAGCATCGCGGGTGTGACCGTCCCACGCCCTTCCGCCTCCTCGATCCCCGATGCGCCCGGGGCGTATCTGTTCCGCGATGTCGACGGGCGGGTGATCTATGCGGGCAAGGCGTCGTCGCTGCGCAAACGACTCGCCTCGTATTGGGGGAAGCCGCTGCATCCGCGCACAGAAGCCATGGTGGAGGCGGCGGCATCGGTGGAATGGATCGTCGCCTCCACCGAGGTCGACGCGTTGATGCTCGAGTACAACCTGATCAAGCAGCATGGCCCGCGGTTCAACATCCGCTACCGCGACGACAAGTCGTATCCGTATCTGGCGCTGACGATCGGGGAGCGCTGGCCTCGCGCACAGGTGATCCGAGGCACCAAGCGCAAGGGGGTCCGGTACTTCGGGCCGTACGGGCACGCGTGGGCGATCCGCGACACGCTCGACGCGCTGACCCGCGTCTTTCCGGTGCGCACCTGTTCGAACGCCTTCTTCGACCAGCGGGCGCGCGCCAAACGACCGTGTCTCTACTACGACATCGGGCGCTGCGCCGGGCCCTGCGTGCCGGAGGCGACGGGGGTGACGCCGGAGTCCTACCGGGCGCACGTCGACGCGATGGGGGAGTTCCTCGCGGGCGACGCTCGTCCCGTGCTCCGCCGTCTCGAGACCGAGATGCGAGCGGCGGCCGAGGGTCAGGAGTTCGAGCAGGCCGCGAAGCGCCGGGACCAGCTGTTCGCGGCCAAGCGCGCGCTGGAGACCCAGGAGATGGTCCTGTCGCCACCGGAGGATCTCGATGTCGTCGCGATGGCCGCAGACGACCTGGAGGCCGGTTTCCAGGTGTTCTTCGTGCGGCGAGGCAGGGTGCTCGGCCGTCGAGGCTGGGTCGTCGACCGCGTGGAGGATCTCGACCCGGCGGGCCTCGTTGCGTCGTTCCTGGAGCAGCTGTACATGGAGCATCCCGAGATCCCCCCGCGGGTGCTAGTGCCCACGATGCCGGCGGACGCCGCCGTCCTCGAGGCGTGGTTGTCGCAGCGCCGGGGCGGGCCGGTGCACGTCGGCGTGCCCGCCCGTGGGGCCAAACGCCGCCTGATGGACGTCGTGGCGCGCAACGCCTCCGAGGCGTTCCAACGCCACAAGCTCCGCCGCGCCTCCGATTTCGGCGCGCGGTCCCGGGCGCTCGCGGAGCTCGGGGAGCAGCTCGGCCTGCAGCAGGCGCCGCTGCGGATCGAGTGCTACGACATCTCCAACCTCGGCGCCACCGACAAGGTCGGCTCCATGGTCGTGTTCGAGGACGGCCTGCCGAAACGCCAGGATTACCGGAAGTTCCGGATCACCGGCGTGGCGGGCCAGGACGACTTCGCCTCGATGCGCGAGATGCTCCAGCGCCGCTTCACCCGCATGCTGGACGAACAGGCCCGACCGCCGCAGGAGCGGGCGAGGCGGTTCTCCTACCCGCCGTCGCTCGTCGTCGTCGACGGGGGTCGTGGGCAGCTGACCCAGGCGAGCGAGGTTCTGGCCGAGCTGGGGTTGTCGATCCCGCACGTCGGGTTGGCCAAGCGACTGGAGGAGGTGTACTTCCCCGACCGACCGGATCCGCTGGTGATCCCGCGTGGCTCGGAAGCGTTGTTCGTCCTGCAGCAGGTCCGCGACGAGGCGCACCGCACCGCGGTCGCGTACCACCGGTCGCTGCGCGAGAAACGGGCGCTGCGTTCGCCGCTGGACGACATCCCGGGGGTGGGTCCGGCGCGCAGGAAGGCGTTGCTGAAGCGGTTCGGGTCGCTCACGCGGCTGCGCGGCGCCTCCGTGGAGGAGCTCGGCCAGACCCCCGGGGTCGGGCCGGCCCTCGCCGCCGCGATCCACGACCACCTGCACGCGCCGACCGAGGCCGGCCGCCGGGTGAGCGCATGAGTCGCGACGCGGATCGGATCCACGGGTTCACGATCATCACCGGCCTCTCGGGGGCCGGTCGGTCGGAGGTCGCGCATTCGCTGGAAGACCTCGGGTTCTTCGTGGTCGACAACCTGCCGCCCGCATTGCTGTCCAAGATGGCGGAGCTGACGATGCGACCGGGCGCGCCGACCCGCGTGGCGATCGTGGTCGATGTCCGAGGTGGCGTGTTCTTCGGCGAGCTCTCCAAGGCCCTCGAGGAGCTCCGCACGCTGCATCGCGATGCCCAGATCGTCTTCCTCGAAGCCTCCGACGAGGACCTCGTCCGGCGGTACGAATCGACCCGCCGACGGCATCCGCTGGCGCCCGGCGACCGGGTGGTCGAGGGCATCCGCAAGGAGCGCCAGATCCTGGCGCAGCTCCGCGGCGAGGCGGATCTGGTGATCGACACGTCCGGCCTGACCCCGCATGAGCTGCGCGATCGCGTGCGAGACGCCTTCTCCGATGCGCCGCCGGAAGATGGGCTACAGGTCTCGGTCGTGTCGTTCGGTTTCAAGTACGGCGCGCCACGCGACGCCGACCTGCTGTTCGATGTCCGGTTCCTGCCCAACCCGCACTGGGTGCCGGAGCTCCGCCCGCATCCGGGCACCAGTCCGGACGTTCGAGACTACGTGCAGGGCAACGAGCTCTACGGCGCCTACATGGACCGGCTGCGGGCGCTCCTCGAAGTGTCGCTGCCCGCCTACGTCGCCGAGGGCAAGAGCTACCTCACGATCGCGATCGGCTGCACGGGCGGGCATCACCGATCCGTCGTCGTCGCGGAGGAGCTCGCGGGCTGGATCCGCGGGCGGGGCATGCCCGCCGTGCTCGTGCATCGCGATCTGGAGCGCGGATAGGCCGTGCGTCCCGGGTCGGTTCACGACCCTGCTCGATAGCATGGGGGCCTTCGTCCCGACCGACCAGGAGGTCCAGCACATGACCGTGAAGATCGGCGTGAACGGGTTCGGCCGCATCGGCCGCAACTTCTTCCGAGCCGCCAAGCAACGTGGAGTCGACCTGGACTTCGTGGCGGTGAACGACATCACCGACGCGGCGACCCTGGCCCACCTGCTGAAGTACGACTCGGTGCTGGGCCGGTACCCCGGGACCGTCTCGGCGAACGACCAGGGCATCATCACGGTCGACGGCGACGAGCTGCGGGTCCTCGCGGAGCGCGACCCCGCGAACCTCCCGTGGAAAG
>DATECH010000053.1:0-2981 GCA_035287005.1 Actinomycetota bacterium | reverse complement strand
CCTGACGCCGAGCTCCTCGAGCAGATCGGCCGAACCGCAGTGGCTGGAGGCGGCGCGATTGCCGTGCTTGGCGACCGGCACGCCGGCACCGGCAACCACCAGGGCCGCGATCGTGGAGATGTTGAAGGTGCCCGCGCGATCGCCGCCCGTGCCGCACGTATCGATCACGGGCTGGGGGGCGTTGACCGGCACCGCGAAGCCGAGCATCGCGTGCGCCAAGCCTTCTACCTCTTCGACGGTCTCCCCCTTCGTGCGCAGGGCGAGAAGGAATGCGCCGATCTGCGCGGGGGTCGCGTCCCCGGACATGATGGCGTTCATCGCTGCCGTTGCTTGCTCGCCGTCGAGCGACTCACGGTGCGACAGCGCGGTGAGGATATGGGGCCACAGATCGGGGTCCGTCATAGGCCGGCCAGGCTAGCAGCGGGGTGGGTGCCCGCCCCGGCAAGGGTCGCTATGATGGCGCCATCCACGGCTGAAGCGGTGGGACCACGCGGGTGTGGTTCAATGGCAGAACGTAAGCTTCCCAAGCTTGAAACGGGGGTTCGATTCCCCTCACCCGCTCTGTTTCGAAGCGCCGCCCGAGCGGCGCTTCTTGCGTTGTGGGAGGTATCGCGGGGCGGTCGGGCACAGGTCCTTGAGTGGGCACGCCGCGCAGCGCGGGGTCGGAGCCTTGCAGATCTGTCGACCGAGTTGGATAAAGGCGACGTGCAGCGGCGTCCGGAGACCGTCGGGCACGAGATCGTGGAGCAATCGATCAGCGCGTTCGGCAGACGTCTTCGGCGAAACGATCCCGAGGCGCTTGGTGACGCGGTGCACGTGCGTGTCGACCGGCATTGCATCGCGACCGAGCGCGAAGCTGAGCATGACGGCCGCAGTCTTGGGCCCGATACCTGGCAGTGACGTGAGGTACTCGCGAGCATCCGCGTCGGGCATGTCGCGCAGCCGATCCACTGAGAACCCGCCTTCGCGCTCGCGAACCTCGCGCAAGATCGCTTGGATGCGCGGCGCCTTCGTGTTGGCGAGCCCGCCGTGTCGGATCGCGTCGGCCACACGGGCGCTCGGCGCGTCGACCACTTGCTGCCAGGTCGGGAAGGCGCGCCGCAGATCGCCGAACGCTCGCTCGGCGTTCAGGTCGCTCGTGTGCTGGCTGAGCACGGTGAGCACCAACTCGTCGAGCGGGTCGACCGCGCGCGGTGGTTCGAGCGGGCCGAAGGCTTTGGCGAGGCGAGCGTGGATCGCGCGCAGCCGCCGTGCGGTCGCGTTCGGAAGCTCGGGCGCGCTCACACGCCTTGGTCGCGCGCGGCGTTGCGGAACGTGGTGAGGGACGGCTCGAAATGCAGCCGCACATTGCCCGTGGGCCCGTTGCGGTGCTTGGCCAAGATCAGCTCGGCTTCACGCTTCTTCTCTGGATCCAAGTCATCACGGTGGATGAACATCACCACATCTGAATCCTGCTCGATCGCTCCCGATTCTCTGAGATCCGAGAGCTGCGGACGCTTGTCGGCGCGGGCCTCCGGGTTCCGGTTGAGCTGCGACAGCGCGATCACCGGGATGTGCAGCTCCTTGGCAAGCAGCTTCAACGAACGCGAGATCTCGGCGACCTCCTGCTGCCGGTTGTCGGGGCGCCGCGAATTGGGGGAGGTCATCAGCTGCAGGTAATCGACGATGATCAGCGACAGGCCCTGGCGGCCGGTCTTCATGCGCCGGGCCTTCGCTCGGATGTCGACGATGTTCACGTTGCCGGAGTCCACGATGTGCAGGGGTGCCTCGTGCAGGGTCTCGCCGGCCTGCACCACGCGGATCCAGTCGTCGGGGCCGACCCGCTTGTTGCGGATGCGATCCCACGGCACGCGCGCCTCGCCGCAGAGCAACCGCATGCCGATCTCGTAGCGGCTCATCTCCAGCGAGAAGACCGCGACCGGCTCACCGGTGACGGCGACGTTTCGGGCGAGGTTCATGGCGAGCGAGGACTTCCCGATGCCAGGTCGCGCCGCGATGATAACGAGGTTGCCCGGCTGCAGACCCGAGGTGAGATCGTCCAGGTCGCGGAAACCGGTGGGCAGGCCGGTGTAGGCGGATTCGCGGTTCTGGATCGACTCGAGGTCCGACATCGCCTGGTTGATCAGATCGCCGATGATCGCGGCATCTTCCGCATCTTCGCGACGCGCCACGTCGTAGATGCGCTGCTCCGCGCCATCGGCGATCTCGTCGGCGTCGGTCGCGCCCACATACGCCGTGTCGATGATGTCGGCGGCGGCGCCGATCAGGCGGCGGCGCAGCGCCGCATCGGACACGATCTTGGCGTAGTGCGGGGCACCCGCGGGGGTGGGCACCTCTTCGACGAGATCGCGCAGGTACAGGGCGCCGCCGACCTCGTCCAGGATGCCGGTGCGCCGCAGGGCGTCGACCGCGGTGATGATGTCGATCGGTTCCCCGTGCGCGAACAGGGTCCGCAGCGCGAGGTAGATCTTGCCGTGGGCCGAGCGGTAGAAGTCGTCGGGGTCGAGGATCTCGACCACGTCGGCCATCGCCTCGGTGGACAACAGCATCGAGCCCAAGACCGAACGCTCGGCGTCCAGATCTTGGGGAGGTACCCGATGGCCCGGGATCTTGACGACCTCGTCAGCGACGCGCGCCACCCACAGACCCCTCTTTCACGAACGGATACACCCGACGCGTCACGCTACGCGCGCCGATGAGCGACTGACAGTGGACAACTCCTGTGGATTGCTGAACCGCAGGTGGATCTCCGAGGAAGGTTGTCACTCCGCCCCTGACCTGCGTTTCCACCATGTGGATACCCATGGGGATAAGTGTGGACAACGCCACTGACACACGAAGCGACGGGGCCGCCGGGGTGAGGGGACCCGCGCAGCCGCCGAAGGCGGCGAGCAGTCCCCGAACCCCGGCGGCCCCGTCGAACCGGTCTAGTCCTGAGCCACGACCTCCACCGTGAGGATCGGCTCCACCTCGGGGAAGAG
>DATECH010000052.1:0-4193 GCA_035287005.1 Actinomycetota bacterium | reverse complement strand
CCAGCCGCTGTGCAGCCACACGTCGCGGGCCGGGCTGAAGGCCACCTCGACCACCTCGCCGTCGCGCTGCATATCGAGCACCGCCGGGCCGTTCGACGCGTAGACGTGGCCGGCGCGCAGCGCGGCGACCACCGCCTCGCGCGTGCGCTCCGCCGCGTGCACCATGGTCCAGGCGTCGCCCACGTCGAACGCCGGATAGTGCGAGTCGTCAGTGCCGAACGGCGCGAAGGTTAGCCCCGCATCCAGGGTCAGATCCCACATATACGTGCTGTCGCCTCGGTCGTTCTCGCGGTGGGAGGAGGCGTTCCACACCTCCATGCCGTGCATCGCCGTGGCGGCAAAGACCGACTCCTGCGGCAGCCCGCTCCACGAGGGGTGGCACAGGACGGAGGCGCCGCCGAACGACTCGACGAACGCCGCACCGTCGTCGAAGGTCGCGAACGTCTTGATCACGCAGTTCTCGTACGGGTACCAGTTCGCTCGATCGCCGTTCGGGTCCTCCGGCACGTCGTCGATCCCGATCGCCAGGAACTCCGGGCACATCGGACCGCCGACCGGATCGACCATCAGCTCGGCGCCGGGGATCAACAGCAGCCCGTCGGGCCCGTCCACCTTCGTCAGCTTCCAGTGGTCCGAGATCGTCAACACGTCGAAGCCGTGGTGGAAGTACTGGTCGGCCACCGCTTCGGGAGACAGGGAGCCGTCGGAGTTGAGCGAGTGCGCGTGGAACTGCGACTTCAGCCACTCGCCTTCACTGCGGAACGGGTTGGTCGCGGCCACCGATGAGCCCCCCTTGTCGGAAACGGGCGGAGCGTAGCAGGCAACCGTCCCGTCACGGGAATCGCATGCGGGAGGCGCTGCTAGGCTCCCTCGCGATGCAGATCGAGCGGACCACCTGGTGGGCGCGCCCCGGTCTCGACGTTCGCGAGGGGCGATTGATCGTCGCCGGTCGCGATGCCGAACGGATCGCGCGCGAGCACGGCACGCCCGTGTACGTGCACGACCTCCCGTCGGCGCGCGAGCAGGCCGAGCGCCTGCGTGACGCGATGGCCGAGGCTGGGCTCCGGTATCGGATCCGCCTCGCGCTGAAGGCGCAGCGTGACGCCGACTTCCTGCGCTTCCTACGCGAGCATGCGCCGTTCGTGGGCATGGACGTGTGCTCACCCGGAGAGACGGAGTGGGCGCTCGAACACGGCTGGGACCCCGCCGAGATCAGTTACACGGGCACGAACGTGGCGGAGCGCGACCTCGATCGCCTGTTGCCGACGGGCGTGCACATCAACGTCGATCTCCTGTCGCAACTGGAGCGGCTCGGCCGGCGGGCGCCCGGCTCGACGGTCGGGATCCGCGTGAACCCCGGCATCGGCGCCTCGTACATGGGCGGCGCGGAGACCCTGTACGCGGGCAGCGCCCCCACGAAGTTCGGCATCCTGCCCGAGCGGCTCGACGAGGCCGTCGCCATCGCCACGCGCTACGACCTCACGATCGACACCGTGCACTACCACTCGGGATACCTATACATGACCGAGTCGATCCCGATCGTGGAGGAAGCGGCCAACCGCGTCGCGGGCATGGTGCGGCGGCTCCGCGACCTCGGCTGCCCGATCGCCGAGGTGAACACGGGCGGCGGCTTGGGCGTGCGGTTCCGGCCGACCGACAGCGGGCTCGACGTGACGGCGTGGGCGCAGGCCCTCGCGCACCAGCTGGGAGCGCTCGACCTCGTGGTCGCCACCGAACCCGGCGATTACCTCGCCAAGCACCTCGGCACGCTGTTGGCGGAGGTCGTCACCGTCGAGGATCGCGGGCAGGGAAAGGTGTTCGTCGGCCTCGACGCCGGCTGGAACGCGGTCAACGAATCGTTCGTGTACTCGATCCCCTACCACCCGATCCTGTGCCGAGCCGCCGACGCCGCCCCGGCGCGCGCCTACACCGTCACCGGGCACATCAACGAGGGCAACGACATCTTCGCCACCGAGGTCGAGCTCCCGCAGATGCACGAGGGAGACATCGTCGCGATCCCGAACGTCGGCTCCTACAACCTGTCGATGGCGAGTCACCACTGCCTGCGTCCGCCGGTGCCCGTCGTGTCGTTCGCCGATCGCTCGCCGGCGCCGGAACGCTAGACGGCCTGCAGGTCCACCGGCATCGTGCCGGTGACGGGCAGCGTCGCCACGTCGCCGGGCAGCGTCACCACGAAGCGCGCCCCGCCGCCGTCGCGGTCTTCCACGTGCGCCGACCCACCGTGCAGCTCCGCGAACCGACCGACGAGCGACAGACCGATGCCCACGCCGCCGCGCGCGTTCTCGCCCTGCTCGAATGGTTCGAAGATCGATGCCTTGAGGTCGTCGGGCACGCCCGGTCCCTCGTCCTCGACGACGACGACGACGCCGTTGGGCCGCCCGACGACCTCGATGTGGATCGGGGTGCCGGGAGGCGTGTGCCGGGCGGCGTTGTTCATCAGGTTTTCGACGATACGCTCTGCCAGCGTGGCGTCCACGTCGACCAACAGGCGCGGGCCATCGACGCGCACCGGGTGCCCCGCGAGCGTGGGCAGCTCGCCGGCCAATCGCTCGGCGAGGGACTCGACGTCGGTCGGCTCTCGCTGCAACTCCAACTGGCCGCGATCGAGCCGGTCCAGATCGAGCAGATCGTCGACGAGTCGCGCGGCTTTGCTGCCCGCCTGCTCGATGACGCCGTAGAGATCGTTCATCTCCGTGTCGGTCAGGTGCAGCCTTTCGGCGCGTCGGATCGTCTGCATCGCCCCGAGCACGCCCGCGAGAGGACCCTTGAGGTCGTGCGACACGGCGTGCAGCAGCGTGTTCTTCATGTCGTTCTGCGCGCGAAGGACGTCGACGACCTCGGTCTCGTGTGCCAGGCGCGAGCGCTGGTGCCGCACGGTCGCCCGCAACGCGTCCACCAGCCATGCGACAGCGACGAGCACGACGAACCACTCGATCGCGTTCCACGAGTGCACGAAGACGCTCGCATTCCCGGGCGGGTCGGCGACTCGCGTCGCAACCGCAGCCATCCCGGCGATCCCGAGGCCCCACACCCGACCCCCGGTCCACGTCGCGAGCACGACGGGCATGAGATAGAACGGCGCGAGCGACACGCGGGGACCGGTCAGGTGATCGACGATGCCGAGGACCACGACGACGGCGATGCTCAGACCGATCCCCAGCGGTCCCGGCGCGGCGCCGATGAACCGCTCGAGCGGTGAAGTCGCCTGGGTGGAAACGGCTTCAGCCTTGTTCCCATTCATCGAAAGGAAGCGTCGGCGTTCGGGGGGGCTACCTTGAGTTTGGTAGCCCGTGGGCGTTGCTTTCAGGCGGAGCGATCTCGCAGGGTCTCCAGGAGACCCCGGAACGCGCGCCCACGGTGGCTGATCCGGTCCTTCTGCTCGTCGGTGAGCTCCGCCATCGTCTCGTCCCAGCCGACGGGCACGAAGATCGGGTCGTATCCGAAGCCGCCCTCGCCGGCGCGCTTCGTGCGAAGTGTTCCCTCGCAGACACCCTCGGCATGCACGGCGGTTCCGTCCGGCAACGCCAAGACGGCCACACAACGGTAGCGGGCCGTGCGGCCGCTCCCCGGGATGCCGCGGATCGCCCGGATGAGGGCCTGGAGGTTCTCCTCGTCGGTGGCCCCATCCCCCGCGTAGCGCGCGCTTCGAGGCCCGGGCCCGCCGCCCAGGGGGTCGACCTCGATCCCGGAGTCGTCCGCCAGCGCGGCCATCCCCAGCGCCGCCGCGACCGCGCGCGCCTTCAGCAGGGCGTTGTCCAGGTAGGTCTCCCCCGTCTCCTCGACGTCGGGAAAGTCAGCCTGATCGTCGGTCTCCACGGTGACCCACTCGACGCGCCACTCGGCGCAGATGCGACGCAGCTCGCGGAGCTTGTGCGCGTTTCGGGTCGCGAGCGCGATCCGAGGCGGCAGCTGCATTTTCCCCCCTACGCGAGCAGGTCGCGCTGGATCTGCGTCAGCTCGCCGATGCCCGCAGTGGCGAGATCCAGCATCGCCTCGAGGTCGGCACGGCTGAACGGCGCGCCCTCCGCCGTTCCCTGCACCTCGACCAGCTGACCCTGCCCGGTCATCACCACGTTGAAGTCCACGTCGGCGCCGGCGTCCTCCTCGTAGGACAGATCCAGTCGCGGCTCGCCGTCGACCAGACCGACGCTGACCGCGGCCACCGAGTCGCG
>DATECH010000051.1:0-14901 GCA_035287005.1 Actinomycetota bacterium | reverse complement strand
GGTTCACGACCACGCGACGCAGCGGCCATTCGAGCCCCGCGTGCTCCACCGCCGGACGGATCCGCTCACGCGCGTCCTGCACCGCGGCTCCCGGCAGGCCTGTCAACGTCAGCGCCGGCAGCCCTCTGCCCACGAACGCCTCCACGGTCACCGGGTGACCCCCGACGCCGAGCACCGTCATACCGAGCACACGTCCGTACATCGCCGCGACGGTAGTGTCGAGCCACGTGCGCGATGGTGACGACCATCACACACGCGCCCTAGTAGCCTCACGGGCCGTGCCACGCGAGGACCTCCCATCGGTGCCGGATCCGGAACTGCTCGATCTGCGCGACCCCGCCGCACGAGCCGCGCTCGAACGGTTCGCGGACGCGTTGAACGAAGAGGCGTTCGACTGGCTGTTCGATCGGGCGCTGGACCGGCCGATCCATCCCGAGAGCTACCCGGATTCGCGACGGCGGTTCTTCGGGCCGTCCGGCGAGCCGATGCACGCCCCGACGCGCGGCGTTCCCGCCACCGACGTCCTGCGTGCGTTCCGCGAGCGCGTCGCACCGATGACGTTCAACGCCCAGCACCCCGCGGCCTTCAGCTACTTCACGCCGCCGCCGCTCGCGATGTCGGTCGGCGGGGAGATCCTCGGCCAATGGCTCCAGCAGGGGGTCGACGTGTGGCACGCGGGCCCCGTTGGCGCCTTCGTCGAAGAGGAGGTCACGCGCTGGCTGTGCGAGCTCGTCGGGCTGCCGACCGGTTCGTGGGGGGTGCTGACCAGCGGCGGCGTCATGGCGAACCTGATGGCGCTCGCGGTCGCGCGAGAGGTGCACCTGCGCTCGCTGCGCGGACTCGATCGCGCGCCGCGCGCCGCCGACCTCGCCGACGTGCGCGTCTACGCGAGCGATCAGGCCCACTTCTCAGTGGCGCGCGGACTTGACATCCTCGGCTTCCCCGACGACACCCTGCGCGTGATCGCCTCCGATGACCGGTTCCGACTTCTCGCCGAACCGGTCGCCGAGGCCATCGCCGCGGACCGCGCCGGCGGCGCACTACCCCTCGCGATCTGTGCCGTCGCGGGCTCCACGAACACCGGCTCGGTCGATGACGTCCCCGCGCTCGCCGCACTCTCCCGACGCGAGGGCCTATGGTTCCACGTCGACGCCGCGTACGGCGGCGCGGCGCGCCTGTCCGCTCGCGATGCGGATCGCGTGCCCGGCCTGGAGCTGGCGGACTCGGTCACGGTTGATCCGCACAAGTGGTTCTTCCAGGCCTACGACATCGGGGCGCTGGTGGTGCGCCGGCAGCAGGACCTGCTCGACACGTTCCACCGGGCGCCCGAGTACTACGCTTCGAGTCGCCCCGAAGACGCCCCGTTGAACTGGTACGAGTATTCGATCGAGGGAACGCGCCGGTTCCGCGCCTTGAAGCTGTGGATGAGCTGGCAGCACGTCGGCACCGAGGGCCTCGGCGGACTGATCGAGCACAACGACGATCTGGCGGCCTACCTGGCCGGGGCGATCCGCGCGGCGGACGATCTCGACCTCGCGTGCGACCCCGAACTGTCGGTCGTGTGCTTCCGCCACGTGCCCGGCGGGACGGCGGGCTGGCCGAGCGAGCGGCTCGACGGCTACCAGAACGCGCTGCAGCGGGCGCTGGAGGTGGACGGCACCAGCTGGGTGAGCGTCACGACGCTGCGAGGGCGCACGTACCTGCGGGCGGGCGTCGTGAACTACCTCGCCACCCGCACGGACGTCGACGCGCTGATCGCGGCGCTGCGTCGACTGTCAGAAGGCGTCCTCGAAGATCTCGACGGCCGTTGAACCGTCGTGCTTGAGCCACACGCTGGCGACGTCGAACCGCACGGCCGAGGGGAACGAGCGAGCCTGGAGCAGGAACACCTCGGCGAGCGAACGCACCTTCTGCCGTTTGCGAACGTCGACCGCCTCGTAGCCGCCACCGAAGCGCGACCCACGGCGCGTCTTCACCTCGCAGAACACCACCGTCTGCCCGCGCGCAAGCACCAGGTCGAGCTCGCCGATGCGACAACGCCAGTTGCGGGCGACCACGCGATACCCGCGGGCGACGTAGCGCGTCTCCGCGGCCCGCTCCCCGCGCCGACCGACGCCCGTCCGCTCGTCCATCGAGCCGAGGCTACGCTCGGGGTCTGACACGCGGATCCGCGAACGCCGTTGCGGCTAGCTCGGGATCTCGGGAGAGTCGGGGATGGACGTCTCGTCGCGCCGCAGTTCCTCGACGTTGACGTCGCGGCGCGTCATCACCTGCACGCTCGAGACGAACCGCGCGGGGCGGAACATGTCCCACACCCACGCGTCGGTGAGCTGCACCTTCACCCAGCCGTCGTCCATCGGCGCCATGTCAACGGTGTTCGCGAGGTAGAAACGGCGTTCGGTCTCGATCACGAAGCTGAACATCGGCAGCACGTCGCGGTACTCCCGGTACAGCTCCATCTCGCGCTCTTCTTCGAAACGCTCGATGTCGTCTTCCATCACGGCCTCATGCTCTCACGCAGGCCCGACATGCGCTCGCCCAGGCCCGGCAGCGAGGGCTGCCCGACGCCGGCGAAGCTCAACCGGTGCACGGGCGTCGGGCCGTGGGTTTCGAGGGCCACCCAGTGATCCGGCGTGCCGTAACCCTTGTTGTGAACGAATCCGAACGCGGGATAACGCCGGTCCAGACGCACCATGATCCGGTCCCGCGTGACCTTGGCCACGATCGAGGCGGCGGCCACGCTCGCCGACACCGTGTCCCCCTTCTTGATCGACAAGGCCGGGCAGGGCATACGCGGTACGGGGAACCCGTCCGTGAGGGCGTAGTCGGGTTCGGGGTCGAGCGCGCGCACGGCGCGTCGCAGCAACGCGATGTTCGACCGATGCAGACCCCGACGGTCCAGGGCAGGGGCCTCCGCCTTGGCCACCGCGACGACGCACGCGCCGGTGATGCGCTCGAACTGCTCGTCGCGCTGGCGCGCCGTGAGCTGCTTCGAGTCGCGGATGCCGACCGTGTCGAACCCGGCCGGGATGATGACTGCCGCCGCCACCAACGGTCCGGCGAGCGCCCCCCGCCCGGCCTCGTCGGCACCGGCGACACGGGAGAAGCCCTGCTCGCGCAAGGCCACCTCGTACCGCTCGAGGTCGGCGCCTACAGCCATCCCCACCGCGAAAGCGGGAACACGATCACGAACGCTTTCCCGATCACCTTGTCCTCCGGCACGAACCCCAGCCCGGTCGGGGGCGGGAATCGCGAGTCCCCCGAGTGGGCACGATTGTCCCCCAGCACGAAGAGCATGCCATCGGGCACCGACACGGGCCCGTAGGCGGACGTGTCGATCTCCGGGTTCAGGTAGGGCTCCTCGATCCGCTGACCGTTGACGAACAGCCTGCCGTCGTGCAATTCCACGACGTCGCCGGGCACGCCGATCACGCGTTTGATGAAGTCCTCGTGCTCGGGTTGCGCCACGCCGATCCCTTCGCCGAGCCAGTGCAGCGCCGCGCCGATCGGACCCCGCTCGGGGCCGGGACGGGAGTTCGGATCGGAGAACACGACCACATCGCCGCGTTCGACGTCACCGAGGCGCGTGCAAATGCGACACACGAGGATCCGGTCGCCCCGCTCCAGGGTCGGCGACATCGAGATCGAGGGGATGAAGAACGCCTGGATCAGGAACGTCTTGACGACGATCGCGATCGCGAGTGCGGCGATCAGCAGGATCGGGAGTTCCCGCCAGAACCGCTCGGCGCGTTCGGCGGGCTGTTCGTCGCCGCCGGGCCGATCGGCCACGGGCTAGCTCTCGGCGGGCTCTTCGGCGGGGGTGTCGTCGGGCTCGGCGTCGGCAGGAGCCTCGGCGTCGGCGTCCACCTCGGCGCCTGTCTCGTCGATCACGGCCTCCGGCTCGGTTTCGGTGGCTTCCGGCTCAGCCTGCTCGACCTCGGCCGCGGCTTCGGCGGCAGCGGCCTCCATCGCCGCGAGTTTCGCGTCGTCGATACGGCGCTCCTTGATCCGGGCCTTCTTGCCCCGGAGATCGCGCAGGTAGTACAGCTTGGCCCGGCGCACGCGGCCCCGCTGGACAAGCTCCATCTTTGCGATCGAGGGCGAATGCAGTGGGAAGGTTCGCTCGACGCCGACCCCGAAGGAGATCTTGCGCACGGTGAAGGTCTCGCGTATGCCGCCACCGGAACGACGGATCACGACGCCCTGGAACACCTGGACGCGCTCACGGCTCCCTTCCACCACACGCACGTGCACCTTGACGGTGTCGCCGGGGCGGAAGTCGGGGAGGTCCGTGCGCAGGAACGGCTGCTCGATCAGATCGGTCTTGTTCATGGCAACGGTTGGCGATTGTACCAGCGGGTCTCGGCTCAACCTCCCTCGAGCAGATCGGGACGGTTGCGGGCGGTCTTGGCTCTCGCCGCATCTCGCCGCCACGCTTCGATCGCGGCGTGATCGCCCGAGACCAGCACCTCGGGCACCCGCATCCCCCGGAACTCCTGCGGGCGCGTGTAGTGCGGATGGTCGAGCATCCCCGGCTCGCTGAAGGAATCGCGCTCGTGCGACTCCCCCCTGCCGATAACGCCGGGTACCAGGCGCGTGACCGCCTCGACCAGCACGAGGGCGGGCAGCTCCCCGCCCGACAGCACGTAGTCCCCGATCGAGACCTCCTCGGCCGGAAGCCCGTCGATCACCCGCTCGTCGAAGCCCTCGTACCGACCGCACAGAAGGGTCAGATGCGGCTCGATCGCCAGCTCACGCACGAACGCCTGATCGAGCCTGCGCCCGGCGGGGGACATCGCGAGCACCCGTCCACGATCGGGGTCCAGCGACTCGACCGCGGAGAACAGCGGCTCCGGCTTGAGCACCATCCCCGGTCCCCCGCCGAACGAGGCGTCGTCGACGCTGCGATGCGTGTCGCTCGTCCAGTCGCGCAGGTCGTGGACGCGGATGTCGAGCAACGAGGCCGCGACGGCCTTGCCCAGCAGGCTCTCCGCCAACGGACCCGCGAACATCCCGGGAAAGATCGTAACGACGTCGACGCGCATGGCCCGAAGGCTACCGCGGCGCGCCGAGGCGTCAGTGCTTGACCGGGATCGGCAAGAGTCCCGCGGCGGTCGAGATCACGCGGCGCGCGACCGTCTTGCGGTGCGCCGAGCGGCGGGCGGCGATCCCACGGCTGGCTCGATGTGCCTCGCTGCTTCGCACCATGTCGTTGACCCGGTACCTGGCTGCGTCTGCGTTCAGCATCCCTGCCACCTCCTGGTTCGATGACCGAAGCGTAGGGGCACCGTGTCCCGCGACACGATGACGCCGAACACCGTTCGGCGGTGTTGTGCGCGACAGTGCGAAGGTGACGTGCGACACGCCTGCGGGGGTGTCGGCTTGCAGGCTGCGTTGGCCTCGGCGAGGATGCCGTCCGGCGGATGGGTTTCAGACCCGCTCGAAAGGATGACCGTGCAGTACCTGATCCTCGCCGTGATCATCGTGGCCGGCCTCGTGATCGGAGTCGATGCCGTTCGGCAGCGACAGGTCCGACGCCGTGCGCTCAACGTGCCCGATCTGGTCGCCGCGGCGGTCCGCACGGGTGAGCCCACGACGACCGACGCGCCGATGCCTCTCGTCGCAGGCAGGCTCTCCGACAACCCCGTGTCAGACCACGGCGACACCGTCGGTGGCCTGTGGGATGCGCTCTCCGACCTGGTAGATCCAGACATGTTCGTGCCCCGCCTCGCCGAAGGAACGGAGATCAAGAACTTCCGGATGCGATGGGGCAATGACTTCGCGATCGTCGCGCGGCCCGATCACACACTGCACTTCGAGCTCCAGCCCTGGGAGGCAGCGCTGATGGAGCAGATGGACGGATCCCGTACCTCTCAGGAGCTGATCGTCGATCACCTCCAATCGAGCGGCGACCTCGACCCCGGTGCGGTGCTCGGGCTCATCGTGTCGCTTCGAGAGTCCGGGTTCCTCGACCCGGCTCGACCGGACATCGGCGCGTTGGTGCGCGATCACCTCGATCTCGCGTCGAGGGGACGGAGGAAGCTCAGGGACTTCGCGAAACACCTGAAGATCGGATGGGACGGGGCCGACCGGTTCGTCCGGGGCGCCTACAACGGGGGATTACGCGTGTTCTTCCTGCCGTGGATGATCGCGGTCTCGGCGATCGTCGCCCTGGTGGGACTCGTGTGCTTCATCGCGACCCAGCAGGCCGGTCGCTACTCCTTGTCGGCGAACCATGCGCCGGGCGAGACGGTGCTCTTCCTCGGGCTCGGTCTGTTCCTCACGTTCGCGCACGAGATGGGACACGCGATGTCGCTGATCCGCTACCAGCGTCGCGTGATCACCGCCGGTTTCTTCATCTTCTTCGGTTCGCCCGCGTTCTTCGTCGACGCGTCCGACGGGCTGATGCTGGATCAACGAGAGCGCATCGCCCAATCGTTCGCTGGTCCGTTCGCCGAGCTGATCTTGGCCGGCATCGCATCGATCGTGATGGTGCTCATACCGGACACCTGGCTCGCCGCCTTCCTGTATCGCTTCGCGTTGATCAACTACTTCGTGATCTTCATGAATCTGATCCCGTTGTTGGAGCTCGACGGGTACTGGATCTTCTCGGATCTGATCCAGATGCCGGATCTCAGACGGCGATCCCTGCAGTTCATCCAAGGGGACCTGTGGCACAAGTTGTGGCACCGGCGGCCGTTCAGCTTGCAGGAGGTCGGGCTCGGGCTCTACGGCACCGTCGGCATCGCGTTCACGATCTTCTCCTTCTACGCTGCGTACTTCTTCTGGCAGGAGATCTTCGGAGGTCTGGTCTCCAGCCTGTGGAACGGTGGCGTCGGGTCGCGCGTCTTGCTCGTGCTGCTCGCGCTCGTGTTCATCGGACCGCTGATCCGAGGCCTGTTCACGCTAGCGCGAACGATCGGCAGGCGCCTGCGGGACATGCGCGACCGAGCCCGGTTCCGGGCCCAGCGGTCGTGGCGCGTCGAGGCTGCCGCGCTGATCGATGCGCTTCCCGCATTCGTCGACCTGGACGAGGACGTCCTGTCGGACCTCGCCGGGCGGATCGAGTTGATGAGCGTTCGCGACGGCCAGGCGGTGTTCCGGCGAGGTGACGTGGCAGACGCGTTCTACGTGGTGCGCTCGGGAACGGTGCGGATCGAAGACGAGGACATCGATGAGGGCGACGTCGTGGTGCTGACGACGCTCGGACGCGGGGATTCCTTCGGAGAGCTCGGGCTGCTGGGTTCGGCCAGGCGCTCTGCGACGGCTCGGGCGGCGGGCGACGTCACGTTGTTCGGTGTCGACAAGGCATCCTTCGACCGACTGCTCGCCGACGATATCGACGCCCCCGACTTCGCCCCGACGATGCAGGCGTACGCTGAGTTGCGGTCGTTGCCGCCGTTCAGCGCCTTGTCGAGCGCCGATCTCGCGCTCGTGCTCGACCACGGCAAGTGGATCAACGCGGTGCCCGGTGAGGTACTGATCCAGCAGGGAGAGATCGGTGACTCGTTCTATGCGATCGGCTCCGGGCAGGTCGATGTGATCCGTGACGGCGAGGCCATCGCGTCGCTGGGCGTCGGGCAGCACTTCGGCGAGATCGCACTGCTCACCGACGAGCCGCGCAACGCAACCGTGACGGCGCACACGCCGGCTCGTGTGTTCCAGCTTGATCGCGACGGATTCACCCGCGTCGTGGCCAGCACGTTCCGGCGCGGTGCGATCGATCGAACGCCCGACAGGAATATGGAGCACTGAGGAGGATCCGATGGTGTGTTGGCATTGCCGTCGCACGGCGGTCGGCGCGTGTCGCTTCTGCGGCCGAGGCATATGCGAAGACCACGCACAGGAGCAGCCCTTCGTTCTGGAGCTGTATCGAGGTGGAGACATGACGCGCGCATTGGTCGTCGAGGATGCGCTGTTCTGCGGCGCGTGCACCCCTCGCCCGGACCCGATCGACCTGCCGGAGCTCGACGAGTGACGCACGTCACACAACGCTCGTGATGGAAAGCACCGTCCTCATGTGACCCGCGCTACCGGTGTCGCGTGGTCGGCGGGGGCATGATGCCGGTGTCGAGCGGCCCACCGAGGGCCCCCGAGGAGGAGCGAGATGGCCGAGAAGAAGATCCAGCCGAAGCGTCCCGCAAGCGACGAGCCCGCTGCGGGAGCCCGCAAGGCCGAAAAGACCACGGCGAAGCGGATGCTCGCGAAGAAGCAGCTCGCGAAGAAGCAGCTCGCGAAGAAGCAGTTGGCCAAGAAGCAGCTGGCCAAGAAGCAGCTGGCCAAGAAGTACTGATTTCCGCGCAGGTCATCGGGAGACCCGGGCTCTCAGCCCGGGTTTCTTGCTGCCGGGAAACCCATCGGGTAGCGCACACCAGGCGTGCGAGCTACGCTCCGCTCGATGGCCACGATCGCCGCCGACGGTCTCACCGCAGCCATGGCGTCAACCCCTGTTCTTCAAGGCGTCGCCAAACGTGACATCACGAAGTTCGCGGGCATGGGCGGCGTCCACCGATTCCGGCGCGGCACGTACATCTGTCACCAAGGTGACCCCTCGCCCGAGGTCTACTTCCTGGTGGAGGGGCGGATCGAGATCAGCTCCTTCTCCCCCACCGGCGCGAGGATCCTGCACGCGTCCGTCGACACGCCCCAGTTCCTCGGCGAGCTGGGCGTGCTGGGGAGCCTGCCTCGCGGGGCGGACCTGCTCGCGCTCGAGGACGCCGACGTCTGGACGACGCCCGGAGAAGACTTCGTCGACTTCATCACAGGACAACCGGGCGCTGCCCGGCAACTCCTCGCCGCGCTCGCGCGCCAGATCCAGGAGCACCAGGCCTTCGCCGACGACCTGCTGTTCCTCGACCTGAAGGGGCGGGTGGCCAAGCGGCTCCTGCAGATGGGCACGCCCTCGCTGGAGGTCCTGCCCGAGGCGGGCACTTCGATCCCCGCGCTCACGCACGCGGATCTTGCCAGCCTGTGCGGCGGAAGCCGCGAGAACGTGACGCGGATCGTTGCGGACTTCCAGCGCCGCGGTCTCGTGAAGCGCGACGGGCAACGCTATCTGCTGAAGAAGCCCGCCCAACTCGCGAAGATCGCCGGGCTCTAGCCCTCGTCGTCGGGGACCGTCAGGCCGGGCAGATCGCGCACGATCGCTCGGCCGCCCGCCACGTCGACCTCGACGATCAGATCGGCGGCGGCCGGGAGGAGTGTCTCGGCGCCGTCATCGTCGACGATCCGCCACAGATCCTGCGCAGGGTACGGCAACACCTCGATCACGACGCCGAGGGGGCGTCCGGACTCGGTTCTCACGTCGATCCCCTCCACCTGATGCGACCACCATTGGCCCGCGGGCAGCTCGGGCAGCCACGACTCCGGCACGACCAACTCGGTGCCCGCCGAGGCCTCTGCGGCACTGCGGTCGGCGATCTCCGCGAACGTCACGAGCAGGCGATCGCCGTGCGGCCGAACGGTACGCACCGTGTACGTGCGGCCGGTCTCGTCGAACATGACGGCACCCGCGACCCAGCGCTCGGGATTGTCGGATCGGTTGTGCACGGCCACCTCGCCGCGCACGCCGTGGGGCTTCGTGATGCGGCCGACGGTGACCGTCGGCTCACCCACGTCAGTCCTCGAAGTCGACGCGGGCGGAAAGATCCTGGCGGGATGCCGCCGCGCGTACGACGGTTCGGATCGCCTTGGCGGTGCGACCGCCGCGACCGATCACCTTGCCGAGCTCGCCCGGAGCGACGGTCACGGTGAACGTCGGGCCACGTTCGTCGAAGGACTCGCCGACCGCGACCGCGTCGGGGTCATCGACCAACTCCCGGCACAGGAACTCGACGAGCTCCTTCACCTCAGGCCTCGGCCGTCTCCTCGGCTGCCGGCGCCTCGGCGGCATCCGCGGCAACGTCGCTCGATACATCGGCTGCGGCCTCCGCAGCCTCGACAGCGGCGGCTTCGACCGGGGCGGGAGCGGGCTCGCTGGCGGTCTCGGCGGCGTCGGCCGCCTTCGCCTGCGCCTTCTTCGAGACCTTCTCCTTGGCGACGCGCTCGGGCTTGTCCGCTTTGTTGCCGGCGACCGCGCTGGGACGCTCGGCCACGAACTTCTCCCAGATACCGATCTTGGTCATCAGGTTGCGGACCTGGTCGGACGGCTGTGCGCCCACCCGCAGCCAGTGCAGCGCGCGATCCTCGTCGATCTCGATCACCGAGGGATCGTTCAGCGGGTGGTACTTGCCGATGTTCTCGATGAAACGGCCGTCACGGGGGGCCCGCTGGTCGGCCACCACCACGCGGTAGAAGGGTCGGCCTTTCGATCCCATCCGCCGCAGCCGGATCCTCGTCGCCATGCTTGCTCGTCCTTTGCCTATCTGGTTGGGAGCTTCTGGGGCATCTTCATGCCCGGCGCGCGCTTGCCGCCCATCATCGTCCGCATCATCTTCCTCGCGCCCTCGAAATCCTTGAGCAGCGTGTTGACGTCGGCGGTGGTGGTGCCGGATCCGTTGGCGATCCGGAGGCGGCGCGACCCGGAGATGATACCGGGTTCCCGCCGCTCCTGGGGGGTCATGGACAGGATGATGGCCTCGGCCCGCCGCAGCTCCCCCTCGTCGATCGCTCCCGCCAGCTCCTTCATGCCGGCCTTGCCGCCCGGCACGCCCGGCAACATCTTCAGCAGGTCTGCGATCGGCCCCATCTTGCGCATCTCACGCAGCTGACCGAGGAAGTCCTCCAGGTTGAACTGACCCGACATCATCTGCTCCGCAGCCTTTGCGGCGGCCTCCTGATCCACCGTGTCCTGGGCCTTCTCGATCAGGGTCAGCACATCGCCCATCCCAAGGATCCGCCCGGCCATCCGGTCGGGATAGAAGGGCTCGAGGTCGTCCACCTTCTCGCCGGTCCCCGCGAAGAAGATCGGGCGGCCCGTGACGGCCGTCATCGACAGCGCCGCGCCACCCCGCGCGTCGCCGTCGAGCTTGGTCAGGATGAACCCGGTCGTGTCGACCTCACGCATGAACTCGCGGGCCTGCACCACGGCGTCCTGTCCGGTCATCGCGTCGCAGGCCATCACCACGTGGTGCGGCTTGGTCACGTCCTTGATCTTGCGCGCCTGCTTCATCATCTCGGGGTCGACGTGCAGGCGGCCGGCGGTGTCGATGATCACGACGTCGGCGCCGGTGCGCTGGGCTTCTTTCACGCCGTTCTTCGCGAGCTTCACGGGATCGCGCCCCTCCGACCATACGGGCACCCCGATCTCGCGCCCGAGCGTCCGAAGCTGCTCGACGGCGGCCGGGCGCTCGAGGTCGGCCGCGATCAGCAGCGGACGCTTGCCCTTGCCCTTGAGGTGCCTGGCGAGCTTGGCGCACGCCGTGGTCTTGCCCGATCCCTGCACCCCCGCCAGCATGATGACTGCGGGGCTCGCGCCGGGAAGCGAGAACGCCGTGTGCTCGCCACCGAGCGTGACGGTCAGTTCCTCGTTCATCACCTTCACGACCTGCTGCGCGGGCGTGAGGCTCTTCATGACCTCCCCGGACAGAGCACGGGCGCGCACGCGTGCGAGCAGGTCGTCGGCCACCTCGACCGACACGTCCGCCTCGAGCAAGGCCGTGCGGATCTCCGCCAGGGCGTTGTCCACCTGCTTGGGGTGGAGCTTGCCGCGGCTGCGGAGTTTCTTGAATACGCCGTCGAGGCGATCGCTCAGTGTGTCGAACATATCCTTGAAGGTGTTGCGACGACTGCGCCGCAGCGCGGCCTAGTGTATCGAGCGAGGATCGAGAGGACGGCGACCGAGCGCATGGGTACCGCACAGGGCCACGACGGGCGGCGGCTGGAACGCCAGCTCGTGTTTCTGCGCTGGCTCGTGGCGGCGTTCGGCGCGGTGCAGGTGGGTTTCGCGGTCCGCGACCACGCCCAGGACCCCGCATCCGCCCTTCCGCTCGCGGTCGCCCTCGTCATCGGCCTCACCATCGGGAATCTCGCCATCTCCAGCTCGGTGGGCAGGGCCGAGGATCCTGCGCAGCTGCGCTCGATCGGGCTGGTCGCGTTCGCGTTGGACGCCGTCGTCATCCTGGGCCTCGTGTGGCTGGTGCCGAGCGGCCCCGCGGACCCGGTGTGGGTCCTGGGATACCTGGTGCCCCTGGAGGGAGCGGCGCGGTGGGGTCTTCGGGGCGGATTGCTCGGCGCCGCGCTGTTCCTGGGTGAGCAGATCGTGCAGGAGGCGGCACGGGCCCAGGTGGCCGCCGGCGCCCAGCAGGTGTTCTTCCGCGCGGGGATGGCGTTCGTGATCGGCGCCGTCGCGGGGTCGTTCGCCTCCTCGCTGCAGCGCGCCGCGGCGCAGGCCGAGGCGCAGGCGCGCGCGGCCGAGGCCGCCGCACGCCGAGCAGAGGTCGCCGCGGCGCAGGCCGCGGAAGCGCAGCGTGAGGTCTCTGCGTTCCACGCAGCGGTGCTCGCCGACGCCCAACCCGAGCACCTCGCCGAGACGCTTCGAACCACGGCCGAACGCGTCGCCCACGAGCTCGCCTGCGACGCCCTCGGGCTCCTGGTCCGCTCCGCAGGCCCCGCCGGCGAGATCGCGTTCACCGTCGCCGGGGTGCACGGGGATCCCGGCTACCTGCTCGACCAGGTGCTGTCGCCCGTTGCCGACCCCGTGGCGGCTGCGGCGATGGAGGGGTCCACCGTCGTGGCGCAACGCGACGCGGTCGCGCCGATGCGGGTCGGCGAAATGGTCGTGGGCGCGGTGCACGAGCGGGTACCCATGGGCACCCCCGACGAGACTCGCGTGCAGGCCCTCCAAACGATCGCCGACCAGCTGGGCGCGGTGCTCGAGGCCACACGGCTGCGCGCCGAACAGGCCACCACCGTTCAGCGCCTGACCGAGCTCGACGCGATGAAGACCGACTTCGTGGCGATCACGAGCCACGAGCTGCGCACGCCGCTGGCCGGCATCCGCGGCTTCGTCGACATGCTGCTGCGGCGTGGCGCGGATCTGTCGTCCGCCGAGCGGCAGGAGTACCTCGATATCGTGATGAGCCAGACCGACCGCCTGATACGCCTCGTGGACGATCTGCTCGTGGTCACGCGCGTAGAGGGGGACGCCCTCGTGCTCGAGCCCGCCGACGTGGACGTGCGCCCCCTGCTGGCCCAGGTGACCACGGGTCTCGGCGAGGAATCGGCCCGCGTCGTGATCGATGAGGCGGCCGACGCCCCGCCGAGGATCACCGTGGATCCGAACCGGTTGATCCAGATCCTGACCAACCTCACGCACAATGCGCTGAAGTTCTCGCCCCCGCCGCAGCCGGTGCGCGTGCGCTGGTCGGCCCCGGCCGAGGGCACCGTGGTGTTCGAGGTGATCGACACGGGGCCCGGGATCCCGCCCGACGAGCACGCGATGATCTTCGAGCGGTTCCGCCAGCGAGGCGACCATCGCTCGCACAGCGAGGGCTTCGGTCTCGGGCTCTACATCACGAAGCTGCTGACCGAGGCGATGGGAGGCTGGATCGACGTTGCGTCGGCCCCGGGGACCGGCACGACGTTCCGGGTCACCCTTCCGGCGACCCGCCGGCTGCCAACACCCGCTCGACCGTCCGCAACAACGCGATCGGACTGAACGGCTTCGTGAAGTACTCGTCGGCGCCCAGGCGCAGGGCGGCGGCGCGACCCTCCTCGCCCGTCGCGGTCACGACGATCACCCGCACGTGGGCCGTGGCCGCGTCGGTCTTGATCGCTTCGAGTACGTCGGTACCGCTGGTCCCGGGGATGTTCATGTCGAGGAAGAGCAGGTCGGGCGGCCTGCGACGGACGTGCTCGAGCGCGCTGCCCCCATCGGCCGCCTCGTCGATCTCGAACCCCTCACCCTCGAGCACGAGCCGCATCGCCTCGCGCATCGTCGGGTGGTCCTCGACGATCAGGATGCGAGTCGCCACGACCGCCACCTAGTCCGCCAGCAGCCGGTCGGCGAAGGCCGCCGCATCGAAGGGACGCAGATCGCCCGCCGTCTCGCCGATCCCCACATAGCGGATCGGCAGATCAAGCTCCTCGCGAACGGCGAGCACCACACCGCCCTTGGCGGAGCCGTCCGTCTTGGTCAGCACCACGCCGGTCAGCTCCACCGCCTCGGTGAAGGCGCGCGCCTGCGCGATCCCGTTCTGTCCGGTCTGCGCGTCGAGCACCAGGAAGGTCTCGTCGACCGTCGCGCCGGCCTTCTCGATCACGCGCTTGACCTTCTTCAGCTCATCCATCAGAGGCTGCTTCGTGTGGAGTCTGCCGGCGGTGTCCACGATCAGCACGTCCGCCCCGCGCGCCGTCGCCGACTTCACGGCATCGAACGCCACGGCCCCCGGGTCGGCCCCCCGCTCCTGCGACACGAGGTGCGCACCGGATCGTTCGGCCCAGACCTCCAGCTGCGCACCCGCGGCGGCGCGGAACGTGTCGGAGCCGGCGATGCTCACCTGCTTGCCCTCGCCGGCGAGCAGGGTCGCGAGCTTGCCGATCGTGGTGGTCTTGCCTGCGCCGTTCACCCCGACGACCAGGATCACGTCGAGCCCGTCGGCGCCGAGGTCCATCGCTCGGTCCGGACCCAGCACCGCCAGGATCTCCCGGCGAAGCAGCGCCGCCGGGTCTTCGCCGCCGGTGAAGTCCGCCCGGATCCGAGCCACCAGATCCGCCGCCGCCCTCGGTCCGACGTCGGCCTTCACGAGCAGCGTCTCGAGGGCGTGCCACGAGTCGGTGCCCGCGTCGTGCCCCAGCAGGGAGCGCACCTTCGTCGCGAGGCCTCCGCCGCGGAACCCGCCCGGCGATCCGGCTGGCTTCGCGTGGACGGTTGCCATCGCGGGCACGTCTGCGCCACCGGGCTGCTCGGACGCGCTCCTGCGGCGGGACCGCATGACCAGGAACGCCGCCACGCACAGGATC
>DATECH010000050.1:0-4134 GCA_035287005.1 Actinomycetota bacterium | reverse complement strand
CTCGCCACCTGGGCGGGCGAGGCCGGGCGCGACCCCGCCGAGGTGTCGCCGACCTGGGCGGGCATCGTGCTGGTGGGCGAGGGTGTGGCCGCCCTGGCCACGCTGGAGGCCGATCGCGCCGCCACGGGGGGTTCGCTGGACGTTTGGCGCGGCACGCTTGACGACCTGCGACGCCTCCGCGACCGGGTGCTGCAGACCGGAGCGACCTGGATGATCCCGCTCGCCGCGGGACCCGCGGACAGGCTCGAGCTCGTGGCCGATACGCTTCGCTCGTGAACTCCCAGGAGCTGAAGCGCGCCAAGCGCGAGATCCGACGTCGCGTGATCGCCGCACGTGACGCGATGTCCGCGGCCGATCGTGCGGCCGCCGGTGAGCTCGTTGCCGATCGGCTCCTCGGGCTTCCCGAGGTCGCCGAGGCCGGCATCGTGATGGCGTTCTCGTCCTTCGGCTCGGAAGTGCCGACGGATCCGTTGATCGCGCGTCTGTGCGATCGAGGGGTCACCGTGGGCCTGCCGAAGATCGTCGAGCGCGAGCTCGAGGTGCGTTCGTTCCGACCGGGCGACCCGACGACCGCGACCTCCTTCGGCGCCCTCGAGCCCACCGACGGCGCCTTGATCGAACCCGCGACGATCGACGTGATCGTGACGCCGGCCGTGGCGTTCGACCGGACCGGACGCCGGATCGGCTACGGAGGCGGCTTCTACGACCGCTTCTTCTCACTGACGGGCTCGACCGCCGTCCGTGTGGGCGTCGGGACGGGGCTGCAGGTGCTGGCCGAGGACCTTCCGTCGGGGCACTTCGACCTGCGAGTAGAGGTGATCGTGACGCCCGACGAGGTGATCCGGTGCCCGGCGTAGGGGCGTCGCGGCCCGCCGCACCACGCATCGCGCGCACCCTTGGGTGGCGCGACGTAGCCTACGCCGCCTTGGATTTCGAGACCACGGGACTGGACTACGCGACGGACCACGTCGTGTCGTACGGAGTCGTGCCCCTCGACGGCGGCCGGATCTCGGTCGGAGCCTCCAGGCGACAGCTCGTTCGTCCCGCGACGCCTCCCTCCCCGCGCTCGCAGACGGTGCATCTCCTTCGGCCGCAGGATCTCGCCGACGCGCCGGACCTGGCGGCTGCGGCCGGTCCCTTGCGTGAGGCCCTGGCGGGGCGCGTCATCCTGGCGTGGTTCGCCGAGGTCGAGGTGCAGTTCCTGCGAGGCATCTACGGCGGATCCCGCCGGTGGTGGCGCCGTCGAGTGATCGACGTCCGCGATCTCGCGATCTTCGCGGATGGATCGCCCGCCGGCGCGCGGGCGCAGCGCGGCTACGCGCTCGGCTCGATCGCGCAACGGTACGGGATACCGGTGGCCGATCCCCACGACGCGCTGGACGACGCGCTGGTGACCGCCCAGCTGTTCATCGTGCTCGTCCGGGCGCTGCCCGACCTGCCCGATCCAACGATGGGCGATCTCCGCAGGATCGGCGCGGCGACTTGAACCGCGGTTCAGCCGTGGGGTAGAACCTTCGGCGATGGCCAGGGAAACCGCGTTCCACCCGATCACGGCGCGCACGGCAGCCGGCTTCGGCGAGGAAGCCGGATGGCTGTGGGTCACGAACTTCGGCGACGTAGACGCGGAGTACCGGGCGATCCGCGAAGGCGTCGGCATGTGGGACCTGTCGCCTCTGAACAAGTGGGAGTTCCGCGGCCCGGAGGCGCGGGAGGCCGCCCAGCGGGTCCACACGCACGACATCATGGCGGCCGAGCGTGGCCAGGTTCGCTACGGCGCCTTCGTGGACGAAGACGGCATGGTGGTCGACGACGGCACGGTGTTCGTCCTTGCCGACACACCGGGCACGAAGGTCGAGGCGGTTACCGCTCGTGGTCCGATCCCCGGTACCGTCGATATCCTCGCGATCTACGATCCCGGCAAGAAGCGGCCGCGCGCCTGATGCGCGCCCCACAGGAAGGAGACTCGATGACCGAAGATGCACGCTCACCACTGCACGATTGGCACGTGGCGCACGGCGCCGACATCGTCTGGGAGGACGGGTTCCCCTGGAACATGCACCAAGGCGGCGACCCGATGGCCGAGTACGAGGCCATCCGCACCGCGGCCGGTGTCTGGGACCTGTTCTCCACGTGCAAGTACGAGGTCACGGGCCCCGATGCCGCTCGGTTGATCCAGCGGCGGTTCACGAACGCGCTCGCCGGTGTTCCCGACGGCGCGGTGCGCTACGGGGCGTTCGTCAACGCGGACGGCCTGATGATCGACGACGGCAACGTCTACAAGTTCTCCGACGACCGGTTCTGGGTCATGATCAACTCGCCCGGTATCGACGATTGGTTCCGCGAGACGGCGGGCGGCCTGGACGCCGAGATCGCGCATCGCACGCTTGATCTGGCGATGATCGCCGTGCAAGGTCCGACGTCGCAGACGACGTTGCAGCCGATGACCGATCGTGACCTCGGCGAGCTGCGCTACTTCCGGTTCTGGCCGAAGATGACGATGGTGGCCGGCGTCGGCGCCCACGTGCTCCGGACGGGGTTCAGCGGCGAGCACGGCTACGAGATCGTGCTGGAGCCCTCCGATGCGCAGGTCGTGTGGGACGCGTTGCTCGGCGCCGGCGCCATCCCCTTCGGTCTGACGGCGATCGATCTGGCGCGCACCGAAGTCGGGCTGATCATCATCGCGGTCGACTACGACCCCGGCGAGCGTTCCCCGTGGGACCTGTCGATGGATCGATTCATCAAGACCGACACCGAGTGCGTGGGGGCCGGAGCGCTCGCGGCATACGGGGCGAACCCACCGAAGCGCTTCAAGACCCTGCAGTTCGAAGGCGGCGCACCCGAGGCCGGCGCCGTCGTGACCAAGGACGGCGCCGAGGTCGGCGTGGTCACCTCGCCTGCCGACAGCCCGCGGGTGGGCGCGATCGGGCTGGCGATCTTGGACGCGGGCGTCGCGCAGGACGGCACCAAGGTGGAGGTCGGCGGGGCCGTGGCAACCGTCGGGCCCCTGTCGATCCTCGACCCGCAGAAGCAGAAGCCGCGCGCATAGTCATCGGCTGCATCGTTCGGGTACGGGGGCCGGCCGCGCGCCGGCACCCCGTATCCTTGCGCCTGTGTCTACCGCGATCTACGGCGTCGTCCCTAACTTCTCGGAGGGCCGACGCGATGACGTGATGGACGCGATCTGCGACGCGCTGCAGGTTCCGGGCGCCCACCTCGTGTATCGGCAGGCCGACCCCGACCACCATCGACTCGACACGACCGTGCTGGGCGACCGCGACGCCGTCCATCACGCCGCCGTCGCCGCGACCCGGGTCGCCGTTGGTTTGATCGACATGGATCAGCATCGTGGGGGACACCCGCGCATGGGTGCCGCCGACGTGATCCCGTTCATGCCCGTGCGCGACGTCTCGATGGAGGCGTGCGTCACGCTCGCCGTCGAGGTTGCCGAGGAGCTTGCGCGCGAACTCGACCTGCCCGTCTACCTG
This sequence comes from Actinomycetota bacterium, assembly GCA_035287005.1. Classification (GTDB taxonomy): domain Bacteria; phylum Actinomycetota; class UBA4738; order UBA4738; family HRBIN12; genus AC-51. The sequence goes on along the minus strand of DATECH010000050.1, from coordinate 649 downwards.
TACGACCGGGCCGCCCGGACCCCAGCGCGTGCGTCGCTGGCGGACGTCCGTCGGGGTGAGTACGAGGGTCTGCGTGACGCGGTGGCGCGCGGGGAGCGTCTGCCGGACTTCGGGCCGCGCGCGATCGGCCGCGCGGGGGCGACGGCCGTCGGGGCCCGCAAACCCCTGGTCGCCTTCAACGTGTACCTGGCCGGTGTCGACGGATCTGCCGCCAAGGACATCGCCCGTACGGTCCGGGAGTCCGGCGGTGGGTTGCCGGGGCTACGGGCCATCGGCTTCGCGGTCCCCGAGCGCGACGGCGTCACGGTGTCGATGAACCTGGTCGACTTCGAGGTCACGGGCCTTCGTACGGCATACGATGCGGTCGTGGCCCAGGCGCGCGCCCGCGGGCTCACGGTCACCGACTCCGAGATCGTGGGGTTGGTGCCGCAAGCTGCGCTCCCCCCGGGGGACGCCGAGCACGTTCGCCTGCAAGGGTTCGACGCGGGCCACCAGGTGTTGGAGCGGTTGATCGAGGAGGCGCTATGAGCGAACAGTGGGGCAAGAGCTGGGAGGAGCCGCCGGCCGCACCCGCGCCGGACATGCCCGCTGACCAGCCGGCCGGTGCGTGGGGCGGCGCGGGCGCCGCAGCGCCGGTGGCGCAGGCCAA
>DATECH010000049.1:0-10517 GCA_035287005.1 Actinomycetota bacterium | reverse complement strand
CACGTCGGTCCGAGCGCCGGCGAACACCACGTCGTCGACCCAGCGCACGGGCAGGATCCCCGCGGTGCGAGCCGCGTCGTCGGCGATCGCGAGCACGGCGTTGGCGGCAACCGCGGAGGCCAGGGGTCCCACCGGCAACCCGTCGATCCCGAGGTCCCGGTAGCGGCGCAGGTGCGCCAGCAACAGATCGGGGTTGCCGCCGACCCGCCGCGACGCAGCCACGACGGCGCGCTCGCGGATCGACGGGTAGCAGTCGCGGACGTCGGCGGCGGCCATCAGCGGCGCACGTCGTGACACCTGCCTGACCGCGCGTCGCCACGCCTCTCGTTCCTGGGGCCAGGGATGTCGGACGCCGCCCGGCCTCGAGCGTCCCGCGAACACCAATGCGCTGAGGGTGAGATCCGCGTCCGGGAACGCCGCGCGAACCGCTGCCGCGTACCGTCTGCCTTCCAGGCCGTCCAACCGGGTAAGGACCCGCCGCCGCCCCGTCGGGGAAACCCACTGCTCGGGCCGTACGCCGGCGCCGGCGTGATCGAATGTAGCCACCGCGATCTCCTCTCTCCACGTGCCTGAGGGAGGTTGGGCAGCTTGGTGCCCGCGCATCACACCACGTGGACGGGTGGCTGCGCGATCCCCGAAGCGGGGGATGTTCCGCTCCCCCGCTAGGATGAGCTCGTGCTGGACGACCGAGACGCCGCGATCCTTGCCGCGCTCCAGGCGGACGCTCGCGCGACGTACGCGGATGTGGCGGCCAAGGTGGGGCTGTCAGCCTCTTCGGTGCACGACCGCGTGCGTAAGCTCGAAGCCGCCGGTGTGATCACGGCCTACCGAGCAGTCGTGAACCCTGAGGCGGTCGGCCTGATGGTAACCGCGCTGATCGCTGCATCCCCGCTGGATCCGCAGCAGCCCGACGACCTCCCCGATCGATTGGCCAACTTCCCCGAGGTCGAGGACTGTCTGAGCGTCGCCGGCGAGGCCAACTACGTCTTGAAGGTGCGCACGCGCAGCACGAGCGACCTCGAAGACCTGATCCGACGCCTCCGGGAGCAGGTGGGGGTGGCGACGCGCACGACGATCGCGCTGTCGATCCCGTTCGAAGGGCGGCCCGTGACCCCGGACCGGCCACTATCCTGACGCGATCATGCGTCTGTACGACTCCCTGACCCGCGAGCTGCGCGCGGTGGAGCCGGTCGAGCCGGGCCACGTGAAGATGTACGCGTGCGGTCCCACGGTCTATCGATACGCCCACCTCGGTAACCTCCGCAGCTTCATGCTCTACGACCTGATCCGTCGCGCGCTCGAGTTCGAGGGGTTGCGGGTGACGGAGGTGATGAACATCACCGACGTCGGCCACATGACGGACGAATCCTCCGCAGAGGCGGTCGACAAGATGCAGCTCGCGATGGAGGACGAAGGCCTGCAGCCGCTCGACATCGCCGCCAAGTACACCAAGGCGGTCTTCCACGATGCCGCGGCGCTCGGCATAGAGCCGGCTGATCTGTACCCCAAGGCCACCGAGCACATCCAGGAGATGATCGATCTCACGGCAACCCTGGTGGAACGAGGTCACGCGTACGTGGCCGACAGCGGTTCGGTCTACTACGACGTGTCGAGCTTCGAGGGCTACGGGAAGCTGTCGGGGAACACCCTGGACAACCTTCGCGAGGGCCATCGGGATCTCGAGACCGATCCGCACAAGCGGTCATCCGCCGACTTCGCCTTGTGGAAGGCAGCCGGGCCGGGTCGAGTCATGAAGTGGCCGAGCCCCTGGGGCGACGGCTTTCCCGGTTGGCACATCGAGTGCTCTGCGATGTCGATGAAGTATCTGGGCGACCACTTCGATATCCACACCGGCGGCACCGATCTGCGGTTCCCGCATCACGAGGACGAGATCGCCCAGTCGGAGGGGGCGGTTGGCCATCAGGTGGTCGAGATCTGGGTGCACGCCGGGCATCTTCGCCAATCGGGCCAGAAGATCTCGAAATCCACCGGCAATGTGGTGCTCGTTGGCGAGCTCCTCGACCGCGGCTTCGACCCCTTGAGTTTCCGGTGGTTGTGCTTCCAGACCCAGTACCGCTCCGAGATGGACTTCACGTGGGACGCGATGGCGGCGGCAGACCAGCGTGTGAAGCAGCTGCGGCATCACATGGCCGAATGGGCACCCGCGACCGCCGAGCTCGGCGAGGAGGCCCTGGGGTTCGACGCGCGGTTCCGGGATGCGCTCGGCAACGACCTCCACATGCCCGGTGCGGTCGCGATCGTGAACGAGCTCGATCGCGCCGCCGAGGTTTCCCCCGCGCAGAAGTACGCGCTCCTCGCATCCTGGGACGACGTTCTGGGGCTCGACCTGGAGCGCGAGGCTCGCAGCTCCTGGGAGCCGAGCGACGGCATGCGTGCGAAGATGGTCGAGCGGGACGCGGCCCGCGCCGCGAAGGACTACGCGGCGGCCGATCGTCTACGCGACGAGCTGACGGCGCTGGGGGTCGAGGTCATGGATACCGCCGAGGGCACCCGCGTCCGCCCGCGCGGATAGGCCTTACTCGACGACCAGCAACTCGCGGGGGGATCGGTTCAGAGCCTCGACGCCGCCGGCGGTCACGGCCACGATGTCCTCGATCCGCACGCCAAGGCGCCCCGACAGATACACGCCCGGCTCGACGCTGAAGGTCATCCCCTGCTCCAGGACGGTCGTGTCGCCCTCGGCCGCGTACGGAGGTTCGTGCACCTCCATCCCGATCCCGTGACCCGTCCGATGGAAGAACTGCTCCCCGTAGCCGGCTTCCGCGATCACGGCTCGGGCAGCGCGGTCGACCTCCTGGATCTCGATCCCCGGGCGGATCGTCGCCCGTGCGGCGGCCTGCGCCTCGTGGACGACGGCGTGCACCTCCGCGAGCTCGGCCGAAGGCTGCCCCACCGCCACGGTGCGGGTGGTGTCGCTGAAATACCCGTCCAGCGAGCCCCCGAAGTCCAGCACGACGGCGTCTCCCGCCCCCATCACACGTGCGCCAGGTTCGTGGTGCGCAGAGGCTGCGTTGGGCCCCGAGGCGACGATCGTGAAGTCGGCCCGGTCGTGGCCGTGTTCGACGAGGAGATGGGCGAGGTCGGTCGCCACATCGACCTCCCGTCGGCCCCCGAAGGGCATCGCGGCGATGTCCGCGAACGCCGCGTCCGCCGCCGCGCCGGCTCGCCGAAGCGCGTCCAGCTCGTGGACGTCCTTGCGCGCCCGCAGGGCCCCGAGCACGGGCGCGCCCGAGATCCAGCGCGCTGCCACCGCGGCCCGCTGCAGCGCGAGCACGTGTACCCCCCAGATCCGATCCCCGAGCGCGACCGTGCCGCCGTGGGGAAACAGGCCGGCGATCACCGCATACGGATCCTCCCCGTCGCGCCACGCCTCGATCCGAAGGCAACCGGCCGCGGGACAGTCCTCGGCCAACGGCCGTTCCAGCCTCGGCACGACCAGGCAGGGCTCGCCGTCCGGTGTGAGCACGAGCACGGTGGGTCGCTCCAGGGGGATCGGGTCGTACCCCGCGAGATACGCGAGGTCCGGCGAGGGAGCGACGAGCAACGCGTCTGCTCCGAGGGACCCGAGCCGCTGTGCCGCGGCCACGAGTCGGGATGCGTGCACGCCGTCTCGCATCTCAGACCTTCAGCAGTATCTGCTGCGGCACGACCTGGAACGTGACCGGGGTGGTGCCGAGGGGCCGTCCGTCGGCGACGACCGGCATCGGCCGCGTCGAGGCGATGTCGATCTTCAACTTCGCGCGAAGCTCTTCGATGTTGGGGTCCGGCACGTGGTCGCCGTGCCGGAAGATCTTCGGCAGCATCCGGTAGGCGCCGGATCGCGGCCCGGTGAATACGAGCGCGTCGAGCACGCCGTCCCCGGGGAACGAACGCGGAGACAGGCGGACGCCGCCGTCCGCGAACTGCGCGTTGCCCACGACCACGCTCCACCCACGCACCTGGATCGTCTTGCGATCGGTGCCGATCGTCAGTTGCTGGGGGCGGCTGCGCAGGTACGCGCGCCAGAAACCCACGAAGCGCCGTGCGTTCCCCCAGCGGGCGCCCGACCCGGCGGCGATCGTCGCGGCGGCGTGGAAGCCGACCTCGGCCACGTTGTGTGCATACCGGATCTCGCGAGCGCCGCCGGCGCCGGTGACCGCGATCTTCATGACATCGAACGGATAGGTGTTGCCGCCGACGAGATGTCCGACCGCCGCGTCGACGTCGCGCGGCAGTCCGAAGCTCAGCGTTAGGTCACAGCTCGCGTGCGCCGGCACCACGCCGAGCACGGCCGCATCCACGATGGGACGGCCCTCGCGAAACATCCCGTTGACGACGTCTTGCACGGTGGCGTCGCCCCCGACGGCGGCCAGGTACCGGTAGCCCTCGTCCAGCGCGGCCGTGCTGAGCCGGGTGAGCTCGGCGCCGGTCTCCCCCACCTGCAGCCGGTATTCCAGCCCTCGCGCCGCGAGGGCTCGGTGGACCGCGTCGATCTCGTTGCCGACGGCGCCGTTGCCTGCCCGTGGATCCAGCAGGACGGCCAGCGGCCCGAACGGGCTTGTCGTGGGGCTCATCCGCCGGTCATCGTAACGCCCGTGTAGCCGACGACGCCGTGTGACACCGCGTCGCGGGCGGCCCGAACCCGTGCGGCCGTGTCGGGTTCGGCGACTTCTTCGATCTGGCGCAGCAGATCCATCAGCTGCTTGCAGTTGCGCACGAAGTCGCCCGGCGCCATCTCCGTCTCCTCCAGCACGTCCTCCAGGGTCTCGCCCTCGGTCCAGGCGAACACGGGTCCCGCGAACCCGGGCTCGAGCTCCCGGCAGATCTGCACCTCGTGGGCGTCCTCGGCACGTCGGATCTGGCGCCAAAGGCGCTGGAGTCGCTCGTACGCGTCGGCGAGCGGCGCGGTCGGGAGCACGCCGGGCAGCGGGGTGCGCTCCCGCGCCTCGTAGACGACGGTGGACACCAAGGCGGCGACCTCGCTTGGCCGCAGGTCGTCGAGCATCCCCGCGGCCAGCGCTTCGCCGACGAGCAGGTCGCCCTCGCCGTAGATCCTCGTGAGGCGTCGACCCTTGTCGGTGAGGTGCCATCCGTCGACGTAGCCGAGCTGCCCCAGCACCCCCAGCACGCGATCGAAGCGCCTCGCGAGCGTCTCGGTCCGCAACTTGATCCGCCGGTCGACGCCCTTGATCTGCTGGACGAGCTTGTCGGTTCGTTCGGCCCAGCGCTCGTGCGCCTGGCGTTCGGGGCATGCTCGGCACGGGTGCGCACGCGCCTCGGCCTCCAGGCGCGTCGCCTCGCGTTCGACGGTCGGATCCGAGGCAGGGCCGGTTGCCTTCCTCGGCGGACGCACGTGCAGCGAGGTGAGCGTGGCCGCGACGTCGCGGCGAAATCGGGCGCTGCGCGTCGAGCCCGACCGTGGCAGCTGGATGCGAGTCAACGCCTTCGGCGGTTCGTGGAAGTCGTGCGTTGCCAGCCGGAAGAAGGACCGATCGTCGGTGAGGACCGTGGGTCTTGCCTCGCGAACGGCCAGCACGACGGCGAGGGTCCCCCCCTTCTTCGACGTGGGCACGGCGATCACGTCGCCGGGCTTGAGGCCCGTGAGCGCCGAGCGGATCCCGTCGCTGTTCGCCGCCTCACGGTCGCGGCGGTCCGCCTCCCGCAGGCGCTTCGCTTCGTTCCGCAGCCCCCAGTACTCCTCGAAGTCGCCGAGGTGGCAGCTGAGGTTCTCCCGGTAGCCCTCGAGGGCCTCGCGATCGCGTTGCTTCGCGCGTTCGAGCGCGACGACGCCGCGGTCGGCCAGGAACTGCGCGAAGGAGCTGTTCAGCATCTGGTGAGCTTGCTCGGGCGTGTAGTTGCGCACCAGGTTCACCGCCATGTTGTACGAGGGTCGGAACGACGAGGAGAGATCGTAGGTGCGCGTGGCCGCCAACCCGGCCACGCGTTCGAAGGGCACCTGCCGCTGGTAGACGACGACCGCGTGCCCGAGGGCATCGATCCCCCGACGACCGGCCCGTCCCGTCAACTGCGTGTACTCCCCCGGCGTGACGAGCTCGTGCCGCTCCCCCTGGAACTTCCACAGGTCCTCGATCACGACGGTCTTGGCGGGCATATTGATCCCCAGCGACAGGGTCTCGGTCGCGAAGACCACCTTGACTAACCCGGCCTCGAACAGTTCCTCGACCGTCTCCTTGAACACCGGCAGCATGCCGGCGTGGTGCGACGCGATCCCTGCCGTCAGCGCATCGAGGAACGACGGGAACCCCAGCGCTGCGAGGTCGGCATCGTCGATCCACGCCGATCGTGCCTCGGCGCGATCGCGGATGCGTTGCGCCTCCTCGCGGGTCGTGAGCCGCACGCCCGACTCGCGGAGCCAGCGCACGCTCTTGTCGCACCCCGCTCGGCTGAACACGAAGTAGATCGCCGGAAGCATGCCGTTGGCCTCCAGGGTCTCGACCACATCTTCTCGGCGGGGCACGTACACCCGGCCGCCGTGCCGCTGATTCCCTCCCCCACGACGCCGTCCGGCCGACCGGATGCGCACCTCCTGCTGGTCCATCGCCACGACGTAGGGATTCGCGACGAGCAGTCCGTCCTGCTCCACGTGCATCGGATGCAGCCGGCGGCCCAGCAGGTAGTGATGCTCCAGGGGTACCGGGCGTCGCTCCTCGATCACGACGCGCGTCGTGCCACGAAGGGTGCCGATCCACTCGCCGAACTCCTCCGCGTTGGAGATCGTGGCCGACAGGCACACGACGGCCACCGACGCGGGCAGGTGGATCAGGACCTCCTCCCACACGGCTCCGCGATAGGGGTCTTGCAGGTAGTGGACCTCGTCCATCACCACGGACTGCAGCCCGGTGAGCGTATCGCTGCGCTCGTACAGCATGTTGCGCAGGACCTCCGTCGTCATCACGACGATGGCCGCCTCACCGTTGATCGTGTTGTCGCCCGTCAGCAGGCCCACACGGTCGGGGCCGTACGCCGCCACGAAGTCGCCGAACTTCTGGTTGGACAGTGCCTTGAGCGGCGTGGTGTAGAAGCACTTGCGGCCCGACGCCAGCGCCCGTACGATCGCGAACTCGGCAACCACAGTCTTGCCCGCGCCCGTCGGCGCGGCGACCAGCACGGAAATCCCGAGATCGAGCGCCTCGATCGCCTCTTCCTGGAAGGCGTCAAGCGGGAAATCGTAGCGCGCTGCGAACGCCTGCGGGGAGGTCACGGCGCCAGTGTAGGGCTCCCGCTAGCGCGCGATGCCGCAGGCTGCCAGGTGCTCGTGCAGCAGCTGGTTGAAGGAAGCCGGCGCCTCCACGTTGGTCAGGTGGCCGACGCCGGCCAGGCTCTCGAGTCGAGCGCCCGCGATCGCGTCGGCCATGGGCGCGGACATCGCAGCCGGGATCATCCGGTCACCGTCCGAGGTGATCACGAGCGTCGGCACGTCGATCCCCGCCAGATCGGCCGTGGAGTCCGGTCGTGAGGCCATGCCGAGAGCCGCCGCCGCGATGGCCTCCGCCGACTGATCCCCGATCCAGCCCTTCACCCGCTGCCGGAGGGCCTCGGACGCGTGCTCGGCCAGCAGCGGCGGCGGATCGGCGGCCAGGACGTTGCCTTCGGTTCGGAGTCGCTCGGCCAGGGCCCGCCTGCCCTCGGCGGCCTCCGGCGTGTCGGCCGCCGCCCGCGTGTTGGCGAGCACCAGACCGGCGATGCGCTCGCGCGCCTGCCGCCAGAGCTCGAACGCGACGTATCCGCCCATCGACAGCCCGCACACGACGAACCGCTCGAGACCCGCGGCGTCGACCGCGGCGAGGCACCGTTGAGCCGCCGAGGCCATCGTCATCGTGGGTCCCACGGTCGGGGACATGCCGAAACCCGGTAGGTCGGGCGCCACCGAGCGGGGCCCGGATCGTTGCCCCTCCCACATGCGTGCGTCGAGCGGGAACGCGTGGATCAGCAGCAGCCCGTCGCTCACCGCACGGCCCTCGCGTTCGGGCCGACGAAGACCGACAGGGACGAGGGGACGACCTCGATCGTGGCGGGAGCGGGGCCGACCCGCTCCCCATCCGCGTACACCATCACCCGTCGGTCGGCCTCGATGTGGATCCGTTTCGCGCGAGCCATGCGGACGGCAGGGTGCGTCACGTGCGTACCGCGGAACACACGGGGGAACGCGCGCAGGAATGCCGGTTTGCTGACCGCCCGCAGCATGCACACGTCGAGTTCGCCGTCGACGACCGATGCGTCCGGCGTGACCTTCATCCCACCTCCGTAGCTGGTCGAGTTGCCGACGGCCACGAGCATATGCTGCCCGGTGAATACCTCGCCGTCGAGTTCGATCGTGAAGCCGGCGGGCGTGAACCGCGACAGCGTCTTCACCAAGGCCGCCAGGTACGTGCCCGTGCCGCCGAGCTTGATCGTCATCGCGTTAGCGGCCTCGTTGACCTCCGAGTCGAACCCGCAGCTCGCGATGGCGACGAAGTGCCGGGTGAGATCGTCGGTCGACACCCGCGCCGTGTCGATTCGGGCTGCGGTGCGCTCCGCGACGGCACGCACCGCGGCCTCGAGGTTCTTCAGCCCGAGGGAGGCCGCGAAATCGTCGGCGGTTCCCGACGGGAAGATCGCCAGGGTCGTGTCGGTGCCGAGGAGCCCGTTGGCCGCGAGGCCGACGGTGCCGTCCCCACCGACGCAGCCGACGATCGGCGCACCCTCGGTCGCAGCCCGGCGGACGCGGGACTCCAGGTCGGCCCCGGACTCCGATAGGACGATCTCGTGGGCGATCCCCGCCTGATGCAGCAATCGATCGACGGTGCCGACGATCTTGCCCGCCTTGCCACGCCCCGCAGTCGGGTTGGCCACGACGACCATGACGTCGGCGGTCACAGAAGCCCCTAGGAGCCGGAACCCTGCGGGAGCCCCTGTGGCTGCGCCAGCGGTACCCCGGCCGCCGCGGCGATGTTCGTGTACTTCGTCCAGCCGCGAAGGATCAGGTCCTGTCCCGTGTCGGCCGCCTCGTTCGCCGCAGCCGCGAGCGCGTCCTGCTCACCCGGCGTTTCGACGGCGAGCGCCGTCAAGGTGGCAGCGATGTGCAGCGCCCGCAGGCCCGCGATGATCTCCGCGTGCGCGGCGGTGATGACGTCGACCTGGGTCTTATCGAAGCCCTTGTCGGCGATCGCGTCCGAGAGCTTGAACTTCTTCAGACTGTCCGCGGCGGCATCGAGCTGTGCTGCGAGCGCGTCCATGTCCTGGGCCGTGACCTTCGGGTCATCGCCCTTGGTCAGCGCGTCGATGGCAGGGCCCAGGGTCGTTGCGATCTGGGGTGGTAGGGATCCCTGGAGCTGGCCGAGGGTGGACAGCGTCGGTTCCAGCCCCGTCTTCCACGCCTGGAGTGCCTGCTGCTGAGAGGCAGCGCGCGCCTGCGCGTCGTCCTGGTTTCGATTCTTGTCAAGGCCCTCCCAGACCCACCAGCACATCGACATCAGGAAGACGCCTGCGATGAACGCCGCCGTCACGCGCACCCACGTCCGCCGCCCGAACGGCTTCGGCACGGGGACCGGGTCGCGTCGCGGCGCACGGGCGGGCTGCTTGGGTCTGGTCTTGCCTTTGCCCTTGATCGCCATCTAGCCCGCCTTCGGTTCCCGTTTGGCCACGCGGCCGATGATGATAGCGCCCTCGTAGAACAGGTACATCGGCACCCCCATTGCGAGCATCGTGTAGGGGTCCGAGCTGGGCGTGATGATCGCCGCGAACAGGAAGATCAGGAAGATCGCGTATCGGCGGTACTTCGCGAGCCACTGTGGCGTCACCACGCCCACGAGTTCGAGGAAGACCAGTAACACCGGGAGCAGGAAGGACACGCCGAAGGCGAGCGTGACCAGGAACACGAACCCCATGTACTTGTCGTAGGTGAGCAGTGGGGCGACGCCCTCGCCGGCGAAGCCGAGCATGAACGAGAACGCCTTCGGCAGCGTCCAGTATGCGAAGAACGCTCCGAGCATGAACAGCAGGAACGAGGAGAGCACGAACGGGATCGACCATTTCTTCTCGCGAGACGTCAGCCCCGGCACGATGAACGCCCACAGTTGGTAGAGCAGGACGGGAAGCGCCAGCCCCAGGGCGAGGAACAGGACGGTCTTCATCTTCACCAACATGCCGTCGATCGGACTGCTGAAGACCAGGTTGCATCCGGTGATCGGGACCGAGAGGGGGTTCTGGCGTGCGAAGTCGCAGTAGGGAGCGCGGATGACATCGATGAAGGGCTCGTACAGGAACCACGCGACGATCCCGGCGATACCGACCGCCCACAGGCAGATGACGATGCGACGCCGCAGCTCCTCGAGGTGTTCCACGACCGACATGCTGCCGGTGCGTTCTTCCGGCGATCGACGCCCCGGGATGAGCTTCATCGCGCCCGTTCCGCCGTCCCGTTCAGCTCGAGGCCGCCGGATCGGTCGCCGCAGGATCGGCGCCGTTGGCGCTCGGCGGTGGCGCGTCCGCATCGCTCGTGGGCGTCGGCGTCGTCA
>DATECH010000048.1:0-2254 GCA_035287005.1 Actinomycetota bacterium | reverse complement strand
CTGCCCCTGATCGCGATCGGCGCCGCGATCTCGATGTACCACTACCTGGTCGAGCGGTTCCCGTCGATGGCCGGCGGCGCGTCGTGCGATCCCACGGCGCCGTGCACGGTCGTGTGGATCTGGCGCTTCCACTACCTGTCGATCCCGGGGATGGCGCTGTCGGGGTTCCTGTTGATCGGGTTGCTAGTGCTGCTGGTACCCCGTGAGATCCAGAAGGAGACGTGAGCAGGCATGCCGTCGGCGAAGAAGCGGAAGGCCCGCGAACACGAAGTGCGCATGCAGCAGCTGCGACTGTGGGGGATCGTCGGGGGGATCGTGGTGCTCCTTGCGATCGCAGCGATCGTGCTGTCGCAAGGCAGCGGCGATCAGCCGGTAGATGGCGCGGCAGAGACGCGCCCGGTCGCCATCGCCGGCGATCCGTTGACCGCCCTCCCGACGTCGGGAACGGATCCCGCGATCGGGATGCCCGCCCCGACGATCACCGGCGAGTCCTTCGACGGGTCGCCGGTGACGATCGATCCGGGTTCGACCGGCGAGCCCATGGCGATCTGGTTCGTCGCGCACTGGTGCGAGCATTGCCGTGCCGAGGTGCCACGGATCGTGTCGGTGCAGGGCCAGGGCCTCTTGCCCGCAGGTGTCGACGTCTACGCGGTGTCGACCGGCGTGAACGCCTCGGCGCCGAACTACCCGCCGTCCGCATGGCTGTCCACCGAGGGGTGGCCGTTCCCCGTGTTGGCCGACGACGCCGACGGGACCGCCGGCCAGGCCTACGGACTCGGGAGCTTCCCGTACCTCGTGCTGATCGACGCCGAGGGCAACGTGGTCGCGCGGCACTCGGGCGAACTGGGTGAGGACGGGATCGTCTCGGCGCTGCAGCAGCTCACGGCCGGCTAGCGATCACGCGATCCGCACGGCGACGACGACGCCGTCGCGGGTCGGCACGATCGTGCTGACGAACCGTGCGTCCTCGGCGATCAGGCGGTTGTGCTCGAGGATCGCCGACGTGTCGCGGTCGGGGTCGTCGTCCAGCACGCGGCCGGACCACAGCACGTTGTCGCAGACATAGAGGCCGCCCATGCGGATCCGCTCGCGTGCTGCGCGCCACGCGTCGGGGTAGCCGTGCTTGTCGATGTCGTCGTACACGACGTCGAATGCGCCGTCGATGCCGGTCAGGTGCTCGACCGCGTCCCCGACGTGATAGGTCACGCGATCCCAGAGTCCGGCGCGGGTCAGGTACGCCTCGGCCCTCGCCGCGTTCGCGGGATCGCCGTCCGTGCAGTGGACCTCTCCGTCGTCGCCGACCGCCCGTGCGAACCAATAGGCGCTGTAGCCGTAGCCGCTGCCGAGCTCCATCACCCGGCGGGCGCCGACGGATCGAGCCAGGACCTCGAGGGTCACGCCCACGTTCCGACCGACGATGGGGAAGCCGCGCTCGCGCCCCTCGGCCTCCATCTCGAGCAGCACCGGTTCGTCGTGGCGAGCCTGCAGCGATGCCATGTACGTCTCGATCCGCGGATCCACGATGTCCATACAGCGACGATACGCGCAGGTCGGGGGGTCCTGCCAGCCGCTAGGCTCGGATAGACGATGAGCGACGATCCGCACGCGACCGATTCCGGCATCGAGCAGCGACCGGTGTACGAGGCCGATGCGGCCTTCGACCCCGCGCGCCAGCTGGGCGAGCCCGGCGCGTTCCCCTATACGCGCGGACCGTACTCGACGATGTACCGGGGTCGCTTGTGGACGATGCGTCAGTACGCGGGCATGGGTACCGCCGACGACACGAACCGCCGGTTCAGATACCTGCTGGAGCATGGACAGACCGGGTTGTCGACCGCGTTCGATCTGCCGACGCAGATGGGGCTGGACTCCGACCATCCGCGCGCCGAGGGCGAGGTCGGCAAGACCGGCGTCGCGATCGACAGCATCGAGGACATGCAGCGCCTGTTCGACCGGATCCCGCTCGACCGGGTCTCGACGTCGATGACGATCAACGCGACCGCGCCGATCCTGCTGCTGCTGTACGAACTCGTTGCCGAGGAGCAGGGGATCGCGGCCGCGGAGCTGCAGGGAACGGTCCAGAACGACCTGTTGAAGGAGTACGCCGCTCGCGGCACCTACATCTACCCGCCGAAGCCCTCGATGCGCCTGATCATCGACCTGTTCGCCTACTGCAACGAGCGGATCCCGCGATGGAACACGATCTCGATCAGCGGGTATCACATGCGTGAGGCGGGGGCGACCGCCGCCCCGG
>DATECH010000047.1:0-15114 GCA_035287005.1 Actinomycetota bacterium | reverse complement strand
AGATCGGCACCACGTTGATCTTGATCCTCGCCGCGAACACGTCGTTCGCCGACTTCCCACGCCTGGCTAGCTTCCACGCGGGCGACGCGTTCATGCCCCGACAGTTGACGAAGCGCGGGCACCGGCTCGTGTTCTCGAACGGGGTCGTGGCGCTCGCCGCGGCCGCGAGCGTCATGCTGATCGTCTTCCGGGCGAGCGTCACCGCCATGATCCCGCTGTACGCGCTCGGTGTGTTCACCTCCTTCACGCTGTCGCAGTCCGGGATGGCGAAACGCCACCTCCGGCTCCGGGAGGGGGGCTGGAAGTTCGGCCTGTTCGTCAACGGCGTCGGCGCGATCGCGACGTTCGTCGTGGCGGTCGTGATCGCGATCGTGAAGTTCCAAAGCGGCGCATGGATCGTGATGGTCGCGGTTCCGGTGCTCGTCGTCATCCTGGTGCGCGTCAACAAGACCTACAAGACCGAGGAGACCCAACTGGTGATCGGCGACGAGGATCGCGTCGATGCCACACCGCCCAACCGGCACACCGCGCTCGTGCTGGTCGATGACGTCGACGAGGAGACGTTACACGCGGCGCAGTACGCGCTCACGATCCGACCCGCCGAGGCGCGCGCGCTGTTCCTCGGTGCGCCGGACGAGGCGTTCGCAGCGCGTTGGGCTGCGCTCGGCCTGCGGATGCCGCTCGTGTTCGTGCCGTGCACGGGACGTGCCGGCGACTGCATCGAGTCATACGTTCGCGATCATTGCGAGCCGGGCGGGCAGATCACGCTGATCGTGCCGGCGCCCGCCGACGAACCCCTGCTCGCCCGCGTGCGGCGATCCAGGACGTGGGCGGGGCTGTCCGAGAGCCTGCGCGACCTGCCGAACGTCGGCGTCGTGGTGGTGCGGGACCACGGCGGCGCGGGCCACCACGTCGAGGACGGACGTGCGCGCATCGTGCCGCGCCAGCGTCACGTCGCCATCGTGCTCGTCGAGCGGATGGACCGCGCCGTGCTGAAGGCGGCGAGGTATGCCCGTGGCATCGATGCCGGCACGGTGCGTGCGGTGCACGCCGCGAACGATCCCGACCATGCCGGCCGGCTCGTCGATCAATGGATCGCGTTCGGCTACCTCGCCGGCATCCCACTGGACGTGGAGGAATGCCACGACCGCAACATCGAACGGAGTCTGCGGCGCTACGCCGAGCAGTTCCAGCGGCCCGACACCGAGATCACGCTGATCCTGCCACGACGACATTTCCACAAGCGGCTCCACCTGCTCCTGCACGACCGCACCAGCCGCCGGATCGCCCGCACGTTCGCGCAGCAGTCCCACGTCGACGTCGTGGTGGTCCCCTATCATCTGGGGGATCGACGGCCGGCCGATACATCGGTGCCCGTCGGGGCCATCTCGCGCGAACGCTAGGCCGAGAACTCCAGGTTCGGGTTCATCATCCACGCGCGGCCGTGCTGCTCGCCGATCACGCCCTGCACGACCACGCGTGTGCCGAGCGTGAGTCCACGGATCGCCCGGCGGCCCATGAACTGCACGAGCACCTCACCTGTTCCGTCGGACACCACGGCCTCCAGCGACTCGTTGTCCTTCATCGGGAACACGGTCAGACGACGGATCACACCGGCGATCTTGACGCGCTCGCGCGCAGGCGCCACACCGATCCGCGTCGTGCCGGGGACGCTTTCCGCCCACTCTCGGACTTCCTCGTCGAGACGCGCTTCGTCTGTCTGGGTCAGTCGCACCAACCACCGACGAAGCGCGCTCATGCGAGGTCAGCCTACGCCGCCGCCGAACCGATCTTCGCCGCTGCGAGGTCATCCTCGAGCCCGGAGGTACGGTTCTTCGACACCCAGATCATCACGCCGAGCACGGACGCCGAGACCACGACGATCGCGACCCGCAGCGCGATATCGTCCGCGTGCGCGACCACCACCGGCGCGATCAGCAGCGCCACCAGGTTCATCACCTTGATCAGGGGATTGAGCGCCGGTCCCGCGGTGTCCTTGAAGGGGTCGCCGACCGTGTCACCGATCACCGCCGCCTTGTGGCTGTCGGACCCCTTCCCACCGTAGTGGCCGTCTTCGATGAACTTCTTGGCGTTGTCCCACGCGCCGCCCGAGTTCGAGAGCATGACCGCCAGCAGCTGGCCGGTCAGGATCGCGCCCGCGAGGAACGCGCCCAGGGCCTCGTCCTTCAGGAAGAAGCCGGCGATCAGCGGCGCAAGGACGGCCAGGAGCCCCGGCGTCGTGAGCTCGCGCAAGGAGGTCTTGGTGCAGATGTCCACGACCGCCCCGTAGTCGGGCTTCTCGGTGTAATCCATGATCCCGGGGTGATCGCGGAACTGCTTGCGCACCTCGACCACTACCTGCGCGGCCGCGCGACCGACGGCGCGGATCGCGAGAGAGCTGAACAGGAACGCGACGCAGCCGCCGATCAACAGCCCGACCAGCACGTTGGGTCGGTCGACACGGATCCCGGGGAACTCGTAGCCCGCACCGTATGCGCCGCGGAGCGCCTCCTCGAACGAGCCGAACAGCGAGGTCGCGGCGATCACGGCGGTGGCGATCGCGATGCCCTTCGTGATGGCCTTCGTGGAGTTCCCGATCGCATCGAGACCGGTCAGGATCTCGGCCGGACGGCCCTCGAACTCTCCGGACATCTCGGCGATGCCCTGGGCGTTGTCCGAGATCGGGCCGAACGTGTCCATCGACACGATCACGCCGACCGTGGTGAGCATGCCCATGCCGGTCAGCGAGATGAAATAGAGCGCCTCCTGCGGCGAGTTGCCCAGGAAGTAGGAGCCGATCATCGCCGCGCCGACGATCAGCGCAGACCACACGGTCGACTCCAGGCCGATCGAGAACCCGGACAGGATCGTGGTCGCCGGACCGGTGACCGTGGACTCGGCGATCTCTTGAACCGGGCGGAACTTCGTGTCGGTGAAGTATTGGGTCAGCACCTGGATCACGGAGGCCAGCACGAGTCCGATGATCACGGCGACCGCAGGCTTGTAGCTGTCCATGTACTGCGCGGACAGCACCAGCACCGCGGCCGACGACACGATGGCCGAGGCGAAGAAACCGCGGTTGATCGCCTTCATGCCGTGTTCGTTCTCGGAGCGCGGCGTCACGGCCAAGATGCCGATGATCGACGTCACGACACCGATCGCGCGCACGAACAGCGGGAACATCACGCCGACGATCGCGCCCTGGGGCGAGCCCTGGTACGCGGCCGCGCCCAAGATCAACGATGCGATCAACGTGACCTCGGAGGACTCGAACAGGTCCGCCGCCATGCCGGCGCAGTCCCCGACGTTGTCGCCCACGTTGTCCGCGATCGTGGCAGCGTTGCGCGGGTCGTCTTCCGGGATCCCCTGCTCGACCTTGCCCACCAGGTCGGCACCCACGTCCGCCGCCTTGGTGAAGATGCCGCCGCCCACGCGCATGAACATCGCGAGCAGCGCCCCACCGAACCCGAAGCCCACCAGCACGCTGGCCGCGTCGGCCTTGTAGATGATCAGGATCGCGACGGCCCCGAGAAGGCCGAGGCCAACCGTGAACATCCCGGCGACACCACCGGAACGAAACGCGATGCGCATCGCCTGCTTCAGTCCAGACTCGCGAGCGGCGTTGGCCGTGCGGACGTTCGCCCGAACCGCGAGCCACATCCCGATGTAGCCGGTGATCGCGGAGAAGAACGCGCCCAGGATGAAGGCGATCGAGCGGCCGAACCGGATCGATTGGGCCGAGTGGGTCGCATCTTCGGGCACCGGCAGCGCGAAGAAGATGACGATCCCGAGAACCACCAGGAAGACGGTGACGGTCCGGAACTGACGGGACAGGTAGGCACTGGCGCCCTCCTGGATCGCCTTGGCGATCTCCTTCATCTTGTCGGTGCCCTCGGGCGCCCGCAGCACCTCACGAACGAGGTACCACGCGAACAGCAGCGCGACGACCGAGATGCCGAAGATCACCCACAAGGCGGTGTCCTCGAACGAGCCGAAGACCGCCTTGATCGGTCCCCCTTCCTGGGCGAGCCAACCGATCATCGAACCTCCTCCGTGGAAGCAGCCAATTGACGGGAGGTCCCCTGGTCGGGGACCGGTGAAGGAGGATACCGGAGCCCTCTGAGCGCTGACCTGCGAGGAGGCGTCCCACGGCGAGGCTCGCACGCATTACGATTCGCCCATGCGAACGGCCCTCGCGATCGCCGTTGCCGGCGCGATCGGCGCGCTCGCCCGTTGGGGGGTGGGCACCTGGTTCGGCCAACGGTTCCCGACGTTCCCGTGGGGGACCCTGGTGGTCAACGTGAGCGGCTCGTTCCTGCTCGGGCTGCTCTTCGCGGTGTTGATCGAGAGGGCGGGTGGCTCTCCGACGATGCGCATCGCCCTGACGACGGGCTTGATGGGCGCCTACACCACCTTCTCCACCTTCTCGCTGGAGACCTTCCGGCTGCTCGAGGACGGCGCCACCGGCTCCGCCGTCGCCAACATCGGGCTCAGCCTCGTGCTCGGCCTCGGTGCCGTGTGGATCGGCATCGGCCTCGGACGGGCGGTGACATGAAGATCGAGGGGGAAGGCACGCTGATCCGCGTGTTCATCGGTGAGGCAGACACCTGGCACGGTAAGCCGCTGTACGAGGCGATCGTGCTGCGGGCTCGCGAGGAAGGGATGGCCGGCGCCACGGTCGTGCGTGGGCTCGAAGGCTACGGCGCCTCGTCACGGCTGCACACCACCAGGCTGCTCGAGCTGTCGACCGACCTGCCGGTCGTCGTGGAGATCGTGGACACGGTCGAGCGATCCGACCGATTCCTGCCCATCCTCGACGAGATGGTCGGCGACGGGCTCGTCACGTCCGAGCGCGTGCACGTCGTGACCTACCGCGGTTCCTTGCGTGGTGAGTGAGCCACCCGGAGGAGCACCCACCCGGCGCCGCCGGCAACCACCGAGGCGAACAAGATCGCGATCTTCGCCTCCCCCAACATCACCGGCCGACCGGGAAACGCCAACTCGGCGATGAACAGCGCCACCGTGAACCCGATGCCCGCGGTCGCTCCGAGCCCCGCGACCGAGCGCATGGTCACGTCCTTCGGAAGCTCGCCGACCCTCGTCCGCACGGCCGCGAGACTCGTCAGCCAGATCCCGAGCGGCTTTCCAACGACCAAGCCCGCCACGATCCCGATCGCGACGACGCTGCTTGCAGCCGCCGAGATGGTCGACGCCGAAAGGCGAACACCGGCGCTGGCGAGTGCGAACAAGGGCACGATGATGAAGCTCGACCACGGCAACAATGCGTGCTCTACCCGAGCCAATGGAGAGACGGCTTCGCGCGACAGCGCCGCGAGCTCGAGCCACTCAGGCGCATCCACGTCAAGAGGCTCTGGGTCGTCGCTGGTTGCCTCTGCCACGCGACGCGCCTCGCGACTGACCGCGGCCGGGCGCTGGGAGGGCTCCACCGGGGTGAGCAACCCCAGGATCACCCCTGCGATCGTCGGATGGATTCCCGCGCGATAGCACGTGTACCACAACACGACTCCCAATGCGATGTAGACCCAGAGTGCGCGGAGTTGGAGCCGGTGCGACATGATGACACCCACCGTTGCGGCCACGCCCCACAACACATAGATGGGGTCCCCCCCCTGTCGGTAGAAGAGCGCGATCACGAGGATCGCTCCGATGTCGTCAACGATCGCAAGCGTAAGCAGCAACGGACGGAGTCGCGACGGCGCAAAGCTCGCCGCCAACGCAAGCACACCCAGGGCCAGCGCGATATCTGTTGCCATCGGGATGCCCCACCCCGACCGCCCTGCCCCCGAGCCAGCGATCGAGAGGTACAGCACGGCGGGAGCCAGCATGCCTCCGACCGCCGCGAGCACGGGTAGAGCCGCTGCTCGCAGACGTTGCAGTTCCCCGACCGTCAGCTCCCGTTTGATCTCGAGGCCGACCAGCAGGAAGAAGAGCGTCATGAGACCGTCCTGGATCCAGAAGTGCAGATCCGTGCCCACCGCGATGTCACCGATCCGGACGGTCATGGGGGTGTGCCAGAGCGACTCGTACCCTTCGCGCCACGGCGAGTTCGCCCATAACAGCGCAAGCACGATCGCGCCGAACAACACTGCCGCCGCAGCGGTCGATGTCTGCAGGAACTCCTGCAGCGGACGGACGATGATCCTAGGCACGGTCCGATCGGAGCGAGACCACGGAAGTCGGATGTCGTCCTCGTCGGCTGGGACCACGCTCGTTCCCTTCGCCGACCAGTCTTCCCGGCTCACCGTCGTTGCTGCAGTGTGGTTGTCCGTCGATGGTAGCCGTCGCAGCGCCACGATGTCGCAACGCGGTGTCACGAGTTCGTCATGACCGCTACCGAGAAACCCCGGGAACGGCTGGTAGCCTCGTCACGTTTTGGCGAACGAGAAGACCCCCCTGCGGGACACCGCACCGTCCACGCCACAGCGAGCCCAAAAGAGCGCCGATCGCTCAACGGTGGCTCGTCGTCGCGTCATCATCGGTGTCGTCATCGGCGTCGCCGTCATCGGCGGGCTGTTCGTGCTCCTCAGCGGCGGCAAGAAGTCGCCGTTGGAGGCGATCGGCATCGGCAGTTCTTCTCCGCCGGTGCCCGAGTTCACCTTCACGACCGTGACGGCCGGCGTGCAGCCGACGGTGACCAACGTCGACAAGAAGAAGCACCTCGCGGCAGCCGAGCACGCCGCCCCGGATGTCGAAGTGGTCGTGACCCAGCTCTTGCAGGCCGGCTACATCGATCCGGAAACCTGGGGAGACGTCGGAGCCATCGAGGATCTATTCACCAGCGACGCACAGAAGGAGCTCGAGGCGAACGTCGAGACGCTGACGCTCGGCGTCGATGCCGATGCGACGTTCGCCACCGTGCAGCCCGAAGCCAGCAAGCTCAAGGTCACGTCGCTCACCGATGGCAACGCGAAGGTGATCCGCGCGATGGCCCAGCCGTGGTTCTCGGCGATCGCCGCGAACGACGACGGGACCTTCACCGAGATCTCCGTGACGGGAACCCTGTTCCTCGTGCACGACGGCGACGAGTGGAAGATCGAAGCGTTCCGCCTGAACCGTGAGATGAAGCCCGGCGAAGCTCCCGTGACATCCCCTTCCGCTTCCGCCTCTGCCTCGGAGTCCCCATGACCAAGAAGCTGCTCGCCGTCGTCCTCGGCTTGTCCGCGTGGATCACCGGCACCGTCGCCGCCACGATCGGACACACGGGCACCGCTGCGGCGCAATCGTTGTTGAAACTCGAGCGTGCACACGCCGACTACACGCCGTCCCTGAGCGGCAACGACCCCATCTTCATCCTCGTACTGGGCTCCGACTCGCGACCGGGAACACCGATGAACAAGGGGCGCTCGGACTCGATCCACATCTTGGGTATCAACCCCGCAACGCACCGTGGAACCCTCTACGGCATCCCGCGCGACTCGTACGTCTCGCTGTCGACGGGGGGCACCGACAAGATCAACGCCGCGATGCCCGTCGGCGGCCCCGCTGCGGAGGTCGCGACGGTAGAGCAGTTGACGGGCATCACGTTCGACTACTACGTCTTGAGCGGCTTCAACGAGGTGACGCAGGCGGTCAACCAGATCGGCGGTCTGGTCGTCGACGTGCCGTACTCGGTCGTCGGCTACGCGCAGACGTTCGAGGCGGGCACGCACCGTATGGAGGGCTCGGAAGTGCTCGGGTACGCCCGAACCCGTCACTCGCTGCCGACCGGCGATTTCGCTCGCTCGCTCAACCAGGGCGTCGTGCTGCTGAGCGCGCTCTCGCAGTTCCGCGCCGAATACGCGAAGGATGCGAGCCGGATGTACGCGTGG
This sequence comes from Actinomycetota bacterium, assembly GCA_035287005.1. Lineage (GTDB taxonomy): Bacteria > Actinomycetota > UBA4738 > UBA4738 > HRBIN12 > AC-51. The sequence continues at coordinate 7,285 of DATECH010000047.1, read as the reverse complement.
CTCGGGGCCGGCCTGCGCAACACCGAGACGACCGTGCCGATCGACGAGTTGATCAAGCTCGCCGGTCTGGCGCAGTCCATGCCAGCCACGAAGGTGACCAACCTGGTTGCCATGGGCTCCAGCGGGATGCAAGGCTCCCAGAGTGTCGTCTACCTCTCGGACCAGAACACCGCGCTGTGGCAGGACCTCGCCGCGGACGGGTTCATCCTGCAGAAGGACATCCCCGCTGCGGCACAGCCGGACCCGACGTAGCGTCCGCGCGCTCGCGAGCATCGTGCTCGTCGCGGTGATCGCCGCCGCCTGCACCCGGTCCGAAGCCGCCGATCAGTCTTCACCCGTCGATGCCTCGCCCCCGGCAGTGAGCGCCACGGGCACGCCGCGCGACGACGACGCGGCGCAGTGGAAGCTCGCGCGCCGCAAGATCACGAACGTCGTCTTCCTCGTGAAGGAGAACCGAACCTTCGACCACCTCTTCGGCACGTACCCGGGCGTGGACGGCGCCACGGAGGGACAAATCTGTGACGGCAGCACCGTGCCGCTCACACGGGCGACCGACGATCAGACCGCCGCCACCCACTCGTTCCTCGCCGGCATCAAGGCCATCAACGGCGGCGAGATGAACTGCTTCGACCAGATCGACGGCGGCGAGACGCTCAACTCCTACACGCAGTACCAGCGGGAGCAGATCCCGAACTATTGGGCGTACGCGGATCGGTTCACGATCGGCGACCGGTTCTTCTCCAGCTCGTATGGACCGACGTTCGTCGAACACTTCTGGTTGGTGGCGGCGTCCTCGAACCGCTTCGTCGACAACCAGCGCCCCCTGTACGACCAGATCGGTGACGACGGCGTGCTCGGCGGCTACTGCGAGGATCCGACCGAGCGGATCTTCTCGTTCCCGCGCCTGAGCGACGCGCAGAACGATCGCGTCTTCCAGCTCGAGGGCGCCGGCGACGACTCCGCGGTCGGCCTGTACTTCATCGAACGCTGGCCCTGCGACGACATCCGAACGGTGCCCGACCTGCTCGAGAAGGCCGACGTCTCGTGGAAGTACTACCTGTCGGACACCCCGTACTTCGACGTGATGGGCACGATCCCGCACATCCGCTACGGGCCCATGTGGTCCAAGATCGTCGACACGTCGACCTTCATCCCGGATGTGCACGCCGGCGACGTGCCCGAGGTCACCTGGCTGACGCCTCCGACGCCCGAGTCGGATCACCCCGGCTACGGGGCTCTGTGCGAGGGCGAGAACTGGACCGTGCGGACGATCAACGCGATCATGGAAAGCCCCGAGTGGAAACACACGGCGATCTTCCTCACGTGGGACGACTTCGGTGGCTTCTACGACCATGTGGCGCCTCCGCACGTGGACATCTACGGCTACGGCCCGCGGGTGCCGCTGCTCGTGATCAGTCCCTATGCGAAGCAGGCCTCCGTGTTCCACGGCACCTCCGACTTCACCAGCGTCCTTCGATTCGTCGAGGAGCTGCACGGCTTGCCGACGTTGACCGAGCGTGATGCCGCCGCCAACGACCTGATCGGAGCATTCGACTTCACGCAGCCGCCGGCCGACCCGCTCGTGCTGCAGGAGCGAGACTGCTCCGAGGCGACGTGATCGGCTGATAGGCTCCGCCGCACCTCATGACCACGCTGGGCGACGATCTCAAGCACACACACCCGAGCCGTCAACGGCTCGGCATCGCCGCCGCGGTCCTGATCACGTTTCCTTCGCTCGTGGTCCGCTTCACCCACCCCGACCTGCCACATCCGCTCGAGGCGCTGCTCTTCGGGCTCGCGATCGTGGGATCCGCCTTCCTGCTGTCGTGGGCGGCGGAGGTCGCGCAACTCGACATCGGGGCGGGACTCGCGATCGCGATCCTCGCGCTGATCGCGGTGCTGCCCGAGTACGCCGTGGACTTCGTGTTCGCCTGGAAGGGCGGCGAATCCTACGAGGCGGCGAACTTCATGGCGTGCCCACCGCTGGACGGCAGCGGGGAATCGCCCTGCTCACTGGCCTTGGCGAACATGACGGGCGCGAACCGTCTGCTGATCGGTATCGGGTGGTCGATGGTCGTGTTCGTCGCGTTCTATCGGCTGCGCAAGACGGGCCGGATCCGCAAGGGCGAGCCCTGGAAGGGCGTGCAACTGGACCGTGAGCACGCGATCGAACTCTCCTTCCTCGCGATCGCGACCGTTTACTCGCTGACGCTGCCGCTGAAACACTCGATCACCCTGATCGATGCGGCAGTGCTGGTGACGATCTTCGTCCTGTACACGTTTCGGGTGTCGCGCGCGCCGGCGGAAGAGCCACATCTCGTCGGGCCCGCACGCTACGTCGGCTCGTTCACGCCCTTCTCACGTCGGGCCACCGTGATCGGCATGGGCGTGTACGCGGCCCTGATCATCCTGCTCAGCGCGGAGCGATTCGCCGAAGCGCTGGTCGCCAGCGGCGAGGCGTTGGGCGTGAGCGAGTTCCTGCTCGTGCAGTGGATCGCTCCCCTCGCCTCGGAGGCGCCCGAGTTGCTGATCGCGGGCCTGTACGCGTGGCGCCTGAACACCAATGCGGGCCTCGGCACGCTCGTGTCGTCCAAGGTGAACCAATGGACGTTGCTCGTGGGCACGTTGCCGATCGTGTTCGCGATCTCGTCGGGCACGCTGCACGGCCTCCCGATCGATGCGGTGCAGCGTGAGGAGCTCTTCTTGACGGCCGCGCAGTCGTTCTTCGCGATCGCGGTGCTGCTCAACCTGCGCATGTCGTTGCGCGAGGCGCTGTTCCTGTTCGGGCTCTTCTGGGTGCAGTTCCTGCTGGGCGGTCTCGTGCCCGAGCGCCTGCACGGTATCGAGCGCATCGCGATCGGGATCGTGTACATGATCCTCGGGTTCTGGGTGCTCCTCGGACAGCGACAGGCGGTGCGCCCGCTGTTGCACGACGGGTTCCGTGCGACCTACACAGAACTGAGCGAGCGCACGGGCAGCCGCGAGCAGGCGGTCGCCGACTGACCGGCGTGGCGCCTTCAGATCGGGCGCCCGAGTAGCCTGCCCACGTGCACCCGCAACGCTTCCTAGATCAGCTGACCGCCGACCCCGACCGCGCGCACTGCCTGGCGCACGTCGAGGAATTACCCGCCCGCCCCGCGGTGCTGCGGCCGTTCCCCGAGGACCTGCCGCAGGTGCTGATCGCCCGGCTCGGGCTGCTGGGCATCACCGGGCTGTACCCACACCAGCTCGAGGGCTTGGAGGCGCTGCGCACCGGTCGAGACGTGCTGCTCGCGACCGGGACCGCCAGCGGCAAGTCGCTCGTGTACCAGGTTGCCGCGGCTGAGGCGGTACTGACGCATCCCAAGGCGACCGCCCTGTTCCTGTTTCCGACCAAAGCCCTGGCGCGCGACCAGCTCCGAGCGATGCGCGCATTGAAGCTGCCGCAGGTCCGCGCCGCGGTCTACGACGGCGACACCCCCAGGGGCGAGCGCCCGCTGATCCGCAGGAACGCGAACCTCGTGCTGACCAACCCCGACATGCTGCATCTGTCGTTGCTCGCCGATCACGCGCGCTGGGGCGACTTCCTGCTGCGGTTGTCGCTGGTGGTGGTCGACGAGGCCCACGTGCTTCGAGGCGTCTTCGGCTCGCACGTCGCGATGGTGCTGCGCCGGCTCCGGAGGCTCGTGTCGCTGCACGGCGGCGACCCGAGGTGGTGCCTGGCCAGCGCCACGGTCGGGAACCCCCACGAGTTGGCTGCCGGCTTGACGGGCCTCGACGTCGACGTGATCGATGTCGACGCGGCGCCCCGCGGCCGCAAGCTGTTCGCGCTGTGGAACCCGCCCATCGTCGACGACGAGACGGGCGCGCGACGAAGCGCGCTCGCGGAGGCTTCCACGTTGATGACGAACCTGGTGGACGACGGCGCGCGTTCGATCGGGTTTGCCCGGTCGCGGCGCGCGGCGGAGCTCTTGGCGGACTTCACCCGGCGTGGCGTGGCGGACGCCACCGCACGCACGAAGATCCGCGCGTATCGGGCCGGGTACCTCGCCGAAGACCGGCGTGCGATCGAGCGGCAGCTCGCCGATGGTGAGCTCGTCGCGGTGGCGGCCACCAGCGCGCTGGAGCTCGGCATCGACATCGGCTAGCTCGACGCCGCCGTGCTCACCGGCTATCCCGGCACCCGTGCGTCGATGTGGCAGCAGGCCGGCCGGGCGGGGCGCCGCAACGACGAGTCGCTGGCGATGCTCGTCGCCCAGGACGATCCGCTCGACCAGTACCTGACGCAGCACCCAACCGAGCTGTTCGAGCTGCCGGCCGAAGCCGCCGTGATCGATCCCACCAACCCGTACGTGCGCGAGCCACACCTGCGGTGCGCCGCCCGCGAATCACCCCTGGGCGACATCGAAGCCGAGACCTTCTTCGGACCCGGCGCCGCCGCCGCGCTCGAGGCGTGCGCCGAGCAAGGGCTGTTGAAGCAGCGCGCCGACCGATGGCACGACATCGGGCAGACACCTCCGCATCGCGATGTCGACATCCGGGCCGGTGGCGGCCACGTCTACCGGATCGTGCTGGCCGACACCGGCGAAATGCTCGGCACCTCCGATGAGCACCGGGCGTTCGGCACGCTGCACCCAGGCGCCGTCTACCTGCATCAGGGGGAGCAGTACCTCGTGCAGAGTCTCGACCTGGTCGCGCGAGTGGCGCTGGTCCAGGAGGCGGATCCCGACTTCTATACACAGGCGCGCGATGTGACCGACATCACGATAGTCAGGCAACTTGACCATCGTGTTCTCGGCGACGCCGACCTATGCTTCGGCGATGTGGAGGTCACCACCCAGGTCGTCGGATTCGTTCGCAAGCTCGTCTCCACGAACGAGATCGTGGGCGAGCAGACCGTGCCCCTGCCTCCCGTGACCCTTCGCACGCGCGCCGTGTGGTGGACGCTGCCCGGCCGTCTCATCGACCGTGCGGAGGTGACGAATCGCGAGCTCGCCGGTGGGATCCACGGTGCGGAGCACTGCGCGATCGGGTTGCTGCCCCTGGTCGCAACCTGCGATCGCTGGGACATCGGCGGCGTGTCGACCCCATTGCACGCAGATACGGGGCTCACGACGATCTTCGTCTACGACGGCTATTCCGGCGGAGCCGGGATCGCCGAGCGGGGATTCCACGCCGCCGAACGCTGGCTGCACGCGACGTCCGAGCGTCTGCGCGATTGCCCGTGTCGTTTGGGCTGCCCGAGCTGCGTGGTCTCGCCGAAGTGCGGAAACGGGAACGAGCCGCTGGACAAGGCCGCCGCCGGGGCCCTGCTGGCGCAGATCGTCTGACGCTACGTGTCGAGGTCGTACTTGCGCTGGGAGCCGCGTCGCGCGAACTCGGCGCCGACCACGAGCCCGATCGACGCGACGAGGATGATGGACGACACGGCCAGCAGCTGGGGCAGCTGGCTCGGTACGCGCAGCTGCGCGAACAGATACACCGGCCACGTCGGCGTGGTTCCCGACAGGAACGATGCGATCGCATACTCGTCGAACGACAGCGTGAAGGCGATGAGGAACGCGGACACGAGCGCAGGGAATAACAGCGGTGCCGTGACGCGCCGGAACGTCTGCCCCGCGCTCGCCCCCAGGTCGCGCGCCGCCTCTTCGTAGTCGGTGCTGAGCCGCTCCAGCAGCGGCATGATCGTCAGAACGGTGAAGGGCAGCGACACCACGACGTGGCCGATCACGACCGAATGCAGCCCGAGGCCAATGAACAGGCCGCTCGTGCTGGTCAGAAAGCGATCGAAGGCCGTGAACAGCACCAGCAGCGAGATCCCGAACACGACGTAGGGGATCACGAGCGGCGAGAACACGACGGCCGACACGACCGGCTTGCCGCGGAACCGACGCCGAACGAGCGCGAACGACACCAGCACGCCGAGGGCAACGGCGAGCAGGCTCGAGATCGACGCCACCACGGCGCTTCTGCGCAGCGCGGTCACCAGCAGGGGGTTGGAGACGATGCGCCGGTACCAGTTCAGCGTCAGCTCCTCCAACGGGAAGCTCGGGTCGCCGGCGTTGAAGGAGAACAACGCCAGCAGCGCGATCGGCACGTACAGCAGCACGACGAGCAACACGAAGAGGATCCGCATCGCCCACAGGGCCCACTTGGACGCTGCGAGCTCCATCAGGCCGCCACGCTGCGAACCTGAATGAATCGACCGAAGATCGCCATGAGCACCGCCACGACGAGCAGCAGGAACAGCGCCAGCACCGATCCGCTCTGCCAGTCGAGACCCCGGGTGAACAGATCGTTGATGGCGTTCCCGAAGAGGTACCCGTCGGGACCACCCACGAGTAACGGCGTCACGAACTCGCCGATCGTCGGGATGAACACGAAGACGAAGGCCGCCATGATGCCAGGAGTGCTCAGGGGCAGGGTAACCCGAAGGAATGATCGCCAGCGGCTCGCCCCCAGATCTCCGGCCGCCTCGAGCAGCCGTGGATCGAGGCTCTCGAGCGACACGAAGATCGGCAGCGCCACGAACGGGATCCACACGTATGCCAGCACGAGCATCACCGCGAACTGGCTGTACAACAGCCAGCCGATCGGATCATTGGGGTCGCGCAATCCCGACCAGCTCAGGAACGAGTTGATCACGCCCGCGTCGCCCAAGATCACCTTCCACGCCAGCACCCGCAGCAGGTAGGAGGTGAGGAACGGCACGATGATGACGAGCAGCAGTACGTACTTCCGGCGCCGGACGCACAGCGCGAGGAAATAGGCGACCGGGTAGGCGAGGAAGACCACCGCGATCGACACGGTGAGCGAGATCCGGATCGACTTCCAGAACAGGGTCATGTACGTCGAGCCACCCGTCAGGAACCGTTGCCAGTCCCCTGTCGACAGCCCGCCGTCCGTGGGAAAGAGATGGACGCCACCGACGCTGTACGCGGCCACGAACACGACAGGCACGAGGAAGAACAGCGCGAGCCACAGCAACGGCGGGGCCAAGAGCCCCGTCGTCACGAGCCCTTCCCGCCGACCCGCGGTTTCGCCGGCCTCGGAGGACACCGTCCGTCCCTACGAGGAGCGGCCGACGCTCACGAAGCGAGCACCTCGCCCCACAGCTGGCTGTACACGTCGCGGCGCGGGATGTGCCGTTCCACGTGCGAGCGCGGCTCCTCCAGCACGGTCGGATCGTCCAGCGCAAGTGCCTCGACGACTCCGGCGGGCAGGGTGGAGATGTCCACGTCTGTGTTCGTGTGTCCGTAGTAGTAGTAGGCGAGCAGGAACTCGGCCGCCTTCTCGCTGGCCCACG
>DATECH010000046.1:0-4968 GCA_035287005.1 Actinomycetota bacterium | reverse complement strand
AGAGACCGTCTGCTCGACGAGATCGACGCGGCACACGTGCGCGTCGGCGAGGCGCATCTGCGATTCCTCGAGATGATCGTGCTCGTCGAACGGGCTGAGGCATGGGCCGACGACGGTGCGCGCGACCTCTCGCATTGGCTGTGGATGCGTTACGGCATCTCCGACTGGAAGGCGCGGCGATACGTCGACGCGGCGAACGCCCTGCGGGGACTTCCCGCGACCGCCGAGGCGCTCCGACGCGGCCACGTGGGCATCGACAAAGTGGTCGAGCTCGCCCGTTTCGCGACGTTCGACACGGAGGACGGGTTGATCGCCTGGGCGGCGCACGTCTCTGCAGCTCGTATCCGCCAAGAGGGTGACGTGCTGCGCCGCATCGAGGAACAGGAGGCCGGTCGCGACGACGAAGCACGCTCGGTCTCCTGGTCCTACCGTGACGAGGGGCGCCGATTCGAGATGCACGCGGATCTCCCCGCCGCGCAAGGCGCGACGGTCGCCAAGGCGATCGATCGCCTGAGCGCTTCGATCCCGTCGATGCCCGACGAGTCCGGCGCGGCGCACATCCCTGCTCGACGAGCCGACGCGCTCGTCGCACTCTGCTCGGCCCGGCTCGCCGACGACCCCGACCCCGATCGCGCCACCGTGATCATCCACGCACGAGCGGGCGGGCGCGTCGACGATCGGACGGGGTCCGAGATCGAAGGCGGCGGCATGGCGCACCCCTCGACCCTCGAGCGGCTGTTGTGCGCAGCGCGCGTGGAAACGATCCACGAGGACGCCTCGGGTCGTACCCTCGGCGTGGGACGGGTCACGCGCGTGCCGCCGGCGTGGATGCTGCGGCAGGTGCGTTACCGAGACGGGGGGTGCCGGTTCCCGGGCTGCGGCACCCGGGCGTTCACACAGGCGCATCACATCGTGTTCTGGCGAGATGGCGGCGGCACCGACCTCGGCAACCTCGCACTGCTGTGTACCTGGCACCACAAGCTCGTGCACGAGCACGGGTGGTGGATCAAGGGTGACGCGGAGCACGAGCTGCGCTGGTATCGACCCAACGGCGTGAAGTACCGGGCCGGCCCCGCGCCCGCCGGCGACGGGCATGAGCCGGAGTCTCTCGACGTCGCGAGTTGATCGTCGCCTATCGCAGGAGTCGAGACATGCGGCGGTCGGCCAGCACCTTGCCGCCCGTCTGACACGGGGGGCAGTACACGACCTCGTACTCCTCGTAGCTCACACGGCGCAGGTCGGCGCCGCAACGCGGGCACGGCTCCCCCGCCCGGTTGTGTACGACGAAATGGTCGCCAAGCTTGGTGGGCAGTCCCCCGGAACGCCGACGCTCCACCTCGAGCGCAGCCTCGAGCACCACGTGGATCGCGCCGATCAGGGCCTCACGATGCTCGGCGCTCAGCTTGGCGAGCTGTGCCGTGGGAGACAGCTTCGCCTCATACAGCGCGTCATCGGTGTAGCCACGACCCATCCCGCAGAGCGTTCGTTGGTCACGCAAGATCGTGTGGACGCGGCGATTGTCCTGGGTGGTACGGAGCCATTCGTCCGCTTCCTGGCCGAGCACCTCCGGACCCAGCCTGGCGAGGGGGCCCTCGTCGCCGGCCGCGAGCACCCACCACCCCGCCTTGCGGTGCTTACCGAACTCCTTCACCAGGATCGACGGGCGATCCGCCAACCGGAGCCGCAGCACCGCGCCGCGCGGTTTCGTGGCCTTCGGGGGTGCCTCCACGTCGACCCTGCCGCCCTGTGACAGGTGGAACAGCGTCCGGCGCCGATCGGTGAACGTCGTGACCACGTACTTGCCGACGCTCGTGACCGAGGCGACCGTCGCGCCGGCCATCTCGCTCGGCCTCGGGGTCACGGTCTTCAGCGACGAGAACTGCAGGACGTCCGCGCCCCGCAGGGTCGCTCCGGAGGCCACCTCGTCGAGGCGCTCGGCCAGCGCGCGGATCTCGGGCAGTTCGGGCATCGGTCGCTACCCCGACGTCGTCGCAGCGCGGATGATCGCGGCGCATTCGTCGATGCGGTCGACGTGCGTACGGTGCGACACGATGCACACGCGGAGCCAGTACTCGCCGCGCACGAGCGTCGAGGAAAGGAACACGCGCTTGGACGCGTTGATCCGGTCCAGGAGTCCCCTGCTCACCTCCTCGTCGCCGCCGCGGACCCGGAACGCGATCACCGTCAGCTGCGGATCCCATCCGACCTCCAGGTTCGGATCCTCGAGGAGCGCGGCGTGCAGCCGCGCCGTCAGATCGAGCTTCTCGTCCAGGGCATCGCGGAAGGCGTCGACCCCGTGCAGCACCAGTGGGAACCACACCCGCAGTCCGCGCATGTCGCGCGACAGCTCTGGCGTGAGCTCGTTGTAGTTCGGCAGTTCCCCGCTTGGCGGCAGATCCTGGAGATAGGCCGCCCCCTCGAAATGCGCGTCGCGCATGGCCTCGCGATCGCGCACGACCAACCCACCCGTGCCGTACGGCAGGAACATCCCCTTGTGGGGATCGACCGTGATCGAGTCCGCGCGCTCGATCCCGTGGAACAGCGCTCGCCCGCGATCCGTGAGCTGGAAAAACCCCCCGTACGCCGCGTCGACGTGGAACCACACGCCCGCGCGCGCCGCGACGTCGGCAACATCGTCGAGGGGATCCACCGAGCCGGTGTTCGTGGTGCCGGCGGCGGCGGTGACCATGAACGGACGCGCACCCGCCGCGCGATCCTCGGCGATCATCCGCTCGAGCGCTGCAGCGTCCATGCGCAGCTCGTGGTCGGTCGGAACCAGCCGCAGGTGCCGCCTGCCGAACCCCGCGATCGTCGCGGCCTTGGTGTTGCTCCCGTGCGCCTGGTCGGTCACGTAGTAGGTCCCGTCAAGGAAGTCCTCTCCCAGCTTGGTGTGACGAGCCGTGACCACCGCGGACAGATTGGCCATCGACCCGCCGGTCGTGAGCACTCCCTGCGACGTGTCGGCCGGGAGGTCGAACACGTCGCACAGCCACCGGGTCACGTTCTCCTCCAGCTGCACCATCGCGGGACTCGGCTGCCACAGGCCCACGTACCGATTCAGGCCCTGGGCCAGGAACTCCCCGATCGCGGCCGTGTACAGCCCGCCGCCGGGGATGTACGCAAGGTAGCCGGGGCCGCTGTATTCGAACGTGTGCCGGGCCGCTTCCAGCGCCTCGTCCAGTACGCCTCGGAAATCGCGCGTCCCCACCGTGGGGGGCGCGGCCGCGACTCGATGGGCGAGCGCGAGCGCGCCTTCGGTCGCCTCGGCCGGCGCGTCCTCGAGGCCTCCGATCCACGCGATCAGCGCCTCGGCCACCGCGACCGCCATCGAACGCATGTCCTCGGGGGCCGGATCGAGCGGGAACCCGCCGGTCGGCGCGACCGGCTCTGCGCTCACGCCATCTCCCGGGTGACGGCATCCAGCAGCTGCTTCGAGGACGCAGCCACCTCCGCGACGGCTCGATCGAACGCGTCACGATGCCGCCCGGACGGTTCACGGAACCCACTCACCTTGCGGACGTACTGCAAGGCTGCCTCCCGGATCTCGGCGTCGGGCACGACGTCGATGCCCTCGCGCAATCGCTTGATGCTTCGACACATGCCGGCACCCTATCGCGGGTGCCCCTCAGTGGTGACGCGTCAGCTCCCGCACGCGCGAAGCGGCCGCCAGCGCTCGCATCACGTCTGCATCGCTCGGGCGATCGGTCGGCCGGGCGTACCGCGACCGCTCGAACGTCGTCACGACGAGGTCGGCCGCCTCGACCACCTCCGCAACCAGAGCGGCGTCGTTCGTCACGACCGCCCGCACCTCGGCCGGCGTGCTCGAAGGGTCGGGCGGGTGCCCCGCCGCGGCCAAGGCCGTGACCAACTGTTCGTAGGCTTCCCCGATCCGGTCCGGCGGCCGCGCGGCGTCGTCACGGTGGCGCCGCCTGCGCAGGAACCACCCGAGGGACACCGCCACGGCGATCGGTCCTGCGAACGGCCACACGCGGCCGACGACGCGCACACCCTCGAGGGCAGCGCGCCCGGCGCCGGCTACCGCCTCCCGGACGCCTGCCGGAAGGTGATCCTCCAGCCGTGCGCTCACCCATGCGATGAGGTCGGCCCCCGCAGGGGACCCCCATGCGTCGGGCACGGCAGGCACACCGAACGTCGGATCGTACGGCACCCAGCCCACACCCGGGTAGAGCACTTCCAGCCAGGCGTGGGCGTCGGAGTTCCTCACCTCGTAATAGCCGGTGAACGGGTTCCGCTCCCCGGGTCCGTAGCCCGTGACGATCCGCGTCGGGATCCCCTGCGTGCGCAGCAGGACGGCCATCGCCGCGGCGATGTGCTCGCAGAACCCCCGCCTCGTGTCGAACAGGAAGTGGTCGACCGCGTCGACGCCCTCCGGCTCGCGCGGCACCGTCAGGTCATACCGGGTGTTCGTCCGCAACCACTCCTGCACCGCGAGCACCGCCGCGTACTCGCCACGGCTCCCCTCGACGATGTCGGCGGCGAGGTCCCCCACCCGCTGCGGCAGGCCCGTCGGCAGCTGCAGGTATCGTCGCGTGCCCTTGCTCCGCGGTACCTGGATGCGGTGCACCATCCCCAGCACGTCGGGCGTCGCGACCGGCACGACCGATTCCACCGAGTACACGAGACCGGCGTCCAGCAGGATCGGCGAACGGACGGCGGCATCGCGATCCGCCCGCAGGCCACCCGCCGGGAAGTACACGGTCCGTGGGAACCCGCCGGCGAACAGCACGTTGGGCTGCGTCCGCTCGATGAAGAACGTCTGCACGAGCGGACGCCCGCCCGTGCCCGGATCGACCAGGGCGGGCACGTCGTACCCCCCCGCGTCGTTCGACACGAGTCCGAAGGAGCGCGAACGCGAGCGCGTCCACAGCGTGCCGTCGAAGCTGTCGAAGACCTCGGCCCGCCACAGCGACGGGAACGGCGCGCGCACGCGGAACACGATGTCGTCGG
>DATECH010000045.1:0-5519 GCA_035287005.1 Actinomycetota bacterium | reverse complement strand
AACCCCGCGAAACACATCCGTGTAGACGATCGCCATCGCACGGATGGGAAAGAACACCGGACCCCGAAGGCTCCGCATCACGGCAAGGAGTAGTGCCAGCGCGAGGACGAACACCTCGGCGATGCAGAAGTACAGGACGTTGCGACGAAACTTCGCAAGGATCCCGGGGAGGTCCTCGACGAAGATCTCGCGATTGAAGAAGAAATCCTTGAACTCGGGCCAGTACGGTGACCGTGTGACGAGGACGACGATGACACCGAGGACAACGAACGTACTGACGACCGCGATCGCGACGCCCTTCGCCCCTTCCTCCTTGAAACTGACACCGCTGAAGATGCGCGAACGGGAGCTGCCTATCGGTGGTCCGCCGCTCGGTTCAGCCTGCATCGCGGTCTCCGCCGCGCACGATCAGCTCGTGAACTCGGGCACCGTGCCCACGTTCGTGTTGTCGGAGAGCCACTCCCGCTGGATGTCCGCGAGTGCGCCGTCCGCCTCCATCTCCGCGAGCGCCAGGTCGATGCACGGCGTGAGCGAGCTGTCCTTGGCCTGCACGGTGCCGAAGTACTCGGCCGTCCCGTCGGTGGCCGCCGGGAACTGGCCAACCACGACCCCGTCCTTCACCTCCTGCACGTAGGGGTCGGCGAGGTACACGGCCGTCGGGTAGTCGACGATGATGCCATCCACAGCTCCCGCGTTCAGTGCAGCAACCGTGTCGTCGAGCGTGTTGTACACGCCGGGCTCGGTGTCGGGCACGATCACGTCGGTGATCGTGTCGTAGCTGGTTGTGCCCAGCGGGGCAGCGATATTGAAGCTCTTCAGCTCCGCGATCGAGGTGGCTTCGGTGATCGGCGAGCCTTTCGTGGCGACCAAGGCCTGGTTCACGTCGTAGTAGCCGGTGCTGAAGTCGACGGAGTTCGCGCGCGCGGGCTTGTACGAGACCTGTGCCAGGTACATATCGAAGTCCTTGGGGCCCGGCGCGTAGGACTGGTCGAACGGCAACGCGATCCATCCCACCTGGTCGTTCGTGAAGCCCATGCGACTGGCGATCTCGTAGGCGACGGCCGACTCGAATCCTTCACCGGTGTTCGGGTCGTTGATCTTCCACTCGGAGTCCTTTTCGGCGCCTCCCTGGAAGTACGGCGAGTAGGCTGGGTTGTCGGTGCCAACGACCAGCATGTCGGCTTCGACCAACGAGGCGCCGGTCGCACACTCGGCCGCGGTACTCGCGGACGTACTGCTTCCGGCGGCGGATGTGGAACTGGACGAAGCGCACGCGGTCGCGATGACGGCCAACAGTGCGACGCCGAGTGTGCGTCTGTGCATCAGAGATCCCCCTCGAGCTTGGGCTGAACGCGGGAAGCCTAGCACGGGCCCCGAGCGGCTCCGTGCCTACCGTCCGGGCTCCCAGCGGAAGGTCCGGCTCGCCACAACGGAGGCGGCGACCATCCACACCCCCATGACCGCGACGTCCGACCAGTGGAACGGCAACCCCAGGTAAGAGAATTGCATCGCCTGCACTAGATGCCGCACGGGAAAGATCCGGCCGAACCACAGCACCCACGAGGGCGCGTCGGGCCCGATCGTGAGGAAGACCCCCGACAGGAACAGCAGCGGCAGCATGACGGCGTTGATGATCGGCGGACCCGCGTCGGCGTTGGGAACCAACCCGCTGATCGCCAGGCCGATCGACGCGAAACATCCGGCCCCCACCACGAGGCTGATCACGAAATACAGCAGGTCGAGTCCCGTCGGGAAGCTGGCGTCGTACACGACGACCCCGAACACGACCGTGATTGCGACCAGCAGGAACCCGACGAGCGACGCGTGCGCGACCCGGGCCGCGAGGTAGGAGCCCGCCGGCATGGGGGTTCCCCGCACCCGCTTCAAGACACCTTCCTCGCGGGCGAACACCACCGAGATGGCGATGTTCGTGTAGCACGCTGAGATCAGCCCGAACGCCGCCATCGAGAACACGTAGTAGGTGGACGACATGATCGTCTCGGTGCCCAGCTGCACCTCGTTGTTGCCGATCAGCGTCGTGAAGATCACGAGGAACAGCAGCGGGAAGGCGAACGTGAAGAAGGCCGACGCGGGGTTGCGCCAGAACGCCTTGTTCGTGAAACGGATCTGCGTGAGGGTCTGGTGCGTCTAATCGGTCCCCTCCTCGTCACCGGTGAGCTCGAGGTACACGTCCTCGAGCGTGGGCTGGCTCACCTCGAGGACCTCGAGTCGCAGGCCCTTGTCGATCGCCCAGGTCGTCACGTCGTGGACGGCGCGCGTGGCGTCGTCGGCCTCCAACACGTACGTACCGTCCTCACGTGTGTGGTGGCCCCATGCAGGCGGCTCGGGCGATCCGGCCGGAGGGCGGAACCGCACGCTCGTGCGCATCCGATCACGGCCCGCCAGGGAATCGGGCGACCCCTCGGCAACGATGCGACCCTTGGCGATCACGGCGACGCGATCCGCCAGGTACTGCGCTTCGTCCATGAAGTGGGTCGTGAGGAAGACCGTCTTGCCGATCGACACGAGGTTCTTCACCATCTCCCAGGCGTTCCGGCGCGCGCTCGGGTCGAAGCCCGTGGTCGGCTCGTCGAGGAAGAGCAGCTCCGGATCGCCCGCCAGCGCGATCGCGACGTCCAGACGCCGCTGCTGCCCACCCGAGAGCTTCCGCACGCGGGTGTCGGCCTTCTCCTTCAGCCCGACGACGTCGATCACGTCGTCGGCGGTGCGACGCCTCGGGTAGTAGTCGCCGTACATCTCGATCGTCTCGCGTACGGTGAGGAACTGATCCACCCCCGTGGACTGCAGCACGATGCCGATCCGCTCCTTGAGTGCGCGCTCCCCCTTGGCGGGATCGTGGCCCAGGACCGTCGTCTCGCCGCCGTCGCGCGCCCGATAGCCCTCGAGGATCTCGGTGGTCGTCGTCTTGCCGGCGCCGTTGGGGCCGAGCAGGGCGAAGACCTCGCCCCGATCCACGTGCAGATCGATGCCGGCGACGGCCTCGAGGTCGCCGTAGGACTTGCGGAGCCCACGGACGTCGATCACACGCTCAGGCATCGCGAGACCCTACCCCACCCCGAAACCGGCGGCGGCGTCGACCGGGTTTCGCAGCGACTGCCCGGACGCGAACCGCCGGAGATTATCGACGAACACGCCGACGACCGCCTCTTCCCAACCCTCGAAATCGCCGCAGATGTGGGGGGACACGATCACGTTGGGCATCGTCCACAAGGGCGACGTCGGCGGCAACGGCTCCTGCTCGAAGACGTCGAGGGCAGCTCCGGCGATCGTGCGATCGCGGAGCGCGTCGGTGAGCGCGTTCTCGTCGACCGTGCCGCCGCGGCCCACGTTGTAGAACCGGGCTGTCGGGCGCATCGCCCCGAACGCCTTCGCGTCGAACAGCCGGCGTGTGGCGTCGGTCAGCGGCAGCGCATCAAGGACATGGTCTGCGCGGCCGAGCGCATCGTGCAGCCCGTCGGGAGCGTGCACCACTCCGAGCACCTCGTCGCCGCGAGCGCTGCGGCCGACGGCCTCCACCGTCATGCCGAGTGCGAGGGCGCGCACGGCGGTCGCGCGCCCGATCGGTCCCGGCCCGACGACCACCAGGCGCTGGCCGGCCAGGCGCTCGCGGTGACGTCCGTCATGCCAGCCGCCGGCGCGGACCTGGTCTGCGATCGTCGCGTGCAAGCCCGTGACGAACGCGCCCATCGCCGCGATCACCCACTCGGCGATCGGATCCTCGAACACGCCGCGCGCGTTGGTGACGGTGACGTCGCTCGCCACGAGCGCGGGAAACAGCAGGCCGTCCACCCCGTCGCTCGCCGACTGGATCCACCGGAGTCGGGCCGCGCGGCCGAACGCTTCTTCGACCCAGGCCTTCTGCGCACGCCAGAAGAACAGGGCGTCCGCGTCCACGATCGCATCGGCAAGCGCATCGCCGTCGGGCACGAAGCGCAGATCGGCGAGCTCGATCGCCGGCTCGATGCTCGGGGGGCGGTCGTCGTCGGCCGCGCCGAGCACGATCACGATCGGGCGACTCACCATGGCTTCCGCCCGCTGAAACCCGTGTGCTCGCCGTGGTAGTAGGCGACGTCCTCCTCCCCCAGCCGCCAGCACAGGAACACCGGCTCGCCATGGCGTACCGCAGGGAAGTCGACGAGACCCGTCTCGGGATCCCGCAGCAGGATGCCGCGCTCGGCCAGATAGGAGACCTCCTCCTTCAGGGTCTGCTGGTGGCGGAACCACTCGGAGCCGGCCACGCCGCCGCCGTCGATCGACACGGCGCTCTCGATGCGTTGGCTCGAATCGATCAGCCCCTGCCGCGCGTCGCGCAGCCGCGGCAACCGAGCGCGCAACTCCTCCAGCTCGGCGCTCGCCTCCTCGAGCGTGAACCGCCGCTGCGTCGTCATGCGGTCGCCACCACCGCGGCCGCGAGATCGCGAAGATCGCTGATCCGGATGCAGTCCGCCGAGGGGAACCGGCCACGCCGATCGATCAGCACCGGCGTCATCCCGAGCGCGCGCGCGGGTTCAACGTCGAACTCCGGGTTGTCGCCGACGTAGGCGACCTCGGCGGCGTCCATGCCGATGCGCTCGAGCGCCAGCGCGAAGATGCGCGCGTCGGGCTTCTCCACACCGGCGGTGCCGCTGATCACGCGCACCGGGAAGCGCTCGCGCACACCGAGCGCGCCGAGCAGATCCTCGAGCCACGCCTCGAAATTCGACACGATGCCGAGCGCGAGGCCGTGCCCTTCCAATGCGTCGAGCGCGTCCGGCACGTCATCGAACAGCGCGTAGTTCGACGGGTCGGTGAAGGTCGCATAGAGCAGGTCCCGCAGGTCGTCGTCCGCGCCGAGGCCGAGCTCCTCGAGCATCGTGCGGTAGACCCCCTTCCAGAACCGCTCCGAACGCTCGGGTGATGTGGTCCACAGGTCGTTATCCCGCGCCGCCTCGCTGAACCGGCGGAAGACGGTGCGCGACGCCTCGACGACTGCGTCGGGCGAGCGCTCGTGCCCACGAAGGGCAAGGACGCGCGCGAACAGCTCCGGGAACGAGGGCGCCGGATGCACGAGGGTCTCGCCGGCATCGAAGAGCACCGCACGCAGGGACATGCGCAGGATGATACGGGCCGGCTAGGACCTCGCCGCCCGGGCCTGCAGGGTGACCCACAGCACGGCGACCTCGTCTTCGAGCTCGTCCAGGGAGCCGTCGTTGTCCAGCAGCACGTCGGCCGCGAGCGCTCGTTCGCCCAGGGGCAGCTGGGCGGCGATCCGCGCCCGCACGTCGGACTCGTCCATCCCGCGAGCCAGGCACCGGGAGACCTGCGTCTCGGGCTCCGTCGACACGACCACGACGACGTCGCAGTCGCGGTGGGTACCCATCGCGACTGCGACGTCGTCGTGGTCGTGTCGACGGAGCCCGAGACGCAGGTCTCCCGCTGCCTGGCTCGCGGGATGGACGAGTCCGACGTGCGGGCGCGGATCGCCGCCCAGCTGCCCCTGGGCCAACGAGCGCTCGCGG
>DATECH010000044.1:0-13715 GCA_035287005.1 Actinomycetota bacterium | reverse complement strand
GGCGGGCGGCGAGGCCGACTCCGGCGCCCGCCTGCACTTCGTGACGCGCCTGCGCAAGGCCGTGGATGCCCAACGCTGGACCCTGTACTACCAGCCGGTGATCGACCTCGAAGACGGCCGGATGGTCGGGGTCGAGGCGCTGATCCGGTGGATCGAGCCGGACGGCACGATCATCCCGCCCAACGACTTCATCCCGCTGGCCGAGGAGTTGGGCTTGATCGAGCGGATCGGCGATTGGGTCGTGCGGGAGCTGGCCTACCAGGTGACGGCGTGGCGGGAGCTCGACATCGACCTCGAGGTCGGTTTCAACCTGTCGCCGCGCCAGTTCTGGCAGCCCGACCTCGCACAGCGGATCCAGCAGGAGTTCCTCAGCGGCGGCGTCGATCCGGCCCGCGTGTTGGTCGAGGTCACGGAGACGTCCGCGATGATGGACCCCGATCGTGCCCAGGGCATCCTGCAAGAGCTCACCGCCGCCGGCTTTTCGATCGCGATCGACGACTTCGGTACCGGCTACTCGTCGCTGTCACGCCTGCGCTACATGCCGGTGCGGGTCCTCAAGATCGATCGCTCGTTCGTGTCGAACGTCCACACCGACCGCCAGGCGGCCTCGATCGTGTCGGCCTTCCTGGAGCTCGCGAACGGCCTGGACCTGGTCACCCTCGCCGAGGGTATCGAAACGCCCGAGGAGCTGGCGTTCCTGGTCGAGCGCGGGTGCAAGCTCGGACAGGGGTACTACTTCTCCAAGCCGGTCCCCCCGGAAGAGATCATCGCCTACGCGTTCGGGGGCATCCCCACCGCTGCAGCCCTGCGGACCGCCTAGCCGGCGAGTGCCTCGCGTACGCGCGCGGCGACGGATGCGGCATCGATGCCGGCCCACGCCCGCAGCCGCTCGGGCGTGGCCGAGCCTGGCATCTCGGTGACACCGAGCTTGATCACGCGCCCGTGCAGCGGACCGCTGGCGGCCAGCGTGTCCAGGACCGCGTCGCCGAGTCCTCCCTCGACCCGGTGATCCTCGACCACCACGATCGCGCCGGTGTCGCCCATCGCGCGGCGGAGCGCGGCCGCGTCGATCGGCTTCACGCTGTAGCAGTCCAGCACGCGAGCCGAGATGCCCTCGGCACCCAGGATGTCGTGTGCCGCAAGGCATTGATGCAGAGTGATGCCGGCGCCGACGAGCGTGACGTCGTCATGATCGGTGGATGCGAGCGTTTTTGACCCGCCGACGGTGAACGTCTCGGTCGCGCCGTACAGGACCGGGGTCGCCTCGCGCGTGGTGCGGATGTACGAGACCCCGCCGATCCGCGCCATCTGCTCGACCAAGGCCACGGTGCTCGCCCCGTCGGCCGGGTACAACACGGTGGACCCGTTGAGGGCGCGAAACATCGCGAGGTCCTCGACCGCCATCTGCGACGGGCCGTCTTCGCCGATCGACACGCCGGCGTGGGAACCGCACAGGCGAAGGTCGGCCCGGCTGATCGCGGCCATGCGGATCTGGTCGGCCGCCCTGGTCAAGAAGGCCCCGAACGACGCGGCGAACGCCGTCTTGCCGAGCGCCTGGAGTCCGGTTTGGACCCCCACCATGCACTGCTCGGCGATGAACATCTGGAAGAAGCGCTCAGGCGCGACCTTCTGCGCCTCTTCCGTGTGTGTCGAGTTGCCGACCTCGCCGTCGAGGACCACCACGTCGGGATAGGTGCCGGCGAGCCACGCCAGTGCGTCGCCGAACGCCCGGCGTGTCGCGACCGGACGGTCGTAGGTGGGACGTTCGTGCATCGCGTCGTGCTCCACGGGCGAGGTGTGCAGGTCGGGCGGCGATGGCGGCGTGATCCGAAGGTCGCGCAAGCCGCCTAACTCGGCGACGGCCGCATCGAGGCGGTCGGTCGGCACCGGCTTGCCGTGCCAGTTGTCCTGGTCGGCCAGGAACGACACGCCGTGCCCCTTCACCGTGCGAGCGACGATCATCGTCGGCCGGTCATCGGCGACGGCATCCCGGTACGCGCGGTCGACTTCGTCGACATCATGGCCGTCGACCTGGATCGCGCTCCACCCGAACGCCTCGGCGCGATCGCGGAACACGTCGGACCCCCATCCGTGCATCGTTGGGCCACGCTGGCCCAGGCGATTCAGGTCAACGATCGCGGTCAGGTTGGCAACGCCATGGTAGGCGGTGGCGTCCATCGCCTCCCAGACGGATCCCTCCGCCATCTCCGAATCACCGAGCATCACCCACACGTTCGCGTCGCTGCCGTCCAGTTGCATCGCAAGGGCCATGCCCAGCCCGACGGCGAGGCCCTGCCCGAGGGAGCCGGTGGCGACGTCGACCCACGGGAACTCGGTAAGGGGAGCGGGGTGACCCTGGAGCGGCGAGCCATCCGCACGCAGCGACATGAGCATGTCGTCGTCGAACGCGCCGGCTGCCTTCAGCACCGCGTACAGCGCCGGCGCCGCATGCCCCTTCGACAGCACGAACCGATCGTTGCCGCGGTAGGCGGGATCCTTCACGTCGAAGCGAAGATGGTCCGAGAACAGCACCGCCAACAGATGGGCGCACGACATCGACGACGTCGGGTGGCCGGAACCGGCCGCAGTGGTGGCCCGGATGCTGTCGACCGCGATCTGTGCGGCCAGTTCGTTCCAACGCTGCGTGTCGTTCCCCACCCGCGGTTCCCTTCCCCTCGAGACGGGGCAAGGGTACCGCCCGCCACGACCGGCGGTCGCGTTCCGAGGTACCGGTGAGCGTTGGTGCCGCGGTAGGCTCGCCGAACGTGTCTGAGATCGATCTGCCTTCGATCGCTCCCCGCGTGGCCGCGAGCGGCTCGGGCCTGCGTCCCGTGCTGCTCGCCCTCGCCGGCGACAGCGCCTCGGGCAAGTCCACCCTGTCGCGCGGGATCGAGTTCATCCTCGGCGTGGGGCGGGTCGGGCGTGTGTGCACGGACGATTACCACCTGTACGACCGAGCGGCACGGGCCGATCACGGGGTGACACCACTCGCGCCGGAGGCCAACCGGATGGATCTCATGGCCGAGCATCTGCGGACCCTCGCGACCGGCGCCGCGGTGACCAAACCCACCTACGACCATCACACCGGCACCTTCGGCTCCTACGAGCGCGTGGAGCCGGGGGAGATCGTGATCGTCGAAGGGCTGCTGCCGTTGTCGGATCGTTCGGTTCGCGACGCGATCGATGTCGCGGTGTTTCTGGAGCCCGAGGAGGAACTTCGCCACCGATGGAAACTGGAACGCGATGTCTTCGAGCGCGGCTACTCGCCCAAGGACGTCGTGGCCGAACTCAAACGCCGCGAGCCCGACGCGGCGCAGTACATCAGGCCACAGCGCGACTACGCGGATGTGATCGTTCGGTTCTACCGGCAGCCGGGCGACACGCGCGACGAACGCCTATCGGCGCGGTTGGTCGTTCGACCGACCTTGCCGTTCCCTGCGCTCCGCGAGCTCCTGGGGGAGTTCCGTGCCCATGGAACGACACCGGTTCGCTGGTCGGTGCGCACCGACCGCCGTGGCCCGATGAGCGTTCTCGAGATCGACGGTGACTGCCCCGCCGACATGGGCGCGCGGCTCGAGGACGCGCTGTGGTCGTCGCTGCACCCCGACGAGCGCCTCCAGCGCGACCGTATCGGGATGGTGCGGCGTCCTGGGCACGACCCCGAGCGAAGCGAGTCCCTGGCACTGGCGCAGCTGCTCATCGTCTCGCACCTCGTGGGGGCGTTCGACGGGGCGTTCGAGCTGTAGCTACCTGCGGTAGCCTGATGGGGTGAACGAGGTACCCGAGAGCTTTCGCGCACTCGGGGTCTCCGAGCCGGTCGCCGCCGCACTGGAAGCGCGCGGCATGATCGCACCTTTTCCGATCCAGGCCATGGTGTGGCAAGACGCTCGTTCCGGGCGCGACACGCTGGCCCGTTCGAAGACCGGCTCCGGCAAGACCCTGGGCTTTGCGCTGCCCATCGTCGACCAGCTGGATCCAGCCTCGACGCCGCTACCGGCGGCCCTCGTACTCGTGCCGACGCGAGAGCTTGCCCAGCAGGTGTGCGAGGAGTTCCTCGCGATCACCGTGGCGACCAACATGCGGGTGAAGGCCGTCTACGGCGGCACCAACGTTAAGGAGCAAGCACAGGGCGTTGCCCGGGCGCATGTGCTGATAGCCACTCCCGGCAGGCTCGACGACCTCGCGACGCGGGGTCTCGTGGACCTCGATGGGATCCAGATCCTGGTGCTGGATGAAGCCGACCGCATGCTCGACATGGGCTTCCAGCCGCAGGTGGATCGTATCGTGCGCCGCCTGCCAAAGGACCGGCAGACGATGTTCTTCTCCGCGACACTCGACGGCGCGGTCGGTCGCATCGCGCAGGTGTACACCCGCGATCCGGCCCTGCACGAGGTGGCGGGTCACGACTACCAGATGGTGGAGGAGGCCGATCATCGGTTCGTGGCCGTGCCCCTGCACGACAAACTATCCAAGCTGATCGAGCTGGCGACGGCCGAGGACGGGCTTACCCTCGTGT
Source organism: Actinomycetota bacterium (assembly GCA_035287005.1). Lineage (GTDB taxonomy): Bacteria > Actinomycetota > UBA4738 > UBA4738 > HRBIN12 > AC-51. Next base: position 9,199 of record DATECH010000044.1, on the reverse strand, counting down.
TCGTCAATACCAAGCGGGCCGTCGATTCGCTCGCCCGGCAGCTGAAGGCCCAGAACGTTCCCGCACTGGCGCTGCACGGCGACATGCGGCAAGAGGCCCGAGATCGTTCGCTGCAGCGCTTCGCCGACGGGCACGTCGGCGTGCTCGTCGCCACCGATGTCGCCGCGCGGGGCCTGGACCTGGATGACATCACCCTCGTCATCAACTACGACGCGCCCCAGGACGACAAGGCCTATGTGCACCGGGTGGGCCGCACGGCGCGCGCGGGACGATCGGGGACGAGCATCACGTTCGTCACACCCGATCAGCAAGGCGATGTGTCGCGGATGGCTGCCCGGCTCGACCTGCACGAGGAGTTCGAGCAAGAGGGCATGAAGGTCGCGCCGCCGCGCGTCGTGTTCAGCGGAGGGCCGAAAGGTCGCCGCAACGCGTTCCGTGCGCCGAAGCGAAAGTGAGGCTCAGACCGCGAGCCCACCGTCGACGATGGTGAGACCCGCGCGGCGATGCATCGCCAAGATCTCCTCCGCAGGGACGGGCCTGGAGAACAGGTAGCCCTGGCCGAACCGGCAGCCACGCGCCGCGAGGAAGCGCCACTCCTCCTCGGTCTCGATGCCTTCGGCCAGCGGGTCCATCTGCAGGTTCGATGCGAGCGCGATGATCGCCGAGACCATGCTCGCGCTCTGACGGTCGCTGTTGACGTCGCGCACGAACGTGCGATCGATCTTCAACACGTCGACCGGCATGTAACGCAGGCGTGACAGCGACGAGTAGCCCGTACCGAAGTCGTCGATGGCGAGCTTCAATCCATGATCCTTGAAGCCGTGCAGGACCTCGAGGGTGCGGTCGGGATCGTGCATCGCCGTGGACTCGGTGATCTCCACGGTGATCCGCTGAGGGTCGATGCCCGCGGCCTCGATCTGGTCGGCGATCCGGCGCACGGGGTCGGGTTGCCACAGCTGGCGAGGCGATAGGTTGAAGCCGATCTCGAGTTCGAGTCCTTCACGGCGCCAGATCTCGTCCTGCCGGCAGATCTCCTCGACCACCCAGGAGCCGATCGCCTCGATGAGGCCCATCTCCTCGGCGAGCGGGATGAAGTCGCCTGGAGGCACGAGGCCGCCCGAGGGGTCGGGCCAGCGGATCAGGGCCTCAACGCCGAACATGTCGCCGCTGAACAGGTCGATCAACGGCTGGTAGTGCAGTGTCCAGTCCTGCTGCTCGACGGCCTTTCGCAGGCGCGTCGACAGCGAGAGCTTGCTCAAGGCGCCCTCGTTCTCCAGGTGGTTGAGGACGTAACCGCCGGGACCGGCCGCCTTCGCCAGGTACACGGCACTGTCCGCGTTTCGCATCAGGCTCGTCGCGTCGGCGGCGTCCAGCGGGAACACGCTGATCCCGATCGAGGCGGTGACGTAGAGCTCGGTGCCGTCGACCTCGAAGGGTGCCTCGAACGCCTGGAGCACGCGGTTCGCGACCGCCTGCGCGGAGATCGCGGCCCCGTTCTCGTCGTTGACCGGCGACACCTGATCGAGGTCGGCCAGCAGCATGAGGAACTCGTCGCCGCCGGGACGTGCGACCAGGTCGGTGTCGCGGGTTGCATCCTGCAGGCGAAGCGACACCAGCGAGATCAGCCGGTCGCCGGTTTCGTGGCCGAGCGAGTCGTTGATCAGCTTGAAGTTGTCGATGTCGAGCGCAAGGACGGCGACACCGCGGTCGCCACGCCGTGCGCGGGCGAGCGACAACTCCAGGAGCTCGTCGAACATCGCTCGATTCGGCATGCCGGTGAGGTTGTCGTGGTACGCGAGATAGGTGAGACGCTCCTCAGCTTCCCGGCGTTCGGAGATGTCGAGCATCACGCCGTGGGTGAAGGCGGGATTGCCGTCGGCGTCGGGGATCATCACCGCCGTGTCCTGGAACCACTTCACGCGCCCGTCACGGCCGATCATCCGGTACTCGACGGTGTAGGGCGCGCCCGAGGCGATGCCGCGCTCCACTTCCTCGATCGCGCGATCGCGATCCTCGTCGTGCATCATCTGCGACCACAGCTTGCTGTCGCCGATCCATTCCTCCGGCGTCACGCCCAGCAGGTTGGTGATCTGCGGCGACACATAGACCGTCGTCCAGTTCTCGTCGGTGGCGTCCTGGTAAACGATCGCGGGGATCTGCTCCACGAGCGCCCCGTAGGTGCTCTGCAGGTGGTGCAGGTCGCGTTGCGTCTCGACCAGCTCGGTCATGTCCAGCATGAAGCCGAGCCAGTACAGCGGCCCACCTTCCGCATCTCGGATCAACACGGCGTCCTCGCGGACCCACACGACGTGGCCGTCCGCGTGGACGGCTCGATACTCGCAGTGGAACGGCTCGCCGGATGCGACGCACGCCTCACTTTCCGCGACCGCGCGATCGCGATCGTCCGGGTGCACGTAGTCGCTCCAACCCAGGGCGCCGCGCAGCCATGTCTCGCGGGTGACACCGAGCAAGTCGTCGATGCCAGGGCTCACATCGATCATGGCGTCGTCGTCGCCGACCGAATCGATGTAGAGGACCGCTGGCAGGTGATCGATCAGCAGGCGATAGCGGGCCTCGAGATCAGCCAATCGTGCGGATGCGTCGGGAACCGACGCGTCGGAGGGCGCGAAGAATCCGGTCTCGATCGCATGCGGATCGAGACCGGGCTGCTCGGCGTGCTCGGCGTGCTTGTCCACCAGGCTCCTGCGGGGTCGATGGCGACGTGGAGAAACGGTTGCCCGTTGCATCGGCCCGTGGGCCCACACCCTTGAGGACGCGGACGTGGATGCCGTTGTCGCGTGCGATAGGCCGGTGCGGAAACCCGCACCGGCCTACGGCAAAGGGTGAAGATCGAAGGACTCGTCTACGTGACGGTGAGGCTTGTGTGCATGCCCTGCTCGTAGTGACCCTCGATGTTGCAGATGATCACGTACGGACCTGCCTCGAGCGTGAGCGTGAGGTTCGCCTCGGTGCCCGGGGCGATGTCCTCCACCTCGCCGGCGACCGTGATCCCTTCCTCGGGCACGATCCCGTCCTCCACCGTCAGGGCCTCGGGTGCGGTGTCGGTCTGCAGCACGACGAACTCGTGCGTCTCCGGTCCCTCGTTCGTGATCGCGAAGTTCACCTCGCCGGCAGCGACCGAGGTCGGGTCGATGATGACCTCGTAGTCCTTCACGGTTGCCGCGACGCTCGCTCCCGTGCTGCCGTCGGACGTGCTCGACGACGTGGACCCCGCCGAAGTGCTGGAAGACGTGGAACTACAAGCGACCGTCGCGATCGCGAGCGCGGCGACGAGCGCGTAGAGCGTGTGGCGTGTCCGGACCATGGACCCCCCCTATCGATATAGAAGGGAGCCTATTGCCGCTCGCGCAAGGCCGCAACTTCAGACGGGGCAGCTTCGAGGCTCGTCTGGGAGCAGCGGTCGAAACAGCAGGCCGAAACGTTTCCCATCGTCGGTCCAGGGGGTCAGCTGGTTCGCACCGAGCGCGAGCTCGTGCACGGACCGCCAGTCGTCGCCGACGACCACGAGGCACCGCGTCGAGTCGTCGTAGGGGACCGGGGTGCCGGCGCTCGCGAGCGAGCCTTCGATCGGCCACGGTATGGGTTCCTGCGGCAACTGATCGTCCGGCCGGTACGGCCCAACCAGCAGGATCGCCGCGTCGCCGACGTATGGGGTCGGTTCGCTGATCGATCCGGCGGGAAGCCAGCTGTCGACGGTCTGGAGATCCGTCACGAGTCCGGCGAGTGCCCGGCGGGCCTCCCACTGGTCCGCAGCCATTCCGTCGGGGCGATCGGGTCCATCCGCGATCCCGAGTGCGTAGACGCGGACAGTGTGCGTCTGGCCGTCGGACACCAGGGTGAAGACCGTGTCCGGTGCGTCGGCGACGCCGACGTTGCCGAGATCCGTGTAGGTCGCGTCGTGGTCGAGCCCGGCATCGAGCGCGCGCTGCACGATCGCCGCAACGGCATCGGGACCCAGGCTCCGCTGCAGCAGCGGAGGCAGCGCCTGCCCCGGGTACATCTCCGCTTGCGCACCGGGCTCGATCAACGTGCCGTCGCCGTACAGCGCGAAGAACGGCGTGTTCGTGACCAGATAGCTCGGCGCGACGAAGCCTCCCTCGTAGCCGACCCGCAGGACGATGTCGTTCGCTCCGCTCGGGGTTGTCGGCGTGGCGATCGGGGCGCTCGCCTCCGCGCACGCGACCGCGACGAACGCGAGCGAGGCGATCAGCACGGCTCTCAGACGTGGCACGGCGGCTCCTTCGGTGTCGATGACCCTTCGACGGTTGCGTCCGGTGGTCGGTTCCCGTCGCCTACAGGTAGACGCCGGTGCGGAACTCGCTCACCGGAGGCTCCGGGCGCGACTGCACGCGGAAGGGAAGGCGCGCCGTCTCTCGTCCGTCGATCGACAACACGAAGGTGTAGGAGCCCTCGGCATCGAAGATGAGGCCGTCGAGGTTGAGCGCAAGGGTCGCGGTCCCTTCACCGTTGGGCGAGCTGAAGTGGGCCTCGAACGCCGAGCCGTCGCCGAACGGGCGAGGCCGTCCCGCCGGGTCCAACAACGAGAGCCGCAGGGTGTGCCCACCCGACTCGCTGGGTTCGGTGCGCACGAGCAGCCCGACTCCGACGCGATCGTGTCGCGCCGGGAACGCCGATGCCTGAATCACGCGCCAGCCGATGCCCAGTGCGTGGAGCTTTCCTCCCGCTGCCTGCACCGAGTCGGCGAGGAAGGCCTCGACCTCCATCAGGCGCTTTCGACCTTCGCACGGAGGCCCTCGAGCATCAGGTCGAGCCCGAACTCGAACTGTTCGTCGAAGTCGCACTCGGCGAGGTAGGGCGCGCACGCCGCGACGCTCGGCAGTTGGTCTGGCGTCACGTCCGGGAACGCGCGCGCGTCGGCCGGATCGCCGAACAGCTGACCGGTCTCCATCATCACCGAGCCGAAGATGTAGCCGCCGATCGTGTGGAACGCCTGGACGGCGTCGTGTTCCGACAAGCCGGCGTTGCGCAACGCCGCGAGCGCGGCCTCCATCGGTCGCAAGCTCTCCACGGAGCTGATCGGCGACTTGCGTTCGGCGAACAACCGCACGAGGCTCGGGTGGGCGCGTAGCAGGTTGCGCCACCCACGCGCGATCTCACGACCGTAGGGCAGCCAGTCGTCTTCGGCGTCACCTTCCGGATATGGGAACTCCCGCATCACCCGCTCGACGACCCCGTTGAGCAGGTCGTCCTTGTCCTGGACATGGTTGTAGAGGGACATGGCTTCGACGCCCACCTCCCGGGCGACGCGCCGCATCGACACCGCGTCCAGCCCGTCGGTGTCCATGATGTGCAAGGCTGCGTCGGCGATCCGCTCCCGGCTCAGCGGCACTCGCGGTTTCGGCGGGGTTGCGGTTCGTGCCATCCTGTCAGAGGCTTCTTTCTGCGGAGGTTCTGCGGAGGTTGACAAACTTACGCTGTACTCCTATCCTCCGTACGCTGTAAGCATACACCGTACGTCAAGGCAACTCGACGTTCGACCTGGTTCATGAGGGGGGCAACCGGATGAAACTCAATCCCGAATCACTCGCGCGCGCGAGCAGCCGTCACCCGTGGCGCACCGTCGGAACCTGGGCGGTGATCCTGGTGGTCGGGTTCGCCGCTTCGGGGGTGCTGCTCAGCAGCGCGCTTACCACGGACTTCGACTTCACCAACAACCCGGAGGCGAAGCGAGCGCTGCAGATCCTCGATCAACGAAAGCTCGAACAAGACCTCATCCCCGAGACGATCGTGATGACGAGCGAGGGCACCGTCCAGGATCCCGCGTTCGTCGATGCGGTGAACGCGGCGCTGAGCGACCTGCGAGCGCTCGGGGCGGAGGCGGTGACCACTGTCCCATCGCAGTTCCCCTTGCCCGACGATCAGCAAAGCGATCCTCAGGTGGTCGCTCTCGGCCCGATCCCGTCCGAGGACGGGACCGCCGTGCTCTTCACGGTCATCCTGGCGGGTGACTCCGACCAGGCTGCCGAACATGTAGGCGAGCTCGAGACGATCCGCGAGCGGTACAGCGGGGGCGACACCGAGATGTACATGCTCGGAGAGCCAACCTCGTCGGAAGACTTCAAGAAGATCTCCGAGGAGGACATCCAAAAGGGCGAGTTCGTCGGCATCCTCGTCGCGATCGTCGTCTTGCTGATCGTGTTCGGATCGCTGATCGCCGGCGTCACGCCCATCATCATGGGGATCTTCGCGATCGGTGTCGCCTTGGGCCTCATCGGCATGCTGGGCCAGATCTGGCGGTTCAGCTTCTTCGTGCCGAATCTCGTCACGATGATGGGTCTGGCGGTCGGCATCGACTACTCGTTGTTCATCGTCTCTCGCTATCGCGAGGAGCGGGCGCGGGGTCGCGACAACCTGGAGGCTGTCGGGCGGTCTGGCGCCACCGCGAACCGGGCGGTCTTCTTCAGCGGCGTGACCGTCGTGCTCGCGCTGGCCGGCATGCTGCTCGTGCCCACCACGATCTTCCGTGGTCTGGCGGGCGGCGCCATCCTTGTCGTGCTGGTTTCGATCGCGCTGTCGATGACGTTGCTGCCGGCGATCATGGCCCTGTTCGGGGACCATCTCGTGAAACCGGGCCGCGTGTTCGGTCGCGGCCGGACGCTCGAGCACGGTCGGCCGGGGGGTTTCTGGGACCGTGTGACCCGCACGGTGATGGCGAGACCGGCCCTGTGGTTGATCCTGACTTCCGCCTTCCTCGTCCTCCTGTCGGTCCCCTACTGGGCGCAGTCGCATCCCGAGGATGACGGCCGTGGGATCAAGACCGGGTTCTCCGGGATCTCCACGATCCCCGAGGGCATCCAGACGAAGGAAGCCTTCGACGTGTTGATCGAGCGGTTCCCAACCGTCGGGCAACAGTCGACCGCCGACGTCGTGATCCCCGGAACGTCGACCGATCCAACGGTCGGCCAGGGCATCCAGACGCTCCAGAGTGCACTGGCGGCCGACGCCGCGTTCGGGGAGCCCCAACCACCTCTGACCAGCGAGGACGGGACGATCACACTGTTGCGGGTCCCCTTCGCGGGCGAGGCGTCGGATTCGTCGAGCGAGGCGGCGGTGGACGCGGTCACGCGTCTGCGGGAAACGTACGTGCCGCAGGCGTTCGGGGAGGAATCGGGCGTGCTCGTGGGCGGAGATACCGCGTTCGTGAAGGATTTCTTCGACATCTCCGATACGTATACGCCGATCATCATCCTGCTGGTGCTCGCGCTGTCGTTCATGCTGCTGACGGTGGTGTTCCGCTCCATCGTCGTGCCTGCGAAGGCCATCGTGATGAACCTGCTTTCGGTGGGCGCCGCGTACGGGCTGATCGTGCTGATCTTCCAGAAGGGAGGACCGGCGTTCGCCAAATCGATCGCGGAGGGTCTTGGGTTCATCCAGGTCGACGCGATCGAGTCGTGGCTACCGCTGTTCCTGTTCTCGATCCTGTTCGGGCTCTCGATGGACTACCAGGTGTTCCTGCTGACCCGGATCCGCGAGGAATACGACAAGACCGGCGACAACGCCGAGGCCGTGGCGTTCGGGTTGCGCACCACCGGGGGGATCATCACCGGCGCCGCGATCATCATGGTGGCGGTTTTCGGTGCGTTCTCCGCGGGTCGGATCGCGGGTCTCGAACAGATGGGCTTCGGTCTCGCGGTGGCGGTGTTCCTGGATGCCACGATCGTCCGATCGATCCTGGTGCCCTCGGCGATGAAGTTGCTCGGCGATCGGAACTGGTACCTGCCGAAGTGGCTCCAGTGGTTGCCGAAGATCGACGTGGAAGGACACGAGGCCGCGATCGAGGTTCCCGAGCTGCTCGGGGCGAGCGGGCCAGCCTCCTAGGTACCACGTTTCGCGCGGCTCGGAGGGGCGGCGACTCCTGCCGCCCCTCCCGGCGTGCTCGGGGTAGGCTGCCAGGCCTATGGGAGCTCCACACGATGCCGTGCGTCATGCGTTGGGGCGCGTCGGCGTGTGGACGTTCGGGTTCGACGATCGACCGGCCGCTCGGGTCGCCGGCGATGTCCGCGCGATCGAGGCGATGGGGTACCCGGCCCTGTGGATCCCCGAGGGCTCCGGCTCGGCCGACGTACTGGCGCAGCTGTCGTGGCTGCTGGCATCCGGCGAACGCCTGACGGTGGCCTCGGGGATCGCGAACGTCACCGCTCGCGCGCCGGAGGTGTTGGCTCGGGGAGCGGCCCTGCTATCGGACGCGTACGGGCAACGGCTCGTGCTCGGGATCGGCATCGGGCACGAGTACTCGACCGAACATCGCGGGTTCGCGTGGGCGCGGCCGCTCGATCGCATGCATGCGTACCTCGACGGGATGGATCAGGTGACCGGCGAGCGGGCGCCGGCGCCGAGGATCCTGGCCGCCCTGGGTGATCGCATGCTCCGGCTGGCCGCCGAACGAGCGCTCGGCGCGCACACCTACTTCGTTCCTGTCGAGCACACGGCCCACGCGCGCGCGCTGCTCGGCCCCGAGCCGGTGCTCGCCGTTGAACTGGGAGTGCTTGCGGCGCAGGGCGAGGTCGCCGCTGGTGCCGTCGCCCGCGATTGGGCGCAGCACTACCTGGCGTTGCCCAACTACGCGAGCAACTGGCGCCGCTTGGGGTTCGACGACGCCGACGTCGCGGACGGCGGTTCCGACCGGTTGATCGAGGCCGCGTTCGCGTCGGGAGGTGCCGACGCCGTTGGCGCTCGCGTTCGCGAGCATCTCGACGCCGGCGCGGATCATGTGTGCGTGCAGGTGATCGGGTCCGACGACGGTGACGAGGATGTCGCAACATTGCGGCAGCTCGCACCGACGCTGCTCAGCCTTTGATGCGCGCGACGATCGCGGGATCGCGGAGCTCGCGGAGCGCATCGTGTGCGACCCATCGTGCCGTGCGGTCCTCGAGCGTCAGCAGCGCCTCCGCCTCGAGGATCGCGGCGCGATGCAGGATGCGATCGCGCTTGCCGATCTGACGAAGCGCCCAGTTGACAGCCTTCTTCACCTCGTTTCGCTGGTCGGTGGCCGCCCCGCGGATCAACGGCAGGAATCCCTGGAAGTACTCGTCGGGGGCCCCCTTGTTCGAAACGGCGAGTCGGGCGATCATCGCGAATGCGCAGCGCTTCGTGAACCCGTGCCGCGCCCGAGCCCACGTGCGGATCGCCCGGTCAGCATGTGGGGAGGACACGAAGG
>DATECH010000043.1:0-10069 GCA_035287005.1 Actinomycetota bacterium | reverse complement strand
CGCCCGAGGTGACATCGTCCTCGCTCACACCCAGATCGGCCAACGCGTCGGCCCACCGGCGCATCGTCGGCCCCGCGGGGTCCTCGACCAGCCGGATCGTGGCACGGATCGCGTCGGCGTAGCCGTGCGCGGTCGCGTCGGTGATGGCCAGCCGCTGCACATGCTCCCTCGCAGCGGTCCCGATCCGATCTCGAAGCCCGGGGTCGGCGGCGAGCTCCACGATCCGCGCGGCGAGCTCGGCCGGCTCCGGCGGGCCCGGCCCCACGGTCACCAGGGTGCCGGGAGGGGCGTCGAGGTAGGTGCCGGTCCCCGACACGACGGTCACACGCCCCACCTGCATCGCCCTGGCGAGGGAGCCCGAGACCTCCCCACGATGGGGGTACCGCAGGTCGGCCACGACGTCGGCGGCATGCAACCATCCGAGGAATTCGACGTCGCTGACATCGGTCGCGACGTGCAGCCGGTGGCCCAGCCCGGCGCGCTGCGCGACCGGGTGGAAGTCGTAGGTCTCGACGGTCCGACCGACGACGGTCACATGGACATCGGCGGGCAGGGATGCGATGGCGGCCAGCACGCGATCGAGCTGTTTCGCCTCGTTCACATCGCCCGCGGCGACCACCAGCGTGCGGGCCCCACGGGCCTCGGCGGCGGCGCGCAGACGCACGCCCGTCGGCACGGCGCCGTCGACGGCGCTCGCCGACTCGACCTGCGGGTGCGGCACCACGAAGATCGGCGTGCGACACCCGATCTGCTCGAGGTACCGGCGACAGAACTCCGCGTGCACGATGATGCCGCGTGCCCGGCGAGCTGCCGCGGCGACCCACGGGATCCGCAGCGGGGGGTTCTGCACCGCGTCGGGCAGCGTCATACGTTCGCGCGCCTCGAGCGCCTCGCGGATCGCCACGAACCCGAGGCGATCACCGCTGGTCTGCAGGCCGCGGACGAAATCGTCCAGCGCGAGGTCGTGCAGCACGATCAGCCCGGGTGCCTGCCAGACCATACGGTAGATCGGCAGATGGAATGCCGCGTTGTTTCCGAGCTGGTAGACGCCGAGCCGGTAAGAAGGCACCGTGGCGAGATCCTGGTCGCGCACCGGCCAGATCGGCTCGACCGGCAGCTCCTCGGTGAAGCCGATCCGCTCGAGCCCGTCGAGGACCGCGCGATGATAGGTCGCGATGCCGGTCGGCGCGGGAGGCATCGGACCGAGCGACGCGACCTTTTCGATGCGACGTGGGGCGGACAGCCGCCCGTTCATCGCGCGGCGGGCCCGGCGCAGCGGCGCGCGCATCAGTCGAGCAGCCGCGCGACGATCTGCGGCCAGGTCGGCACGACCTCGCGCACGAGGGCGTTGCCGGCCCTGCCCAGACGCCGGGCCAGATCGGCGTCCGCATGCAGCCGGTCGAACGCCTCCGCGATCGCCTTGGCGTCCGGCGCCACGACGAAGCCTGTCTGGCCGTCGTCCACGAACTCGAGCGGCCCGCCCGCATCGCGCAGGGTGACGACCGGCCGCTCGGAGGCCATCCCCTCGATCGTGACGTAGCCGTAGTCCTCGTCGAAAGGCCCGTTGTAGACGGCGCGCGCTCCGAGGAACAACTCGTGGAGCCGCTCGTCCGACACCCCGATCTCCATGCGCACCCGCTCGGCGAGGCCCAGGCGCTGGATCTGATCGCGTAGCGCCCGTTCGTCGGGGCCACGTCCCACGAGCACCAGCTTGACGCCGCTGCGTACGTGCTGCATCGCCTCGACGGCCAGGGACTGCCGCTTCAAGACCTCGAGCCTGCTCGGATAGAAGATGTAGTCGCCGTAGTCGCCGGGTGTCATGTCGAGCAGCGCGCTGGTCGCCGGTGAGGGGTGATACAGGGGCTCCGCGGGGATCCGCAAGGCGTTCCACAGGCGCTGCTGCACGTTCTTGGAGTTCGTGAAGATGCGCTTGGCCTCACCGAGTCCGACGCGGTCGGCGGAGTGGATCAGGTCGCGAACCTGCTCGCCTTCCTCCTGGACCTTGAGGTCGCCGTAGTCGGGATGATCCCACAGCTCATAGGCGGATCGGTGCTGGTGGATCAGCCACACGATCTTGCGGTCGTGCGGCGCCAGGTAGGCCGGGAACTTCAATGCGATCACGGCGTCGATCTTCATCCCGTTGGATTCGCTGACGTCGAAGCTGCGCCACACCGCCATCTGGTGGACGATCTCGGCGCCCGGGTACCACTTGCCCGCGATCGTCACGATCTCGGCGTCGTGACCGGCCTCGCGCAGCGCCCGCGTCAACTCCTCCGTGTGCAGCTCCGCACCCCCGCGCACGAACGACGTCTGCGGGTGCAGGATCGCGATCCTCACGAGGGATCCTCGGCCGCGTCGTGGCGAAGCTCCGCGACCTGAGACTGCAGGGTCGTGACCTCGTGCTCGAGCTCGATGAGGCGCTCGGCGAGCGCGACGGTCAGGTCCATCGCGTCGCCCAGCAGGCGGTCATACCGCCTCGATGCGAACCGACCGGTGCGAAAGGCGAGGTACTTCACCTTGCGCTTCCAGGGGGTGAGCGCCGCGAGGTGCGGCTCGCCCAGGGGGATCGGCATCCGCTCGTCCGTGCGCATGTTCGCGACGAACTCGAGCATCTGCTCGCGCACCTGCTTGGTGCCGGCCTGCGGCCGCGCGCCCGTCTCCTGGGACCAATAGAGGCTGCGAGACAGGGCCAGGTAGGCGTCGTCCTCGCGTTCCGGCGTGGTCATGGTGGGCAGCGTAGCAGCGCCCTTCCCGCCCCTGCTCAGTTCTCGGGGAACTTCGGTCCCGCGCAATCCGTGCGCAGCGGCAGGGGGTCCGCCGGGCGAGGTTCCTGCCCGAAATCGAACGCGGACAGCAGCGGCGTCGCGTGCCGATCGCGCGGCGTCATGTACGGCCGCAGCGACCAGTTGTCCTCGATGAACCGCAGCACACTGGAGAACTCGCCCGACTCGTGGCTGACCTTGCCGTCGACCGCGTAGGGGCTGATCATCAGCATCGGCACGCGGAACCCGAATCCCATGCGATCCACGTCGGGCGGCGCCACGTGATCGTAGAAGCCCCCGTAATCGTCCCAGGTCACGAAGATCGCCGTGTCCTGCCACATCGGCGAGCGCATGATCGTGTTGATCACCTGCGTGGACCAGTTCTCGCCGTGGCAGAAGGAGAACTCGGGGTGCTCGGACAGCTCGAACCGCGGCGTGATCCACGTGACGGGAGGCAACTCGTCGGCCGCGATGTCGGCCAGCACGTCGTCGGTGGGGCGGATGTGCCTGGCCCAGCGCGCCGGGTGCTGCCGGTACCGCCTGATCGACGAGTACGCCGACCAGATGTAGCCGCGCTGACGCTCGGTCGCCGCGTAGTAGGCCCACGGGATGCCGTGCTCGCTCAGCAGGTCGCCCTCCGTCTTGAAGTCGAAGCACGGCGGGACCTTGATCACGTTGCCCTCCGGGTCGTAGACCTCGACCAGCTGCTGGGGTGGCGCGTCGCAGCCGAACGTGTTCGAGAAGAACCCGGTGCGCCGGGGGTTGTCGCGCGCGCCTCCGGACTGGGCGGCGATCGTGTACAGGTGGTTGGGGAACGACGGCCCCCACGCCGACGCAAAGAAGTCGTCGAACAGCACGTTGCGCTCGGCCCAGTGCCAGTAGTTCGGCAGCTGCTCGCGGTGCAGCTGCGTGTATGCCCAGTCACCCTGCTCACCCTGGTTGAACCCGTCCATCCTGCCGTTGTTCCACGCCAGGACCGAGCACCAGTAGCAGTGCGGGATGTCGCCGGGCACACGCCCGTCGGTGCCTCGGCGCAGCGGACGCCGTACGCCACCGTCCATGCCGACGGTGACTCCGTTGGCGCCCGGGAACGTGCCGAACATGTTGTCGAACGTGCGGTTCTCCTTGACTAGGAACACGACGTGCTTGATCGGTGTCGTGGTGTCGAACGACGCCGCGTCTACCTGCTGCGCGGGCGACGAGGACACCGTCGGGGTCCTCGAGATGTCGGGCGAGTCTGTCGCGGGGGCGACGCCGGAGCTCTCTGTGCACGCGGCGGCGACCACGGCGAGCGCGATCAACGCCAGCGTGCCCCGTCGCATCGTCCTGCCCGTCATTCCGGCGGCGGCGGATCCCAGATCGGGCCACGGCAATCGGTCCGCAGCGGCTGCGGCGACGGCGGCTGGGGCTGTTGCGAGAAGTCGAGCGCGCCCTCGAGCCCGTCGGCGATGCGATCGCGGCGCGTCAGCTGCGTCAACCGCCAGTTGTTCTCGATGAAGCGCAGGACGCTGGAGAACTCGTACATCGTCGAATCCACGTAGCCGCGCTTGGCGTACGGGCTGATGATCATCGTCGGCACCCGGATGCCGAGGCCGAAGTCATCGAGCCGCACCGGGGGCACGTGGTCGTAGAACCCCCCGAAGTCGTCCCATGTCATCACGACCAGGGTGTCCTTCCACGCCTCGGAGCGCATCAGGGCGTTCATGACCTCGATCGTCCAGTTCTGTCCCCAACAGAAGTTGTACTCGGGATGCTGGGACAGCTGGAACCGCGGTGTGATCCACGTGACGGGGGGGAGCCGGTCCGCCTGGATGTCCCGCACCACGTCGTCCACCGGGCGGATGTGCTCGGACCATAGCTCGGGGTCGTTGCGGTAGCGGCCGATCGCGGAGTAGGCGGACCAGATGTAGCCGAGCTGGCCGTTCGTCGCCGCGTAGTAGGACCAGGGGATGTCCTTGGCGTTCAACAGGTCTCCCTCGGTCTTGAAGTCGAAGCACGGGGACACCTTGACCATGTAGCCCTCGGGATCGATCACCTCGACGTACCCGTCGCGCGCGATGTCGCACCCCCACGACTTCGCGTAGCCCTCCTGCTGCATCTGCACGAGGTTGGGCGGCGGCTGCCAGGGGTTGTCCAGCGTCCCGCCCGACGTGGCCGCGATCGAGTACATGTGGTTCGGGAACGACGGGCCCACCGCGGAGGCGAAGAAGCCGTCGGCGATCGTGTAGCGCTTCGCCCAGTTCCAGTAGGCGGTGATCTGTTCCTTGTGAAACTGCGTGAATGCGAACTCCTCCGCGGCGTCCGTCTGGTTGAACCCGTCCATCGCCCCGCCGTTGATCGAGGCGACGTTGCAGTTGTAGCAGTGCGGCAGGTCGTGCGCCCGCTGCAACGGCGCTCTCGTGAGCGGACGGATCACGCCGTGGTCGTCGGCACTCGATGCGCCGTCGGAGCCGGGGAACGTGCCGAAGACGTTGTCGTAGCTCCGGTTCTCCAAGATCAGGAACACGACATGCTTGATCGGGGTGGCGGTGTCGAAGGCATCCGCGTCGACGGCCGGCGGCAGCGGTTGCGTCACCGGATCCGGGGGGGCCTGGAGCGACTGCCCGGTGACGGGGTCGACCGTTCCCCGAGGAGCGTCGATGGGCGCCGTGCTCGAGGGTGAGGGCGTGTCGGCGGCCTGCGTGCGACCGGCAGGCGTCGCGCACGCGAACGCGACCGCGGCCAAGATCAGGGCGGCGGCCAGTGTGCGGGTCGCGAGGTGCCGGCGGGGCGATGCCATCGAGCGGCAAGCCTAGCTGGCAAGGAGCGCGCGCAGGGCCTCATCCAGCGGCGGGAACGACGGAAGCGACAGGTTCTCCACGAACACGCTCGCAAGGGCGGACCGCTCGGGCCGTGGGGCGGGCAACGCCAGCTGCGCGGCACCCTGCGCCTCGACGGCACCGGGGAGCCCGCCGAGGCGCTGCAGTCGCTGCAGGACCTCGAACCAGGTCGCGGTCTCCGACCCTGCCAGGTGATACGTGCCGAATCGCCGCGTCAGCGCCAGCGGGATCAGCCGAGCCGCCAGGTCGCGCACGAACGTGGGCGAGCCCACCCGGTCGGCGATCCCACGCGCGGTCTCGCCCGCCCGGAGCCGCTCGAGCTGCCCCGACAGGTAGTCGCCACCGCCACCGAACACGTACCCGGTGCGCACGATGAAATGCTCGGGCAGCGTCTGCGCCACGAATCGCTCGCCGGCCAGCTTCGAGCGTCCGTAGACGCTGATCGGACGAGGCTCGTCGCACTCGTCGTAGGGCCCGGCCTTGGACCCGTCGAACACGTAGTCCGTCGACACGTGGACCAGCACGGCATCGATCGATCGCGCGGCAAGCGCCAGCGAGTGCGGACCTTGGGCATTGTCCCGGAAGGCGCGTGTCGGCTCGGTCTCGTTGCGGTCGACCGCCGTGAACGCCGCGCAGTTGATGATCAGGTCCGCGCCCAGCGCCGGCACGGTGCGCATCACGGCATGATGGTCGCCGATGTCGAGGTCCTCGCGCGTCAGCGGGATCAGGTCGTGATGCGACGCAGCGGTCGCGACCACCGCCCGCCCGAGGCCGCCCGCAGCGCCGGTGACGACGATCCTCACGAGACCCCCTGTGGCGGTCGCGGTCGCGTCACGACGTCGATCTCATGCGCCCGGTAGAGCCATTCGCGATGTTCGCGATACCAGGCCACGGTCGCCGCCAGACCCTCGTCGAACCCGATCGCCGGCTCCCAGCCCAAGGCCCGGACCCGATCGGAGGCAACCCCGTAACGGAAGTCGTGACCGGGCCGATCGGGGACGAACGCGATCATGTCGTTCGAGACACCCACGAGCTCCACGATCCGCTCGGCAAGCTCGAAGTTCGACAGCTCCGTGCCCGCCCCGATGTTGTAGGTCACCCCGGGCGTCCCCCGCTCGAGCACGGTGAGCGCCGCGCGCACCCAGTCATGGACGTGCAGGAACTCCCGGCGCTGCTCCCCCGTGCCGTACACGGGAACCGGCAGCTGTTCGAGCGCGCAGATCGTGTAGGTCGGCACGACGCGCTCGATCTGCCGCGGCCCGTACGCGTTCGTCCCGCGCACGACGGTGACGTCCACGCCGTAGGTCGTGCGGTAGGCCTGGCACAGCAGGTCGGCCGCCGCCTTGCTCGCCGCGTAGGGCGAGCGCGGCGCGATCGGGGCGTCCTCGGCGAAGAGCCCTCCCCCGGCATCGCCGGGTCCGTACACCTCGTCGGTCGAGATCATCAGCAGCCGGTTCCCGGTCGCCCGCACGGCCTGCAGCACCGACTGGGTCCCCATCAGGTTGGACTCCAGGAACCCGCGCGCCTCGTCGATCGAGCGGTCCACATGGGACTCGGCGGCGGCGTGGATCACCGCATCGACCCCGCCGACGACCTCCCGCACGAGATCCACGTGGTTCAGATCGCCGGATACGAAGGTGAGCCGTGGATCGCCATCGTGGTGCTCGAGGTTGGCCCGCGAACCGCCGCTCGACAGCCGGTCCAACACGGTCACGCGCTTGCTCGGATGCGCGAGCAGCGCATCCACCAGATGAGAGCCGATGAAACCGGCGCCACCGGTGACGAGGACGTGGTTGGCGACCATGAGATGGGTACCGGCGAGTGCCGGTTGGCCGCAGTCTAACGGCCGTGCTGCGCGGCCCGGCGAAGCACGGCCGCGGTCTCGCGCGCGCACCGCTGCCACGTGAAGGACGCGACGCGCGCCGTGCCGGCCGCGCGAAGGACGTTGCGCAGGTCGCCGTCGTCCAACAGCTCGCGCAGGCCAGCGGCGATCGCCTCCGGATCCCCGGGATCGACCAGCACGGCGGCGTCGCCCGCGACCTCCGGCAGCGAGGAGGTCGACGACGTCAACACCGGGACGTTCGCGGCGAACCCCTCGAGCACCGGGAAGCCGAATCCCTCTGCCCGCGACGGGTAGGCGAGGATCTCCGCACCCGACAGCAGCGCGCGGCGGTCGGCATGGTCGACGTAGCCGACACGGATCACCCGCTCGCGGGCGCGCGGCGGCAACGCGGCGATCGCGGCGTCGACCTGTTCGGCATACGTCGGCGCCCACCGAACGGTGCCACCCGCGATCACGAGCGAGACGTCGTCGGCCGCGAGCATGCCGTAGGCCTGTACGAGCAGTTCCAGGTTCTTCCTCGGCTCCAGTCCCCCGAGGAACACGATGTAGGGCCCGGGGATATCGAACCGAGCACGGACCGATCCGACCTCGATCGGAGTGGCGGGCATGAAGGCCTCGGCGTCCGTACCGTGGGGCACGACCGTCAGTCGGCCGGCATCAACATCGTGGAAGTGCAGTAGATCGGCGCGGGTCGCTTCGCTCGGCACGATCACCGCGGAGGCGCGGTGCAACCAGCGCGCGAACGACCGGCGCCAACGCGCATCGTGGTGCGGCGCCGTGCCCGGCATCGACTCGAACGCCAGGTCGTGGACCACCAGCACGACGCCACCCCCTTGCGTGGGCGGCGGCAGGTAGTTCGTGGCGACGCACACGTCGGCGGCGCCGGCGAGCCATTCGAGGCGGGGCACCCCCAGGCGCGAGGACACCGGCGTGAACACCCGGGACGGGATCCGGGTGGCGTGTTCGCTGAGGTTGGGCGACCGGCCTGTGAACCGTCGCGGGCGTCGCCCGATACCTCGGACGTCCAGGTACCACGCGCACACGCGGTCGTCCGCGAGCGCGGGCGGGAGATGGCGCACCAGCGCTTCGGCGTACATGCCGATACCGGTGCGGCGCGGGTCGACCGCGGGCCTGGCGTCGATCACGACCCGCACGTCAGTCCACCTCGATGCGGCTCTGGTCGCCGACCACGAGCCGGTGCGCACGGTCACCACCGGAATGTCGCACATCCACGTTGCGCCCGAGGATCGAGCTTTCGAGCGCATCGACGTCGCGGATCGAACACCCCTGCATCAGGATGGAGTCGCTGATCGTGCTGCCGACCACCGTGCAGCCCGCTTCCAGCGACACGTCGGGTCCCACGGTCGAACCGTCGATCCGGCAATCGGGCCCGATCACGAGCGGTCCGATCAACCGCGAGCCCGTCACGACCGCACCCGGTCCGATCACGACGACGCCATCGATCTCGGTCGCGGCATCGACCGAGCCGACCACTGAGTGCTCGCGCACCGCCAGCAGCATCCGGTTCGCTTCCAACAGGTCCTCGGAACGTCCGGTGTCCTTCCACCATCCATCGAGCATCTCGACTCGGACGGTCTTGCCCTGATCGATCAGCCACTGGATGGCCTCCGTGATCTCGTACTCGCCGCGCCCACTCGGACGCAAGGTCGCGCATGCGTCCAAGATCGAGTCGTCGAAGAGGTAGACGCCAACCAGCGCGAGGTCCGAGACGAACGAGCCCGGCTTCTCGACCAGTCGAACGGCTCGACCGTCGCGCAATTCGACGACCCCGAAGTGCTCCGGCTCGGGCACCTGCGCGACGAAGATCTGCGCGTCGGGACGGGTCCGTTCGAACTCCCGGACGAACCGGGCGACGCCCTCCAGCAAGACGTTATCCCCGAGGTACATCAAGAACGGTTCGCCGCGCACGAAGTCCGCGGCGGTCATGACCGCGTGCGCGAGACCGAGCGGCGCCTCCTGTTCGATGTAGGTGACCCGGAGGTCCCAGCGGGAGCCGTCCCCGACGGCGGCGCGCACCTCCGGGCCCGTGTGCCCGATCACGATGCCCACCTCGCCGATCTCGGCGTCGCGGATCGCGTCGAGTGCATGGAACAGGATCGGCTGCCCCGCGACGGGGATCAGCTGTTTGGCTTGCGTATGGGTGAGCGGTCGCAATCGCGACCCCTCACCGCCGGCGAGCACCAGCGCGCGCATGGGCGCGAGTCTATGCCGTCGAGTCGGGGCACTCGCTCGCGGCGCCGGCTCCGCCGCCGCCACCGCCCTGACCGGGCTCGGTCGGCTGGTATCCGGCGGGAACGACGATCGCCACCGAGCCCGCCTCCAGGTCCTTCACCTCGATGACCTGCAATCCCGGGAAGTACTTGCTCACGACGTCGGCGTAGGCCGCCTGGCCCGGTCGATACAGGATCGCCGGCCCGTCGATCCCCTTGGGTGCGGCGCCCGCCACGATACCGGGACTGATATCGAAGCCCGCGTTCGTCAGAGTGTCCTCGACCTGTCGCGCGGCGTCGCCGCCACCGGCATCGATCACGGCGACGGTCGTGTTGGCCTCCGACGGCGGCGTGCTGATCAGCTGCGTCCCGACCCCCGTGATCGCTCGACCGTCGCGGATCGCCGCGAAGATC
>DATECH010000042.1:0-3833 GCA_035287005.1 Actinomycetota bacterium | reverse complement strand
CGATCACGATGCCGGGGCGCGCGGTACGGATGAACACCCAGATCTGGTCGCCCTTGCGCTCGATGTCGATCGACGAGATCCCGGCACGCGTCAGCCGCGAACGGATGTGCGTACGGATCCAGATGTCCTCATGCAGGAACTGCGAGTAGTCGCGGTTGGCGTACCAGTTGCTCTTCCAGGGGTAGATCACCCCGAGCCGGAACCCATATGGGTGGATCTTGTGTCCCACTAGCCTTCGTCTCCCATCGTGGCGACCACCAGGGTCACATGCGAGGTGCGCTTGCGAACCTTCGTGGCACGCCCATACGCGCGTGGGCGGAACCGCTTCAGCGTCGGGCCCTCGTTGACCCACGCCCGCGAGACCACCAGGTTCTCTGCGATGACACCGGGGTGCCGCTCCGCGTTGGCCACGGCGGACTTCAGGAGCTTCTCGACGTCGCGCGAAGCGCCGAGGCCCGAGAAGCGCAGGATCCGCTGGGCCTCGGCCACGTGCTGACCGCGAACCATATCCACCACCCGGCGCATCTTGCGCGCCGAGGTGCGGGTGTACTTGCTGGTTGCGCGCGCTTCCGCCATGGCCTATCGATTCCTCCGCTCGTCCTTGGCGTGCGACCGGAACGTGCGCGTCGGGGCGAACTCGCCGAGCTTGTGCCCGACCATCGCCTCGGACACGAACACCGGCACGTGCTTGCGGCCGTCGTGCACGGCCAGCGTGTGCCCCAGCATCTCGGGAACGATCGTCGAGCGGCGCGACCACGTTCGCACCACCTTCTTCTCGCCCTTCTTGTTCATGTCGTCGACCTTCTTCATCAGATGGTCATCGACGAACGGACCCTTCTTCAACGATCGAGGCATCAGCCACGCCCCTTCCCACGGCGACGAACGACGTACTTGTTCGAGGCCTTGTTCTTCTTGCGGGTACGACCTTCCTTCTGGCCCCACGGCGAGGTCGGGTGCCGACCGCCGGAGGACTTGCCCTCGCCACCGCCCAGCGGGTGATCGACCGGGTTCATCGCGACACCGCGGACCGACGGGCGCTTGCCCTTCCAGCGCGCGCGCCCGGCCTTGCCCAGCTGGATCAGCTCGTGCTCGGCGTTGCCGACCGCGCCGACCGTGGCCCGGCAGGTGGCGGGGACCAGGCGCATCTCGCCCGAGGGCAGGCGGAGCGTCGCCATCGTGCCCTCCTTGGCCATCAGCTGCACGCTCGCGCCGGCCGAGCGGGCCATCTTGGCGCCCGCGCCCGGCTTCAGCTCGATCGCGTGCACCACCGTGCCGACGGGGATGTTGCGAAGCGGCAGCGCGTTGCCGGCGCGGATCTCGGCTTCGGGGCCCGACATCAGCATGTCGCCCTGCTTCACGCCGTCGGGCGCGAGGATGTAGCGCTTCTCGCCGTCGCGGTAGTGCAGCAGCGCGATCCGCGCGGAGCGGTTCGGGTCGTACTCGATGTGCGCGACCTTGGCGGGCACGCCGTCCTTGGTGCGGCGGAAGTCCACGACGCGGTAGCGGCGCTTGTTGCCGCCACCCTTGTGCCGGGTCGTGATGCGCCCGTGCACGTTGCGGCCCGCCTTGTTGCGGCCCTTGCTCACCAGCGCCTTCTCCGGCGTGGTGCGCGTCAGCTCCTCGAACGTGGAGACGCTGGCACCACGGCGGCCCGGCGTGGTCGGCTTGTATTTGCGAACACCCATCGGTTACGTCCCCGTCTCGAAGATCTCGATCGAATCGCCTTCGGCCAGGGTCACGATCGCGCGCTTCTGGTCTGCGCGCTTGCCCTTGGTCCAGCCGCGGCGCTTGACCTTGCCCTGGCGGTTCAGCGTGTTCACCGAGGTCACGCGGACGCCCCAGATCGTCTGGACGGCCTCCTTGATCTCGGTCTTGTTGGAGCGCGGATCGACCAGGAACGTGTAGGTGTTCCGCTCGATCCCCGCGTAGGACTTCTCCGACACCACGGGCCGGATGATCACGTCGCGCGGCGACTTCATGCGCGACTCCCATCGTCCGTCGCGACGCCCTCGAGGGCGTCAAGCGCCTCGGCCGTGAACACCACGTGGTCGGCAAGCAGCACGTCGTAGGTGCCGATGCCCCTCGCGTAGGCGACCTTGACCGACTGCAGGTTGCGGAACGACTTCTCCACGACGCCGCCCGCCGAGGGCTCCTGCAAGATCAGGAGCACGCGGCCGTCCAGGCCGAGCGCGGTGAGCAGATCGGCGGCCTGCTTGGTCTTGGGCTCCTCGAAGCCGAGCTCGCTCATCACGACGAGCTTGCCGCTCGCGTGCGCGTCGGTCAGCGCCGAGCGCAGCGCGCCCTTCTTCATCTTCTTGTTCGTGCGCTGGTCGTGGTCGCGCAGCACGGGGCCGTGCGCGACGCCGCCGCCGACCCACTGGGGCGAGCGGATCGAGCCCTGCCGCGCGCGACCGGTGCCCTTCTGGCGCCACGGCTTCTTGCCGCCGCCGCGCACGTCGCCGCGGGTCTTGGTCTTGTGGGTGCCGGCGCGCAGGCCCGCCATCGAGGCGACGACCACCTGGTGCATCAGCGGCACGTTGACGGGCGCGTCGAAGAGGTCGGGGGCGAGGTCGCGCGAGCCGGACTTCTTCCCGGCGGCATCCACGATGTCGATGGTGGCCATGCTCACGCCCCCCTCTTGAGCGGGGTCTTGACGGCCGAGCGCACCATGACGAGCCCGCCGTTGGGGCCCGGCACGGCTCCCTTGACGAGCAGGAGCCCGCGCTCGGGGTCGGACTGCACGATCTCGAGGTTCAGCACGGTCGTGCGCTGGTTGCCCGCATGGCCGGCCATGCGCATGCCCTTGAAGACGCGGCTCGGGGTGGCGCAGGCGCCGATCGCGCCCGGCGAGCGGTGCTTCTTGTGGACGCCGTGGCCGCCGCCCAGCCCGGCGAACCCGTGGCGCTTCATCACGCCGGAGAACCCCTTGCCCTTGGACACGCCCACGACGTCGACCTTGTCGCCGGCGGCGAACACGTCGGCCGTGAGCTGCTGGCCCGTCTCGTAGGCGCCCGCGTCGCCGGTGCGCAGCTCGACCAGGTGGCGAGTCGGCTCCACGCCCGCCTTGTCGAAGTGACCCTTGGCGGGCTTCGTGACGTCGCGCGGACGGATCGAGCCGTAGGCGAGCTGCACGGCGTCGTAGCCGTCGCTTTCCTGCGTGCGGATCTGGGTCACCACGCAGGGACCGGCCTTGATCACCGTCACCGGCACGGCACGCGTCTCGACGAAGATCTGGGTCATCCCCACCTTCTCGCCCACGATCCCCTTGATGTCCGTCATGTTCGTCCTGTCTGGTCTATCGCTTCGCTGCTTGCGACCGTTCGTTAGAGCTTGATCTGGATGTCCACCCCGGCGGACAGGTTCAGGCGTTGCAGCTCCTGGACCGTCTTGGAGGTCGCGTCCACGATGTCGATCAACCGCTTGTGCGTGAGCATCTGGAAGTGCTCGCGCGAGTCCTTGTACTTGTGCGGCGAGCGGATCACCGTGTAGATGTTGCGCTCGGTCGGCAGCGGCACCGGCCCGACGACCTTGGCGCCCGTGCGCTGGACATGCTCGACGATGTCGCGCGCGGCGACATCGAGCATCCGGTGGTCGTATGCCCGGAGCTTGATGCGGATCTTCGTTCCTGCCATCGAGCGTCTTCTTCCTCGGTCGGTGTCTTCCCTGGCGGCCTATCGCTTCGCTACGTGAGGCCTACTTCAGGATCTTCGTGACGCGGCCGGCGCCCACGGTGCGGCCGCCCTCACGGATCGCGAAGCGAAGGCCGTCTTCCATCGCGATGGGGTTGATCAGCTCCACGACCATCTCCACGTTGTCTCCGGGCATGACCATCT
>DATECH010000041.1:0-14525 GCA_035287005.1 Actinomycetota bacterium | reverse complement strand
TCCGCCGGGCTTGCCGAGACACACGATCCGGCGTTACGCCGCGAGCGGGCTGAGCACGGTCGTGACCGACCCCGTGGAACGTGGCAAGGGATTCGGGCGCCGCCTCGTGCTCGCGGCGAGGGACGCGATCCGCGACAGCGGTGCTGACCTCGGCGTCTTCACCTGCGACCGGTATCTCCAGGCGTTCTACCCGTTCCCGAGGACCGGTTCGACAAGCAGAGCCCCTAGCCGCCGGTGAGCGAGAAGTGCATGTAGTCCTTCAGCGTGCGCCAGTCGCCGCCCCACTCCCATCCGATCTTCGCGAACGACCGGACCACGATGTCGCCAGGATGGATCATGCCCGCGCGGTCACGTGAGCGATCGCGGTACGACTTCGTCGCGGCGCGCAGCACGGAGCCGTCCAGCCGCACGTACGGGTTCTGCAGCGGGTTGATGTCGACCGCCCATCCGTAGGAGTGCTGCGAAAGTGACCCGGGGCTTCCCGTCGCCTCGCGACAGTTGAACGACGAGGTGAGGTTCCGCGTGCTGTGCCAATCGATCGGCTGCGGTCGTGGTGCCAGGCCGATCCGGTGGATAGGGAACCGGGCGCGGAACAGTTGTCGAAAGACCCAGAGCACGTCCTCGGCGACGCGCTCGTTGAGGACCAGCGGGCCCGTGCGAACGTCACCTTTGAAGTCCCAGTAGGTCACCTTCACCAGGCGCAGATCGGCGATCGAGACGGGGCACCCGGCGTGCCAGTTCCTCGCACGGACGTGCCTGCGGACGTCGCGCCCGATGGCGTGCACCCCCCCGGTGAACACAGGGGACGGATCCGTCGTGGGCCCGCGTTCATCGGCCGGGGTCGGTGACGGTGTGAGCGGTCGGGGCGTCGCAGCCGTGCAGGCGGCGAGCAGGAGCACGGCCCCGATCGCGACCTTGCGGAGCGCGCGCATGCGACGAGGGTGCCACATCCACCGTTTTCGGCGCCTCCGATAGGGTGAGTTAGTGAGCGAACCTCTCCCGTTGTTCGAGCGCGTCGGCGTCCTGAGGCCGTTGCGTCACCGCGATTTCCGACTGCTGTGGGTCGGACAGACCGTTTCTATGATCGGTGACGGGATCTACGTGTTCGCGGTGGCGTGGCTCGTCTACAAGGATCTCGATTCGTCGCCGGCGGTCTTCTCGCTGGTGGGAGCGGCGTGGTCGATCCCGCAGGTCCTGTTGCTGATGGCGACCGGCGCACTGTCGGACCGGATGGACCGGCGGCATCTGATGATCATCGGCGACCTGTTGCGCCTGGCCGCCATCACCGCGATCGGCTCGCTGATCCTGATGGACGCCCTCACGGTGCCCCTGCTGATCGCGCTCGTCGTGCCCTACGGGGCCGGCCAGGCGGTCTTCGGGCCCGCGTTCAGCTCGATCATCCCGATGATCGTGCCGCAGGAGCAACTCGTCGAGGCGAACTCGATCGGCCAGACCGTGCGACCGCTCGCGATGATTGTGATCGGCCCGCTGATCGGGGCCGTCATCGTCTCCGCGGCCGGCACCGGCTGGGCGTTCATCCTGGACGGGCTGACCTTCGCGGTGTCCGCCGTGTGCATCTGGTTGATGCGTGTGCGTGCGAGTCACTCGGCGGACGAAGAGCAGACGCGTCTGTGGGCCGACGTCCGCGAGGGGATCACCTACGTCCGCACGACACCGTGGCTGCGGTGGGGGCTCCTCGGCGGCATGGTCAGCCTGTTCTGCGTGTGGGGGCCATGGGAGACGCTCGTGCCGTTCGTCGTGACCGATCAGATGTCGGGCAACGAGCTGCAGCTTGCGCTCGTGTTCGGCGCGGGGGGTGTCGGCTCGATCATCGCGTCGCTGGTGATGGCGCAGCGCGGCTTGCCCCGCCGGCCGCTGACGGTGATGTACATCGCCTGGGCGATCGGGATGGGCATGACCGCCTTCTTCGGCATCGCGGCCAACGTCCCGCAAGCGATGGTGGTCGCCTTCATCGCGGAGAGCGCGATCTCGGTGCTCGTCGTGATCTGGTTCACGTCGATGCAGCGACTGGTGCCCGGCGAGCTGCTCGGACGGGTGTCGTCGCTGGATTGGATGATCACGATCCTGGGTGCGCCGGTGTCGTTCTTGGTCGTCGGCCCATTGGCGGCGGCCTTCGGGGCGGATGCGGTGCTGATCGTCGCGGGGATCCTCGGCGCGGGCGCCACGATCGTGTTCATGCTGATGCCCGGCGCGCTCGATCCCGAGCGGGACGGCTCGTTCGAGCTCAGCGAGACGGATCGATCCGAGGCGACAGCACCGCCAGCATGATCGCGGCGGCGGCCGCGAACGCGAACGCGAACGACAGGCCGGTCGTGAGCGAGCCGCCGTCACCGGTCACGATCGTGATGGCCGCCTGGCCGAGCCCCGCACCCACCGCGATGCCGAGCGTATCCATCAGCAGCGTGGGCGATAGCTCCCGCGCCTCCGCCCCCTCGTCTGCCCCGGCCATCACGGCCAACGGGATGGTCGGGAACGCCACGCCCATGCCGAACCCGGCGACAGCCCACGCGAGGTAGATCAGCCAGATCGCACCGCCGTGCAGCACCAAAGAGGCGATCCCGACACCGATCATGAACGCGATCGCTCCGAGCGTGACGAGCGAGCCAGGCGTGCGGCGGCCCGCCTCGTGGGACTGCCACCACGACCCCAACGCCCACGTGAACGCGCCAACCGTGATCGTGAGTCCCGCCGCCGTGATGCTGAGACCCCGCACCTCGGTGAGCATCAGCGGCACGTAGGAGTCGATCGCGGAGAACCCCAGCGACAGCAGGAACGCGCACACCGCCGCGGCGGGAGCGCCGCGGCGGGCCCGGAACGTCCCTTCCGGCACGATCGCGCGCAGGCCGGTGACGGCGATCGCTATCCCCACCACCGTCGTTGCGATCGATGCCGGCGTGTGCCCGCCGATCCCCACCAGGAACAGCGCGGCCCCGACCATGAGCACCAGCGCCCGGGCCACCGGCGTGGGAGCTGCGTCGGGATCGCCCTCACCTCGCAGCGCCGGGTAGATCATGACGACCGACAGCAGCAGGAACGGGATCGGCAGGATGAACGCCCAGCGCCAACCGACGGTCCCGGCCAGCAGCCCCCCGACCGGCGGGCCGAACATACCCGGGAGCAGCCACGTCGTCGCCATCAGTGCGAGCACCCGCGGGCGTATCGCCGCCGGCAGGACCTTGGCCACCGTGCCCAGGGACAGCGCGTAGGCCGAGCCGCTCGCCGCGCCCTGTACGAACCGTCCCGCGACCAGCACCTGCATCGAGGGCGCGAGCGCCGACACGAGCAGGCCGACCAAGTAGAGCGCCGCGGTCACGAGGACCAGCGGCTTGGTGCCGAACCGGTCGGCGGCGGCCCCGGCCATGGGGATCGACCCGAACATCGCGAGCGCCGCGGCCGAGAACGCCCAGCCGTACAAAGGCAGATTGCCGAGGTCGGTCAGGACGGCGGGCATCACCGCGGCCACGACCAGGATGTGGATCGCGCCGAGGGTCTCGAACAGCAGCAGGCCGACGACCAGCCGGCCGTTGCGTCCGCGAAACACGTCGCGCCACGGCGCGGGCTTGCTCACCCGGGGTTCCACGACGACCAGCCTATGCGAGCCGATGCCCGGCTCGGTCGTAGACTCGCTGCCGATGGAGTACACCCACGTCGGTCATCTCGGGCTCGTCGTCTCGCGCCTGTGTTTGGGCACGATGAACTTCGGTCCGCACACGCCGGAACCCGACAGCCACACGATCATGGACACCGCGGTCGCCTACGGCATCAACTTCTTCGACACCGCGAACGTGTTCGGCCGGCATCTCGGAGTCGGGGCGACCGAGGAGATCATCGGGCGGTGGTTCGACAAGGGCGAGGGGCGGCGCGACTCCGTCGTGCTCGCGACCAAGGTGTACGGGCAGATGGGTGAGCTCCCCAACGAGTCGCGCCTGTCGAAGCTGTCGGTGATCCACCAGTGCGAGGAGTCGCTTCGCCGGCTCCGGACCGATCGCATCGACCTGTACCAGATGCACCACATCGACCGTGAGGCCTGGTGGGACGAGATCTGGGAGGCGATGGATCAGCTCAAACGCCAGGGCAAGATCCTGTACGTCGGCTCCTCGAACTTCGCCGGATGGCACATCGCGCGCTCCAACGAGATCGCGGCGTGGCGGCACTCGCTCGGGCTCGCGACCGAACAGTCCGTGTACAACCTGATGCAGCGAACGATCGAGCTGGAGGTGATCCCCGCCGTGCAGGAGTACGGGATGGGGCTGATCCCCTACAGCCCGCTCGCGGGCGGACTGCTCGCCGGTGCGCTCGAGAAGGTCACGGAAGGCCGCCGTTCGCAGGACTACATGCTCGGGCACATGGAGCAGGAGCGATCGCAGCTGGAGCGCTGGGAGCAGGTCTGCAAGGACTTGGGGGAGCGGCCGGCCGACGTCGCGCTTGCGTGGTTGCTCCACCAGCCGGCGGTGACGGCGCCGATCATCGGCCCCCGCACGGAGGGGCAGCTGCTCGGGTCGATGCGGGCGCTGCAGATCCGGCTGTCCGACGACGTGCTCGAGGCACTCGACATGATCTTCCCGGGCCCGGGCGGCGCGGCGCCCGAAGCCTACGCCTGGTAGGACATCAGGCCGGGGGCTCTTCGGGCAGGGGCTTGCCAACGTCGCCGTGTCGCGATATCAGGATATCGTCGCCTCGACGTGGCGGGCGGCCTCGATAACGGCCGGGGCGTAGCGCTTGGCATGCTGTCCCGCGAGTCTGGCGCGGGGGCCGCTGACCGAGATCGCAGCGAGCAGCTGATCGTGCGGCCCGAAGATCGGTGCGCTCACGGAGGCCACGCCTTTCTCCCGTTCGCCGTAGCTATCGGCCCAGCCGCGACGTCGGGTGGTTAGCAATGCGGTGCCGATCCCGGTGACGTCCTCGTCGCTCGGCGGCGGACCCCACGCCAGGAACACCTTGCCAGCCGACCCTTTCGACAGCGGGAGAGACGCGCCGACGGACACGATCGTGCGGAGCTCGTTGTCGGACTCGACCGCGTCGATGCAGATGCGACGATCGCCCTCGCGCACGTACAGCTGTGCGGACTCGCCGGTGGTTCGCGCGAGGTCCTCGAGGAACGGGCGCGCGAGCCGCCGCAGCGGAAGCTCGCGCATCGCCGTGGTGGCGAGGGCCAGGAAGCGCGGGCCCAGCGCGTATCCGACGCCGCCGACATGCATGAGCAGTCCGTGGGCCCGCAGCGCGTTGATCAGCCGGTGCGCGGTCGGTTTCGTGAGGCCGGTCGCCTCCGCGATGGCGCTGAAGGAGCGGGCCCCGCCCTCGACCGCGTCGATGATGGCGACGGAGCGATCGAGGACGCCCACGTTGGTTGTGGGCGCGGGGAGCGTCTCCGCCGTCCAGCCGTGCTCGATCGCGGCGCGCTCCCGAACACCTAGATCGAACTGGGCTCGGTCCTCGACGTAGGCTCGGCTCTTGGGGGTGGGCAACCTGCTATCCTCTCTGTCCACGATTCGGAATGACGTTCCAATATTTGGACACAGAGTAACAGCGTTCCCCGCGGAACGCACACGACGGAAGGAACGACCGACATGCCTCGCACGCTCGCCGAAAAGGTTTGGGAGCGACACGTCGTTCATCGCGCCGATGGCGAGCCGGACCTGCTCTACGTCGACCTGCACCTGGTGCACGAGGTCACGAGCCCACAGGCGTTCGAGGGACTCCGACTCACGGGCCGCCAGGTCCGACGGCCCGACCTCACGATCGGCACGATGGATCACAACGTGCCGACCACGGCCGGTCCCGTCACCGACCCGATCAGCGCCCGTCAGATGGAGGCCTTGCAGACCAACGCCGATCAGTTCGGCATCACGCTGTATCCGTGGGGCTCCGGCGGGCAGGGGATCGTCCACGTGATCGGACCCGAGATGGGCTATACCCAACCGGGCATGACGATCGTCTGCGGCGACTCGCACACCTCGACCCACGGCGCGTTCGGCGCGCTGGCATTCGGCATCGGCACCAGCGAAGTGGAGCACGTGCTGGCGACGCAGACCCTGCCGCAAACGAAGCCGAAGTGGATGGCGGTCAGTGTCGACGGCCAACTCCCACCCAACTGCAGCGCGAAGGACATCATCCTGGCGATCATCAACGCGATCGGCACCGGCGGCGGGGCCGGCCACGTGATCGAGTACCGCGGCGCCGCGATCGAGGCCCTGTCGATGGAGGGCCGCATGACGATCTGCAACATGTCGATCGAGGGGGGCGCCCGCGCGGGCCTGGTCGCGCCCGACGAGACGACGTTCGCCTACGTGAAGGGTCGCCCGCATG
Source organism: Actinomycetota bacterium (assembly GCA_035287005.1). Classification (GTDB taxonomy): domain Bacteria; phylum Actinomycetota; class UBA4738; order UBA4738; family HRBIN12; genus AC-51. Next base: position 8,198 of record DATECH010000041.1, on the reverse strand, counting down.
CGCCGAGGGACGCCGACTGGGACGCCGCGCTGGAGTATTGGCGGACGCTGCCGACCGACGACAGCGCGGCGTTCGACGCCGAGGTCACGCTCGACGCGTCGACCCTGCAGCCCTACGTCAGCTGGGGCACGAACCCGGCGCAGTCCACGACGATCGATGGCGCGGTGCCCGAGCCCGGCGACAACGAGTCGGCCGTCCGCGCGCTGCAGTACATGGATCTGCAGCCCGGCACGGCGATCCGCGACATCCGCCCCGACACCGTGTTCATCGGGTCGTGCACCAACTCCCGGATCGAGGATCTGCGCGTGGCCGCCGACGTCGTGCGCGGCAGAAGGGTGCACGAGGGCATGCGCGCGCTCGTGGTGCCCGGTAGCGTCGCGGTGAAGATCCAGGCCGAACAGGAGGGGCTCAACGACGTGTTCGAGGCTGCGGGGTTCGATTGGCGCGGCGCGGGCTGCTCGATGTGCCTGGGAATGAACCCGGACATCCTGGCGCCGGGAGAGCGCAGCGCCTCCACCAGCAACCGCAACTTCGAGGGCCGGCAGGGCAAGGGAGGGCGCACGCACCTGGTCAGTCCTCGGGTGGCCGCGGCCACCGCGATCGCCGGTCACTTCACGACCCCGGAGGATCTCTGATCATGGAGCCGATCACGCGCATCGAAGGCACCGCGGTCCCGCTGGACCGTGCCGATGTCGACACCGACCAGATCATCCCGGCGCAGTACCTGAAGCGGATCGAGCGCACAGGTTTCGGACCGTTCCTGTTCGATGAGTGGCGCAAGGATCCGGACTTCGTGCTGAACGATCCGCGATACGCGGGAGCCTCGATCCTGCTGGCCGGCCCGAACTTCGGATGTGGATCCAGCCGTGAGCACGCACCCTGGGCGATCGAGGACGCCGGGTTCCGCGCGGTGATCTCCTCGAGCTTCGCCGACATCTTCCGCAACAACTGCCTCAAGATCGGGCTGTTGCCGGTCACGCTCCCGGAAGAGGCCGTGCGCTACCTGATGGAGGCGGTGGCCGCCGACCCGACGACCGTGGTGACGGTCGACCTCGATCGCCGTCTCGTCGAGGCTCCCGAAGTGTCCGAGCCGTTCGACATCGACGACTTCACGCGGTGGCGGCTGATGGAGGGATTGGATGACATCGGCTTGACGCTTCGCCACATTGAGGAGATCGGCAGCTTCGAGGCGGTTCGCCCCGGTTGGCTGCCGACCGCGTGATGCCGGTCACGCCGCAACGGTTCGAGGAACTCGTGGTCGAGGCGCTCGACGCGTTGCCGGCGTGGGTGCACGACACGATGGAGAACGTCGAAGTGCTGATCGAGGATCATCCTCCGCCCGGCCAGCCGACCTTGCTGGGGCTGTACCACGGCATCCCGCTGGCCTCGCGCGGCTCGGGGTACACGAACGTGCTGCCCGACACGATCACGCTGTATCGAGCGACGATCGTGGGTGTGGCGGGCTCCGACGAGGAGCGCCTGCGCCGGCAGGTCGCGCGGACGGTGGCGCACGAGATCGCGCACCACTTCGGGATCAGCGACGAGCGGCTGTGGGAGCTCGATGCGTACTGACGCCGTGTGGATGCAGCGCGCGCTCGACGTGGCGCGGGGGTGTGTCGCGCACGACGACGTGCCGATCGGCTGCGTGATCGTTCGCAACGGCGAGGAGATCGCCGTCGCCGGCAACGAACGGGAACTGCGCCACGATCCCACCGCCCACGCCGAGGTCCTGGCGCTCGGGGCGGCATCGGAGGTCGCCGGCACGTGGCGTCTGGACGGATGCACGCTCTACGTGACGCTGGAGCCCTGCGCGATGTGCGCCGGCGCGATCGTTCTGGCTCGGGTGGACCGGGTCGTGTTCGGCGCGGCCGACCCGAAGGCGGGGTTCGCGGGTTCGCTCGGCAACCTGGTGCAGGACGAGCGCCTGAACCATCAGGTGGTGCTGAACGGTGGCGTCGAAGCGGATGCCTGTGGGGACGTGCTGCGGACCTTCTTCCGCGACCGCCGCGGCTAGCGACTACGGGCGGGGAGGTCGTTGCTAGACTCGCCGACGGAGGCGTGCCGGAGCGGCCGAACGGGACCGCCTCGAAAGCGGTTAGGGGCTTAAACCGTCTCTCGCAGGTTCAAATCCTGCCGCCTCCGCATCGCAAGGGCGGGCCCGAACGTGGGCCCGCCCTTGTCGCATCCGTACACTCGTCGACGGTGGCCTGCCCGAGCGGCCGAAGGGACACGCCTGGAAAGCGTGTGGAGGGGCAACTCTCCCGAGGGTTCGAATCCCTCGGCCACCGCCAATCGATGCGATCAGGTCTCCGCGTAGTGCGCGGCGCCGTACCAGTCGATCGTGACGACCGCTTCGTCGCCCACGACCCAGGCGTCGTGGCCCGCCGGCAGGTAGGTCAGCTGCCCCGGCGTGGCGTCGAACTCGGTCCCGTCGGCCATCTGGATCCGCAGGGTGCCGGCGATGTGATACTGGAAGTGCGGCGCCTCGCACAGCTCGGTGCCAGCGACGTCCTTCAGGTCCTTGGACCAACGCCACCCCGGCTCGAACACCAGCCGCCCGATCGTGCCGACGCCGGTATTCAGGATGTCGGCATGCCCGCTGGGGAACTCGCGAAGCTCATCGGGTTGCGCGAAATCTCGGTGCTCCGCCTTCGCCATCTCGGCCTCCTTCCATGCCTGTTCACGTCGACAGGCGCGTGCTAGCCTTACCTACTAGTAGGTCAGGTGTCAAGACGGTTCGATGAGGAACAGGATGTCCGGATGACCGCCTCACGGGCGCAGCGCGGCAGCGACACGGCGACCCGGATCCTCGACATCGCGCAACGGCTCGTGCAGCAACGCGGGTTCAACGGGTTCAGCTACGCGGACGTCGCGCAGGAGCTGGGGGTCACCACCGCGAGCCTCCACTACCACTTCGCGGGTAAGGCCGAGCTCGGGGAAGCGCTCGTGACGCGCTACGCGACCCGGTTCGCGGAGTCACTCGCCGCGATCGACGCTCGGGGCCTCGCCGCACCCGCCAAGCTGAAGGGGTACGCGGACCTGTATGCCGACGTGCTCCGCGACCAACGCATGTGCCTGTGCGGGATGCTGGCCGCCGAGTACCAGACGCTGCCCGGGAGGATGGGCGACCAGGTGCTCCGGTTCTTCGAGGACAACGAATCGTGGCTGGCCGAGGTGTTGGAGCAGGGGCTTCGAGAAGGCTCGCTTGCATTCGAGGGGCCGGCGCAGGAGGTCGCCCGGACGTTCATGGGGGGGCTGCAGGGAGCGATGTTGCTGGCTCGGCCATCCGGAGATCTCGACCGGCTGCGGGCAGCCTCGCGCGGGCTGCTCACGGGGTTGACGACCACCGTGACCTAGAGGTCGAGTCCCCAGTTCGTGTAGGAACGCGCGACGCGCATGCCCACGCGCTCGTACAACGACAGGGCGCCGGTGCGGGAGTCCGTGGACAGCGCCGTGTGGTCGTAGCCGCGCGAGAACGAACGAACGAACGCCGTGTGCAGCAATGCTCGGGCGATCCCACGGTGCCGGTGGGTGGCCGCGACGGCGAGCTTGTCGACCCAGATCTCATCCGCGTCGAGCAGGACCGCCCCACCGACCACGCGATCGCCGTCGACCGCCACGATCAGGTCCTCGGGCGAGAACCCCTCCCGCTCGACGGTCATCGCTCGCCAGGTGGCTCCGCTCGATGGCGGCCGATCCGCGAACTCGGAGAAGGCGGTCTCGAACATCTCCATGGTGGCCGTCTCGTCGTCGGTGCGGATCGGTCGAAGGACGATGCCGGGTGGCGGCGAGGGTGGCTCGGGTTCGTCCGGGTGATCGATCCGCAGTACCCACGACGTGTGCCGGGGGGTGTACCCGGCCGAGCGAAACATCGCCGCCGTGTCCGGCAGGGCGTCGTCGATCACCTGCGTCACGCGATCCGCACCGCGCGACCGGCCGCGCTCCTGCGCCCATCGGCGAAGCCATGTGCCGACCCCCCGGCCGCGGAAGTCGGGATGCACGTCGGCCCACGCCCGCCTCGGATGCACGTAGAGACCCCAGGCGACGACGCGGTCGCCGTCGAAGACTCCCACCCAGTCCCGGTCGCGATCGAACCCTTCGCCGGAGATGTCCGACAGCAGATCCGCTCGCTCCCACATCAGCTCGCCGCTGTCATGCAGCTCACACGCGTTGACCATCGCGATCGTCGCCTCGACGTCCGCGAGGGTGAGCGTTCGGGACGTGAGTCCTCGGGGTCGGTTCATCCCGCGTTCCATCCCGGGCATCGGTCGGGAGCGACAGGGCCGGGCGTCGGGCCGGCGGACTCGAGCACACGGCGCACGTCGTCGAAGTCCTTCCACGCGACGAACGCAACGCCGTCGCGCTGGCAGTGGTCCACCAGCGCATCCTTGGCGAACACGAGGTCGGCGTACAGCGCGCCGTAGCGGTCCGAGGACCCCTCACCGATGAACGCGACCGGGCCCGGCGCGGCCTGCACGGCCTGCATCTTGCATGTGCCGCACCACGTGCACAGCGGGTGCCCGTTGGGGAACGCCATGCGCCCCCCGTCCCATTCGTTGGTGACGATCGCGACGTCGGGGACGCCGGCGGCAGCCAGCAGTGGGGCGATGTAGAACCCGAGACCGTCGGACACGATCGCCACGTCGACATCCTGGTCGCGGCACCAGCGAACGAATCCGGCGAGGGTGGGATCGACGGGGCAGTGCTCGACAGCGAAGGCGATGAGCTCGTCGGCCGGCCCTGCGAAGGGCGCGACCTGGGTGCGGATCGCCGCGCGCGTGTCGATCTCGCCGCGCTCCCACGCCTCGTCGTAGACCGCCCAGTCCGGCTCGCCGAAGCGGTTCATCACGTGCTCCGCGACGTCGTGCAGGCACGCCGTGCCGTCGAAATCCACCAGGACCGACCTGACCGGAAGCATCGCGACAGGCTACCCGCCGCCACCGTGGGAGACTGCGCCGCATGACCGACCGCGATGCGGTGCGCGCGATGGCTTCTTTCATGCCCGCCGCCTGGCGTCGGCGGGTCGCGTCCTGCGGTGGGGTCGTCCACGAGGCCGACGGGCTCGCGGTATGCCTCACCGGCGTGCCGCTGCCGCAGTTCAACCCGACCTTGATCGAGCGCCTTCCCCTCGATCCCGACGCTGCGATCCGAGAGGCCGAGGCCCACTATGCCGGCGCCGGTCAGTCGCTCGGCATCGACCTCGAGTTATCCCTGCACGCGCCGGTGCGGGCGGCCGCACGGCGGGCGGGCCTCGAGATGGTGGAGTCGCGTCCCGGCATGTCGGTCGCCGTCGCCGATGTCCGAGCCGCGAGGTCGCCCGACGGGGTCGAGGTGGTTCGTGTACAGGACGCTGCGCTTTTCGACGCGGTCGTCGAGGTCGACGCGGCGGCCTTCGGCGGCAGCGCGGCCGTCACCCGCCGGTTCCTGCCGGATGCGGTGCTCGAGGACCCGGCCCAGCGCGTCTACGCCGCTCGGGTCGACGGGCGCATCGTGTCCGTCGGGGAAAGCACGACGCTGGACGGCGTGATCGGCGTGTTCGGCATCGCGACGCTTCCCGCCTTCCGGGGCCGCGGCATCGGCGCGGCGCTCAGCGCGCACCTGATCGCAGATCGCGCGAGCGAGGCCAACCTCGCGGTGCTCGACGCCTCCGACCTCGGGTTCGGCGTGTACGAGCGGCTTGGATTCCGCACGACCTCGACATGGGAGGTCTGGGTCCGCAAGGAGGCCTAGTTCGTCGCGCCGTCGACGAGCGTTCGGCCGGCCAACGGCTGATCCAGCCTGACCGTGACCTGCTTCAGCAGCGCGATGTCGATGCACGCGACGTCGACCGCGCTCGTGTCGGATCCCTGGAAGAGCGTGACCGTGACGGTGTCCGCGCCGTAGGCGAGGTCCACCCGGTCGAGGACGTAGCACGGCTCGACGCCACTCCAGAACGTGATCGTGAGCGTGCGGTCGTCGTCACCGATCGTCGCCGTGTCGAACGAGGTCGGGTGCACGTTGTCCATGCCCGGCGCCGGTAGGACGATCGACGGATCGAGCGGAGCCGGCTCGACGGGGCTCTGGGGACACGACGAGACGGGGGTGTCGGGGTGACCGGAAGGGGTCTCGGCGCCGCACGTCGCATCCGGGCGCTCGACGGAGGCGTTGGGCGTGGTCGTGGCCGATGCCATCGAAGCCATCGCCAGCGCGCCGAACGCCAGCGCGATGGCGAGCATCGCTCGTCGGGGGGTGCGCATCGTCTGTGTCCTTCCGCCAGGCCCCGGGAGGTGGGGCGTCGATGCAGGTTCGACGTTGGACCCGGCGGGCGGGTTCCCGCGGCCGGTTTCAAGGTTCGCGGGCGTGGGGCCGATGGGCTAGGGACGGGCAACTTCCCTGACGCAGGAGGTCCTGCGATGACCGTCAAGCCAGCTTCGGATCGCAGCACGGTGCCGCTCGGGGTCGCCATCCTGGGGGCCTTGGTGCTAGGCACCGGATGGCTCGTGCTGCAAGGACTGCCCTTCATCGTCGGATGCCTGGTCACGTTCTGCCTGGCCGCCGGCGCGACCGCGCTGCTCACCGCGCACCTGCGCGACCGCTGAGCAGGGTTGCCCTGGTCGGCTCCCAGGTGTAAAGCCCTTCGTATGGATCTCACCCTTGCAGGTGGCGATCCTGTCCGGTTGGGAGACGTTGGATGCAGCGGGGCCGTGTCCGACGCGGCCCGTATACTCGCCGTGGTCGTGCTAGGCGGGGAGCTAGCGGTGCCCTGTACCCGAGATCCGCTTATGCGGGGCTGAATCCCCGCCTGAGGCCCGCGAGGTCCGAGGCAGCCTCGGCGCGGGGCGTTGAAGGTCGGGTCCTACGCGACGTCGGGCCGCGAACCGGGTCAGGGCGGGAACGCAGCAGCCCTTAGCGGTTCCCGGCGGGTGCCGTAGGTTCGCCTGGCCGGAGCCTGCCGCGCCGCGTAGCGATCGAGTCTTGCGCGGTCGAAGGCGGGTGCACGGCCACTAGGTTTGCGACGGGGGAGCACGGAGTTGGCGGACGAGAAGCAGCACCAAGCGCTCTACCGGCGCTACCGGCCGCAGACGCCTGCGGAACTGCTGGGGCAATCGCACGTCGTGCGGGGTCTGACCGGGGCGATCCGCGAGGGTCGGTTGCACCACGCGTTCCTGTTCTGCGGGCCGCGTGGGACCGGCAAGACCTCCACCGCCCGGATCTTGGCAAAGATGGTCAACTGCGAGCAGGGCCCGACGGCCGAGCCGTGCGGTGTCTGCGACCAGTGCGTGGCGATCCGCGAAGGCACGCACGTCGATGTCGTCGAGATCGACGCGGCCTCCCACGGTGGCGTCGACGACGCGCGTGATCTGCGCGAGAAGGCGCCGACGGCCCCGATGTCGGGGCGCGAGAAGATCTACATCATCGACGAGGCGCAGCGGCTGTCGCGCGAGGCCTTCGATGCATTGCTCAAGCTCTTCGAGGAGCCGCCTCCGGGCGTGCGCTTCGTGCTGGCCACCACCGAGCCGCACAAGATGCCGGCCACGATCGTCGGCCGCTGCCAGCGGTTCGACTTCCGGCGCCTGACGATCGAGGACCTGTCCGAGCATCTCGTCACGATCGCGAAGGCCGAGGGTGTCGAGCTCGATGCGGCGGCCGCGCACGCGATCGCACGCCAAGCCGAGGGGTCGGCTCGAGATGCGCTGTCCCTGCTCGACCAGGCCACGGTGCTGGGCGGGGCAGCCGTCGACGAGGCGGTGATCCGCTCGTTGCTCGGGGCGCCGCAGGCCGAGATCCGCATCGAGATCGCCGACGTCGTGGCGGTCGGCGACCTGCGGGGCGCGTTCGAGGCGGTCGACCGGCTCGTGCAGGCGGGCCACGACCTCCGCAATGTGACGGGCGATCTGCTCGCGCACTTCCGCAACCTGCTGCTCGTGCAGACCGCTCCCGATCAAGAAGACCTGCTCGATATCCCGGCCGACGCCTACTCCGCCCTGCGAGGCCAGGCCGACAAGTTCACCCCGGCGGAGCTGTCGCGCGTGCTGGCGTTGTTGCTCGCTGCGCAGACCGACATGCGGTGGACCACGTCGCCGCGGCTGACGCTCGAGCTGGCGCTGGTTCGCGCGTGCTCGCCGGAAACCGACCCGACACCGGCGGGCGTGGTCGGGCGACTCGAGCGGCTCGAGCGGCTCGCGAACGTCACGCCGGGATCGGGCGCCCCGGCCGCG
>DATECH010000040.1:0-4883 GCA_035287005.1 Actinomycetota bacterium | reverse complement strand
CGGCCCGCCGGTGACCGAGCGATGGCGCGATCGCTGGCTCAACGTGCATCCTGCCCTGCTGCCCTCGTTCCCGGGCATGCACGGGGTGCGCGACGCGCTGGCCTACCGGGTCAAGGTGACCGGCGTCTCGGTGCATTTCGTCGACGAGGGCGTCGACTCGGGCCCGATCGTGCTGCAGGAGACCGTCGAGGTCCGCGACGACGACGACTGGGATTCGCTGGAGCCCCGCATCCACGAGGTGGAACACCGACTGCTTCCCCGCGCCGTTCGGGCCTTGCTGGAAGATCGGCTGGTGGTGAAGGGTCGGCACGTACGCATCCTGGAGGATCGGACATGAGCACGACCGAGGTTCGCCGCGCGCTGCTGGCCGTCTACGACAAGACGGGCGTGGTTGCGTTCGCCCGCTCGCTGCGGGACCGGGGGGTGCAGCTGGTGTCAAGCGGCGGGACCGCCGCGACGCTCCGCGAGGCCGGCATCGAGGTGACGGAGGTGGCCGACGTCACCGGGTTCCCCGAGATGCTCGGCGGGCGCGTGAAGACGCTGCACCCGGCGATCCACGGCGGGTTGCTCGCCGATCAGCGCGACGCCGAGCATCTCGCGCAGATCGCCGAGCTGGGGATCGAGCCGTTCGACCTCCTGGCGGTCAACCTGTATCCGTTCCGCGAGACGGTCGCGGCCGGCGCGAGCTTCGAGGACACGATCGAGCAGATCGACATCGGCGGCCCGGCGATGGTGCGCGCAAGCGCGAAGAATTTCGAGTCGGTGGCGGTGATCGTGAACCCCGATCGCTACGAGGCCGTGCTCGACGAGCTGAGGCTGGACGGCGGCATCACCCGCGCCACGCGCTTCGCGCTCGCGGCCGAGGCCTTCGCCCACACGGCCGCCTACGACGCGGCGGTGGGCGGCTGGTTCGCGCAGCAGCACACGAACGCCGATGCGCTGCCCGATTTCGTCGGCGCCGCCTACGAGAAGGTCACCGACCTGCGCTACGGCGAGAACCCGCACCAGCGGGGAGCGCTGTACGCGCAGGCAGCGGGTCCCGGCGTGTTCGGCGGCGCCGAGGTCCTCCAGGGCAAGGAGATGTCGTTCAACAACTGGCTCGACGCGTGGGCCGCCTACGACCTCGCGATCGCGTTGCCCGAGCACGCCTGCGTGATCGTGAAGCACAACAATCCCTGCGGGGCGGCGGCGCTGGGCAGCGCGGCGGATTCATACCGGGCGGCCTTCGCCTGCGACGAGGTGAGCGCCTTTGGCGGCATCGTCGCGTTCCACGGCGCTTGCGACGAGGCATCGGTCGAGGCCATGCGCGGCATCTTCACCGAGGTCCTGATCGCGCCCGCGTTCACCGACGGGGCGCGCGACATCTTCGCGGCCCGGCCGAACCTGCGCGTGGTCCGTGCGCCGCTGGCCCAACCCGCCGGCTGGGACATCCGGACGCTGCCCGGGGGAGCGCTGATCCAAGATGTCGACGTGGTCCGTGAGACGCGCGGGGACTGGAAGGTCGCATCGAGCCGCGGGCCGACCGCCCAGGAATGGGCCGACCTGGAGCTCGCGTGGACGATCGCGTGGCGCGTCAAGTCGAATACGATCGTGTTCGTGAAGGACGGCGCGACGGTCGGGGTCGGCGCCGGCCAGATGTCGCGGGTGGACTCGTCGTGGATCGCCGCGCACAAGGCGGGGGAGCGGGCCAAGGGCGCGGTGTGCGCGTCCGATGCGTTCTTCCCGTTCCCGGACGCGCTGGAGGTCGCGGCCGACGCCGGCTGCACCGCGGTGATCCACCCCGGCGGATCCAAGGGTGACGAGGAGGTCTCGGCGGCGGCCGAGGCTCGTGGCATGGCCGTCGTGTTGACGGGCACCCGCCACTTCCGGCACTAGTCCTTCGCGTCGGGGACGGGGATCTCGATCGCGAGCACGAGCGTGCGAAGCAGTGCGTTCAGCTGCCGCCGTTGCGGATCGGAGAGCGCGCCGAGCAAGTGCATCTCCTCCTTGCCGGCGGCCTCGACGGCCTGGATGACCACTTCGGAGCCCTTCGGCGTCATCGTGACGAGCACGCTGCGACGATCGGCCGATGCTCGCTCGCGCGTGATCAGCCCATTCTCCTCCAGCCCGTCGAGCCGGTTGGTCATCGCTCCGGTCGACAGGTCGAGGTGCTCCGCCAGGTCGCCCGCCGACAGGCGGTGATCGGGGGCGACCCGGAGCTTGACCAGGACGTGGAACTCGCCGGCGTTCAGGCCGAAGCGCGTGACCGTGCGCTCGGTCAGCCGCTTTGCATGTCTCGCGACCTTGTGGATCCGGTCGATCACCCCCTCGGTCTCGGCGTCCACTCCCGGGAACAGGGGAAGCGACGCCTCGATGAACCGGTCGACCGAGTCCTTCGCATGCTTGTCCGTCGGCGTCATGGCAGACTCCCCAAGGATATCTTCACGTGGAATATCTTGACATCAAACGTTGAAGTGAAGTATCTTCACGTCGAGACAAAGTGTAGGCGAACGGGAAGGAGGAACGCAAGATGATGCCGCCGTCTTCTTGGTACCGGCTCGAAGAGCTGGCGCAGCGCAGGGAGGATCTGCGACGTGCCGCCGAGCGCCATCGCGACATCGGGCCGCTTCGACGCGGCCTCCGACGCCTCCGTCACCGGTAGCTCTCGGTTTGGTCGGCCGTTCAGACCACCGGTAGGATGCCCGCGTGACCGCGCGCATCCTCGACGGCAAGGCCGTCGCCGCCCAGATCCGCACCGAGGTATCCGAGCGCGTGCGAGCCCTCGCCGAAACGGGCATCACTCCGGGCCTGGCGGCCGTCCTCGTGGGCGACGACCAGGCCTCTCGCATCTACGTCGGCCAGAAGCACAAAGCGTGCGCCGACGTCGGGATCCGCTCCGAGCAGGTCGACCTGCCCTCCTACGTCACCGAGCACGAGCTGCTCGCGACGATCCGCCGGTTGAACCGCGATCCCGAGATCCATGGGATCATCGTGCAGCTGCCGCTACCCGGGCACCTCGGGGAGCTCGAGATGCAGCGAGCGATCGCGCCGGAGAAGGACGTCGACGGACTGCACCCGTGGAACATCGGCATGATGGTGCGTGGCGGGCCCTGCTACCTGCCTGCCACGCCCTACGGCATCGTCGAGCTGCTGCTGCGCTGCGAGATCCCGATCGAGGGCGCCGAGGTGACGATCGTGGGCTTCGGCGAGCTCGTCGGGGCGCCGTTATCCGTGATGCTCGGGCAGAACTCGATCCGTGGGAACGCGACCGTGACGTCCACCCACATCCGCACGCGCGATCTGCGCAAGGCGTCGCTGAACGCCGACATCCTGGTCGCCGCGGCGGGCGTGCCGCACCTCGTGACCGGCGACATGATCAAGCCGGGGGCCACCGTCATCGACGTCGGCGTGCATCGCACGCCCAACGGCCTGATCGGTGACGTGGTGTTCGACGAGGCGGTCGAGGTCGCCGGTGCGATCACGCCCGTGCCCGGAGGGGTGGGGCCGATGACGGTGGCGATGCTGCTGGTGAACACGGTGCAGGCCGCCGAAGCGCAGGCGTTCTCACAGGGATGAATCCCGGGATCGGCGGCCGCCTGGCCGCCTTGCTCGCGCTCGGCGAGTTCGTCGTCACCGGAGAGATCGTCCCCCCGGTCGGAGGCTCGCTCGATGCGATCACCGATCACGCGGTCGCCTTGGTCGGCTCGGTCGATGCGGTGAACCTCACCGACAACCCGACCGCCACCCCGCACATGTCGCCGCTCGCGGGCGTGGCCGCGACCGCGGCAGCCGGGATCGAGCCCACCGTGCAGCTGACCGTACGCGATCGCAACCGGCTGGCGCTGACCGGAGATCTGCTGGGGGCGTGGGCGCTCGGGGCCCGCAACGTCTTCATCATGTCGGGGGATCCGATCCGCATCGGGGATCACCCCGAGGCGTCGGTCGTGGGCGATCTCGGCGTCAACGACATGATCGCCTTGGCGCGCCGGATGCGCGAGGACGGGACGACGCTCGCCGGCGCCGAGCTCGCGGAGCCGCCTCGGTATCTGATCGGGGTCGCCGATGTGCCCTTGGCCGATCCATACGACGCGGTCAAGCTCGACGGGAAACTCGACGCCGGCGCAGACTTCGTGATGACCCAGATCCTGTACGACGCCGACGCGCTCGCCGCGTGGGCCGAGCGGATGCGCGCCCACGGCCTGTTCGAGCGCGCCAAGGTCATCGTCGGGATCACGCCGTTGCGAAGCGCGAACCAGGCCCGGTTCATGGACACGAAGCTGCCGGGCGTCTCGGTGCCAGCGGTGACGATCGATGCCCTCGAGGCGGCGGGCGTGGACGCACCGTCCGTCGGTCTCGAGCTTGCGGTACAGCTGGTTGGTGCGATCCGTCGCATCCCGGGTGTGGCCGGAATCCATGTGATGGCGATGGGCCACGACGAGACGACGAGAGCGCTCGTGGCGAAGGTCGGTCTGTTCCCGCGCCCCGCGGCGGCGGGTTAGATGTCGGTCGTGGTGACGCCGATGATGTGGCAATCCTTCGACGCCCGGATGCACTTGTCGGTCAGGGTTTCCAGGCGGGTCTGCACCCACGTGTTCCAGAAGTCGGCGTGCATCGTCCAGTAGGGACCGCTCGACAGCTTGATACGCACGTTCGCACCGCCGTCCGAAGGTCCACACGGCCTGACGCCCGCGCATGGATCCTGCAGTCGGAAGTGGATCCGGATCGAGGTGGACGGGATGTATTTGGGATGGGAGGCGGGGCACAGCTTCGGCTGCACGTGCGGTGTCGTGTCGTTCGGGTCGCTGTAGATCACGTGCGAGAAGTGATCGGACGAGTCGAGACGCACCCCGTCCCAGCAGAACGGCAGGTCGATGATCGCGCGGATCCCGTCCTCACCCTGTTTC
>DATECH010000039.1:0-9083 GCA_035287005.1 Actinomycetota bacterium | reverse complement strand
CCGCCAGGACCCAACTCCGTTTCCTCATGCCTGCTCTCCTCCTTCGTCCTCGCCGGCATCGCCGGCGTCGGTCTTCATAGTTAATACGCGGATCTTGGTCCATCGGGTGAAGCCCATCGCCCCGATCGGACCACGCATCGTGCGGGGAGCGGCTCCCATCGCTTGGGTCAATCGGTCCAGGGAGACCGCTAGCAGCAGGATGCTCACCCCGGCCACCACTCCGCGGCCGATCTGTGACTTGCCCAGCGCGAAGACGACCTCCTGCCCCAATCCGGCCGCCCCGATCAGCCCCGCGATGATCACCACCGACAGCACCATCATGATCGTCTGGTTCACACCGAGCAGGATGGACGGTTTGGCTGCGGGCAGCTGCACCTTCCGCAACAGCTGCCATTTGGTGGAGCCGAAGGAGTCTCCAGCCTCCACCATGTCCTTGGGAACCTGCCGGATCCCCAAGTTGGTCAGACGGACCCCGACCGGCAACGCGTAGATGAACGAAGCAATGATCGCCGGGACCCGCCCAGGTTCGAACAACAGCAGCACGGGGATGAGATAGACGAAGGCCGGCATGGTCTGCATCGCGTCCAGCACCGTGCGCGACATCCGTTCGAACCGATCGCTGCGTGCAGCCACAACCCCGAGCGGGATCGCGAACGCGGTCGTGATCGCGACGGCGACCAGCACTTGGCTGAGCGTGCCCATCGCGATATCCCACACACCGAGAACGCCCAGGCCGGTGATGCACGCGAACACCCCGAGGCCCAGCCGGACACCGGAGACGCGGATCCCGATCAACGCGAACGTGCCGGCGACCATCCACCAAGGGACACCGATGAAGAGCCGCTCGAGCGGATCGAGCACGCGGACGATGAGCGCGTCGTTGCTCGCGCTCGTCACACCATGCAGGCTCTGCTGCGACCAGTCGAGGATCGCGTTCGCGGGCCTCTCGAGAGACACCTGCAACCGATCCGGGAAGTCCTGCTGCCGTAGCACCTGGCGGCCGATCACGATCGAACCGACGGAAACGAGCCCGGCGACGATCAGCACCGCTCGTCGTGTGAGCACCCAGCCGCCGAAGTGCGACGTCGCGGTCGTGCGGGGGTCTCGTGTGCTCCACCGCGTCGTCACCCGATCCAACACGATCGCCATCATGACGATCGCCACACCGCCGTCGAGCGCCCGACCGACGTTGAATCGCTGCAGACCGTCGAGCACCGTCTGCCCAAGTCCACCGGCGCCGACGAACGCGGCGATGACCACCATGCCAAGCGCCATCATGATGGTCTGGTTCACGCCGAGCATGATCGATGACTTGGCCAGGGGCACCTGCACCTGGCGCAGTCGCTGTCGCGACGTCGACCCGAATGAGTCCGCAACCTCGATCGATGTGCCCGGCACGTTGCGGATCCCCAGCGCGGTGAGGCGGATGACGGGCGGTAACGCGAACACCAGCGTGGCCATCAGCGCCGGGGGTTCGCCAACCCCGAACAGCAGCACGAACGGCAGGAGGTACGAGTAGGCAGGGATCGTCTGCATCGCATCCAGGATCGGGCGAAAGACCCGCTCGACCTTCGGCTTGCGCCCGCTCCAGATGCCCGTGGGGATCCCGATCGCCACCGCGAGGCTGACCGACACCAACATGAGCGCAAGCGTCTCGAGGCTCGCCTCCCAGACACCCAGCAGGCCGAACGTCACGAAACCCGCGGCCGTCAGCACGGCCATGCGCCATCCGGCCACCACTCCCGAGATCATGGCGCAGGTCACGATCAGCCCGAACCACGTCATCCGCTCCAGCACAGCCACGGTCTTGTCGAACAGGGACCCCAGACCGTGCTCGATCGGGGTCAGGAAGTAGACGAACACGGGGCTCGTGGCCTTGTTGTGGATCACCCAGTCCGCGATCGTGTCGAAGAACTTCGTGATATCGATCACGAACCGCTCCGGGAAGCCGGGGCGCAGCCACACGAGGCCGATCGTCACGACGACGATGCCGACGAGCGTCCACGCGATCCTGCCGATCCAGGGGTTCGAACGGGGAGCGGTCTGCGGAGGCCGAGGTGGCGTCACCGCCGGTAGTCGCTCGCGAGGCGGGGTTACCACAGCCATCGACTAGCGCGCCTCCTCGACCATCGCCGCCAACACTGCCTCGCGGTCCACGACTCCGATCTGCTGCCCCTCGTCGACGACGCGGAACGGTCGTTGTTCCTTCACGACGAGAGGAAGCAGATCCTGAACGATCGTCGAGGCTGCGACGTCGCCTGCATAGGCGCCGCCGCCGTTCGCCGGATGCATGATCGCTCGCACCGTCAAGACATGCGCGCGCGGCACGTCGCGCGTGAAGTCCGCGACGTAGGCGTCCGCCGGATGTGCGACGACCTCCTCCGGCGTCCCGACCTGGACGAATCTGCCGTCTTTCATGATCGCGATGCGGTCGCCGAGCTTCAGCGCCTCGGCGAGGTCGTGCGTGATGAAGATCATCGTCTTGCGCACCTCACGCTGGAGGCGGATCACCTCATCCTGCATATCGCGCCGGATCAGCGGGTCCAGCGCGCTGAACGGTTCGTCGAACAACATGATCTCGGGATCGGTGGCCAGTGCCCGCGCGAGCCCGACCCGCTGCTGCATCCCACCAGAGAGCTCATCCGGATACGAGTCCCCCCAGCCCCCGAGACCCACGGTCTCCAAGACCTCGTTCGCCTTCGCCTCACGTTGATCCCGATCGACGCCGCGGATCTCCAAGCCGAAAGCGACGTTGTCCACGATGCGACGGTGGGGCAGCAACCCGAAGTGCTGGAACACCATCGAGATCTTCGTACGTCGCACGTCACGCAATCGCTCCTCGTCGAGGCTCAAGATGTCCTCACCGTCGAGCAATACCTGACCTGCGCTTGGGTCGTGGATGCGATTCAACATGCGCACGAGCGTCGACTTGCCGGAACCAGACAGCCCCATCACGACGAAGACCTCGCCGGGTTCAACGTCGAACGAAACATCGCGGACCGCCACCACGCAGCCCGTCTTCTCCTGTAGTTCGGCGCGCGGCAGATCAGCGGCCGGCGTGCCGACGATCTTGTCGGCCTTCTCTCCGTAGATCTTCCACACGTTGCGGCACGAAACCGTTGCCTGCGCTACGTCGCTCACCGGGCCCCCTCGTTCACATCCGCCTTCGGCTCCTGTTCACTCACGGCAGGCCCCTCGCGATCGAGCCGACCGGTGGATGGTGTGCCACCGGCGCGAAGAGCGCAACATGGCGGTTGCCGCCTCGACAACGCCCACCGCGCAGAGCGCGCCTCCGACGTGTCAGACTCCTGCCGAACGACGGGGAGGGCAGATGACCGAGACGTTCGACTTCGTGATCATCGGCGGCGGCTCCGCGGGCAGTGCGATGGCCAACCGATTGTCCGCCGATCGCTCGAATCGCGTCCTCGTGCTGGAAGCCGGCCGCTCCGACTACCCCTGGGATGTCTTCATCCATATGCCTGCGGCGCTTGCCTTCCCGATCGGCAGCCGGTTCTACGACTGGAAGTACGAGTCCGAGCCCGAGCCCCACATGAACGGGCGAAAGGTCTATCACGCGCGCGGCAAGGTGCTCGGCGGGTCCAGCTCGATCAACGGCATGATCTTCCAGCGCGGCAACCCGATGGACTACGAGCGCTGGGGCGCCGATCCCGGGATGGACTCGTGGGATTACGCGCACTGCCTGCCTTACTTCAAGCGGATGGAGTCCTGCCTCGCCGCCGACCGCGACGACCCGTTCCGCGGACACTCCGGCCCGCTCGTGCTGGAGCGCGGCCCGGCGACCAACCCCTTGTTCGGCGCCTTCTTCGAATCGGTGCAGCAGGCAGGCTACCCCTTGACCGACGACGTGAACGGCTACCGCCAGGAGGGGTTCGCGCCGTTCGATCGCAACGTGCACGATGGCAAGCGCCTGTCGGCAGCTCGCGCATACCTCCACCCGGTCATGCACCGCGGCAACCTCGATGTGCGCACGCGTGCGTTCGTCACCCGCATCGTCTTCGATGGCAACCGGGCTGTCGGCGTCGAGTACACGCACGGCCGCGGCAGCACGGTGCACCGCGTCCGCACGGGCGAGGTCGTGCTGTGCGGCGGCGCGATCAACTCGCCGCAGACGCTGATGCTCTCGGGCGTGGGCCCCGCCGAGCACCTCACCGAACACGGGGTCGGCGTCATCGCCGACGTGCCCGGCGTGGGCGAGAACCTGCAGGACCACCTGGAGGTCTACATCCAATACACATGCACGCAGCCGGTGTCGGTCGCGCCCTACATGAAGATGTGGCGACGTCCGTTCGTCGGCGCCGAGTGGCTGTTCTTCAAGAAGGGACCGGGCGCGACGAACCACTTCGAGGCCGGCGGGTTCGCGCGGAGTAACGAGGACGTCGCCTATCCCAACCTGATGTTCCACTTCCTGCCGATCGCGATCCGCTACGACGGCTCGGCGCCGGAGGGCGGCCACGGCTACCAGGTCCACATCGGTCCGATGTACTCGGATGCGCGCGGCACGATCCGCCTCAAGAGCGCCGACCCGCGCGTCCATCCGGCGCTGCGATTCAACTACCTGTCGACCGACCAGGACCGGCGCGAGTGGGTCGAGGCGATCCACGTCGCCCGGAAGCTGTTGAACCAGCCGGCGATGGCGCCGTTCAACGGCGGCGAGATCTCACCGGGACCGAGCGTCGACACCGACGAGCAGATCCTGGACTGGGTCGCCCGCGACGGCGAGACGGCCCTGCACCCGTCGTGCACCGCCAAGATGGGCGACGCGACCGATCCGCTGTCCGTCGTCGACCCGCTGACGATGCAGGTCCACGGCACCGAGGGCCTGCGCGTCGTCGATGCGAGCGTCTTCCCCTACGTCACGAACGGCAACATCTACGCGCCCGTGATGATGACCGCGGAGAAGGCCGCGGACCTGATCTTGGGCAACACGCCGCTGGAACCGGAGAAGGTGGACTACTACCGCCACGGCGCCGCGTAGCTACGACCCGAGCCCGAGCAGCAGCAGTCCGAGTACCACGAACGCGATGCCGACGTACTGGTTCGTCGCGAGCCGCTCGTGCAGCGTCACGTGCGACAGCAGCACGGCGATCAACGGGAACACCGCGCTCGCCGCGAGCACGACCGACAGCGCGTCGGACTCTACGCCGGCGGAGTAGCTTGCGACCCCCAGCACGTCGGTCGCGCCGGCGACCAGCGCGAACGTGACCCCCAGCACGGTCGCCGTGCGCAGCCGCGAGAACTCGCCACGCCGCGCGGCCGCCAGCGGCACGAACGCGATCACCATCGCCCAGCGCGAGGCGAACGTCGCGACCTGCCAGATGCCGGTCTCCTGCGAGACCACACCCAGGGTGAAGCCGGCCACACCGAACCCGACGGCGGAGGCGACGGCCCACCACAAGCCCGGCGGGTGCTGCCGCAGGCCGGCGCGCATCGCCGTGAGGTCGGTCGAGACCAGGACGGCCCCGACGATGGAGCACCCGATGCCGACGAACTCGATCGCGCTCGGGCGTTCCCCGAGCACCGCGATCGCGAGCAACACGCCGACCACCGCGTAGCCCGCTCCGATCGGCGAGACCACCGAAACCGGTCCGAGCTCCAGCGCGTGGTAGTGCAGGGCGTAGGCCGACATCGCGACGATGCCGTTGATCGCGACCAGCCACCACCAGCCCTCGAGTGACGAGAGACCGTGTCCCGACGCGAGGAAGATGCCGGTGATGGCGACGACGGCGAGCAGCTGCCCGATGAGCACCGCCATCAGCGACCCGAGTCGCCTGCCCGCCAGGTGTGCGAAGAAGTCCGCGAGGCCCCATCCGAGGGCCGCAAGCAGGCCGAAGATCACGCGGGCGGCTTGGCTTCTGCGAGCGCGTCGACGGCGACCGCGCCGCGCGGGCCGACCAGCAGCGGGTTCGCCTCGAGCGATGAGATCCGATCCTGCAGGTCGTGGGTCGCACGCGCGATCGACTCCACCGCTTTGGCCACCGCGCCCAGATCGTGCTCTTCGGCGTTCAACCCGCAGCGATCCGCTTGGGACTCGACGAACGCGCGCGCCTGCTTCGCGGTCAGCGGTGCGGCCACGAACGTCGCCTCGCCGGCCTCGGCCAGCGCCCCACCCGGGCGGATCGTGATGGTCGCGCCGAACTGCTCGTCGACGATCGCACCCACCAACACCTCGTGGCCGTGCACCATCTCCTGCACGAGGACCTTGGGCGCCTTCGCACCGCCCCGCCGCGCGGCGGCCAGCACGTCCGCGGCCGCGGACTCCACCTCACCGGTGCCGCGCAACCCCAGTCGGACACCGCCGAGCCGCGCCTTGTGCGGGATCTCGGGCGCGAGCGCCTTCACCGCCACGGGTCCGCGGATCCTCGCTGCGGCCGCTGCGGCCTTTGCCGGCGTCGCGACGACGGCCTCGGCCGGGCGCCGCACGCCGTAGAGCTCCAGCAACGCCGCACCGGTCGCCTCGTCCACCGGCCCAGAGGCCCCGCGCAAGACCCGCAGCGCACTGGCCCGGCTCGGATGGGGCGGCAGCGACGGCACCGCCCGCTGCCGCACGCCCTGGAACTCCAGCAACGCACGGATCGCATTGGCCGATGCCCGATGCCCCTGCAGGAACGGCAGCTGCTTCCACTTCTTCGTGAACGCCTTGGCCTGGTCGATGTAGGCGAGCGGGCTCATGCACAGCGACACGAACGCGACGCCGGTCGAGCGCTGCAGTTCGATCGCCTTGGTCAAGACGGGATCCGCCCACGGCGTCTCGCCGGGCAGCCGTGGCGGGAAGGCGTCGAACGCGACCAGCCCGACTCCGGGATCTGCGGCCAGCGCGGCGAGCGCATCGACGAACATGTCGGTCTCGACCGCCGCCTGCCCGGTCACGTCCAGCGGGTTGTTCTGCGACGCGAAGGACGGCAACGCCTTCTTCAACGCGACGGCGGTCTTCGGGGAGAACTCCGGCAAGGGCAGGGACGCGGCACCCGCGGCCTCGGCGAACAGGGTGCACGCACCGCCGGACTGCAGCGCCGCGGCCACGCCATCCGTGCGCAGCTTCTTCGTGTGCGACAGCAGCACGGCGGCTTCGAACATCGTGACGGGGTCCTCGACGAGCACGACGCCGTGACCGCGCAGCCATGCATCGCGGAGACCCGTGTTGCCGGCGAGCGCGCCCGTATGCGCGATGATGGAGCGAAGCGCCGCCTCGGACCCGCCTTCGGGCGCGCAGATCAGCACCGGCTTGCGGGCCGCCAGCAGCGCATCCAGCCCGGCGCCGATGCCGGCGACATCACGCATCGTCTCGATGTAGCTCGTCACGACCTTGGTCTTGGGATCCGCTGCGGCCCAAGCGAACAGGTCGCCCAGCCCCAGCACCGCCTCGTTCCCCACACCGAGGATGATCCGCAGGCCCACCGCGCGGTCCGACGCCATCTGGTTCATCGTCCATGCGACCGTGCCCGACTGCGAGATCACGCTGATCCCGCCCTTCACGGGCGCGGCGGGTGGCGTCGTGCCGTAGGGCGCCACTTGGTCAATGTAGTTGACGAATCCCTCGACGTTCGGCCCGAGCACCGGGATCTTGTTCCGCAGCGCCGCATCACGCAGCTCGGCCTGCAGCTCCCGACCTTCCTCGCCGGCCTCGGCGAAACCGGAGGACACCACCATGATCCCGCGCACGCCGCGCTTCCCGCACTCTTCGATCATCCGCACGACCACGCGGGCCGGCACGAGGAACACGACGAGGTCAACCCCGCGAGGCAGCTCCGCGATCGAAGACAGGCACGGCCGCCCCCACACCTCGCCGTACTTGGGGTTGATCGGATACAGCTCGCCCGCGAAGCCGAAATGCCGCAACGAGCGCTCGATCTCCGGCGCCCAGCTGTCCGGTGACTCCGACGCGCCGACGATCGCGATCGAACGCGGCGCGAGCAACGGCCCGAGGTTCCACCCCGTCACGAGGTGTCACCGCGGAACTTCGCGTCCCTCCAGGCGATCGCGGCCTTCAGCCCTTGCTCGGCGGTGATGCGACGGAACTCGTCGCGCGCGGGCAGGTTCGTGGTCTCGATCATCACGTCGAGCTCGGTGTTGGCGGCCATCGCAGCGCGGAATCCCGCGACGTCCCAGACCCGGTTGAGCGCGCGCTTCGTCATCTGGATCACGAACGGCTCGTTCTTCGCGATCTCCTGCGCCAACGCGAGGGTCGCGTCGTCCAGCTCATCGCCGGGCACGACCCGATTGACCATGCCGATCCGCAAGGCGTCCTCGGCCGAGATCCGGTCCTCTCCGGTGAACAACAGCTCCTTGGCCGTCCGCACTCCGACGACCCACGGCAACAACATCGACACGACGCCCGAGCCGAACCGGATGTCGACGTAGCCGAACTTCGCGTCGTCGGCGACGACCGCCAGGTCGCACGCCAGCATCAGGTCGGTGCCGCCGGCCAGGCAGTAGGACCGCACCGAGGCGATCACGGGTTTCGGGCAGTCCAGGATCTCGAGCATCCGGGCGGTGCCGCCGGCCAGACTCGCGTGCCAGCCGCGCGCGTCCAGCTCGCCCTCATCGGCGTCTTCGGCGAGGTCGTAGCCGGAGCAGAACGCGCGTCCCGCCCCACGCAGGATCACGACGGACACGCCCTCATCCGCGCCCGCGGCCCGGATCGCCTCCGAGATGGCCTCGGTCAGCTCGTGGTTCAAGGCGTTCAGGGCCTGGGGCCGGTTCATCGTCAGACGCCGGACGGGCCCGATGTCCTCCACCAGCAAGACCGCCTCGGTGGGGTCGCTCACGGATATCCCTCTTCCTCGGTGACTCGCGGGATGCGAGGCCGGGATGCTAGCAACGCGGGCCCCCGGGCCGACAATGAGGGCCTTCGTCGAACCGCTGGCCGGGTGCGTGCGTACAACGGGTTGGGAGCGACCGCGGGGTCTAGCCCCATCGGATGGTGGGACGAAACCTTGCATAGCACGGTCGACCTATGGTAGTCACCGCCATCGGCGTTTGAATCGGCGGTCAATCGAAGCCGCCCGGTCGGCTAAAGGAGGGGTAAGCATGCGGCACCCGAAGGACGTGTCCCGCCGGCAGTT
>DATECH010000038.1:0-11753 GCA_035287005.1 Actinomycetota bacterium | reverse complement strand
AGGTCCATCAGCATCGGCGGTATCCGGCGAACGCCTTGCCCTCGCGTCGCGGACGTTCGCAGGATCGTCGCCTTGGCGTAGAGCTGAACCTCTTGCTGAAGGTTGTTGAACAGCCTGTCCTTGTCCTCGACCAGATCCCATTTGTTGGCGACGAGCAGCAGGCCACGTCCCGCGTCCATGACGAGGTTCGCGATCTTCTTGTCCTCCACGGTGAACCCGTCGAGCGCGTCGACCACCAGGATCGCGACGTGCGCCGCGGCGATCGCGTCTTGTGCGCGCACGACGCTGTAGTACTCGACGCCCCGGACCTTCGTGCCTCGACGCATGCCCGCGGTGTCGACGAAGCGAACCGAGCCGTAGTCGGGCCATTCGATCAGCGAGTCCACGCTGTCCCGCGTCGTTCCGGGCACCTCGGAGACCACGCTTCGCTCAGCGCCGAGGATCCGGTTGAACAGGCTTGACTTCCCCACGTTCGGGCGCCCGACGATCGCGAACCGAGGCTCCAGCAACGGGTCGTCGATCCCGGGCGCCTCGGGCAGCAGGTCGAGGAGGCGGTCGAGGAGGTCGCCCGTGCCGTACCCGTGCAGGGCGGACACCGGGAACGGCTCCCCCAGCCCGAGTCGGTGCAGTTCCGCGACGTCTGCGATGTCGGCGCGGGAGTCCGCCTTGTTCGCGACCAGGAGCACCGGCGTCGGGGCCTTCCGCAGCCGGCGGGCCAGCAGCGCATCTTCCTCGGTGATGCCGGTGTGCGCGTCGACGACGAGCAGGATCAGGTCCGCCTTTGCGACGGCCAGGTCGGCCTGCTTCGCCGCCAAGGCCTCGAGCCCGCTCGCGCGGTGCAGGTATCCCGCGGTGTCGACCAGGCCGAAGCGTCTCCCGCGCCAGGTCGCCTCCAGTTCGAGCCGGTCGCGGGTCACGCCTGGCATGCCGTGGGAGATGGCGGCGCGCTTGCCGAAGAGCCGGTTGACCAGCGTCGACTTTCCGACGTTCTGTCGCCCGACGACGGCGATCTGCGGCGGCCGGCTCACGCGTCCGACTCCGGCCACGCGTCGTGCACGATCTCCAGCGCGGTCTCGAGCGTGGCGCGGATACCGAGCTCATCCGTGTCGAGCACGATCGAGCCCGGCGCCGGCTCGAGGACGTTGGTTCGCGCGTCGCGTTCGTCGCGCGCCCGCATCGCCTCGGCGATGGCCGCGGGGTCGTGCGTGTCGCGCTCGCTCGCGCGACGGAGCGATCGGGAGTTCGCTGCCGCGCGAAGGAAGAGCTTCACGCGCGCATCAGGGAACACGACCAACGCGATGTCTCGCCCCTCCATCACCGCCCCCGTCGCACCGATCGCGCGCTGCCGGTCCCGCATCCACGCACGCACGCGAGGGTGCCGCGCGACGGCAGAAACCGTCGACTCGACCTCCGCCGTCGTCAACGCCTGCGGAGGGAAACCCTCGACCAGCAGTTCACGCGGCTCGGCGTCGGACACCGTGAACCTCAACCGTTCGATGAGTGCGAGCAGACCGGGCTCGTCGTCCGGCGTCACGCCGGCACGGATCGCGGCCGCCGCGAGGGCCCGGTACATCAGTCCCGTATTGACGTAGGGCAGGCGGAGGGCGGTTGCGAGACCACGCGACAGGGTGGACTTGCCGCTGCCGGCCGCGCCGTCGACCGCGATCACGACCGCGGCGCTCACTCGACCTCCTGTACGTCCACTCCGAGTGATCGCAGCGTGTCGACGAACCCCGGGAAGCTGACGTCTGCGGCTTCGATCCCGCCGATGCGGCACGACGTGCCGGCGGCAAGGGCGGCCACGACCAAAGCCATCGCCATCCGGTGATCGCCTCCGGCGTCGGCGCGGCCCCCGGACAGGCCTCCCCCGGCGACGACGAGGTCCGAGCCTTCGTCCGCCGCATGGCCCCCCAGTGCCCGGATACCGGACGCGATCGCGCCCAGCCGATCGGTCTCCTTCACGCGCAGTTCCGAAGCGTCCAAGAACCAGGAGTCGGACGGCGCGTGCGCGGCCAGCACCGCAAGCACGGGCACCTCGTCGATGATCAGCGGGATCTCGCTGGGTTCTATCCGCACGGCGCGGATGCCGTCGCAACCCTCGACCTCGATCGTGCCGATCGGCTCCCCCACTTGCGACCCCAGCACGGTGCGATTCGTGCGGATCCCCATACGCTCCATCACGTCGAGGAAGTGGATGCGACTCGGATTCAGCCCGACCTGCGCGATCGTGATGCGGGAACCGGTGAGCGCCGCCGCGGCGATGAGGAACGCCGCGGACGAGACATCGCCCGGCACGACGCCCTCGAAGCCACCGTGGTGGAAGCGGCTCAGCTGGATCCCCTCCTCATCCAGATGTATGGGAGCCCCGAGCGCAGCGAGCGCCCGCTCCGTGTGATCCCGCGTAGCCGCGGGCTCGACCACGGTCGTCTCGCCGTCCGCGGCCAGACCCGCGAACAGCACCGCGCTCTTGACCTGCGCCGACGGAACCCGAGGCGCGAACCGTGTCCCCCTCAGCGCCCCGCCGGACACCGTCATCGGTGCGTGCCCATCGGTAGTCTCGATCGTGGCGCCCATCGAGCGGAGTGGCTCCGCGACCCGCTCCATGGGTCGACTCGACAGGCTGGGGTCTCCCGTGAGGACCGTTCGGAACGGAGCGGCGGCGAGGACGCCCGCAAGCAGACGCATGGACGTCCCCGAGTTGCCGCAGTCCAGGGGATCCTCAGGAGCACGGAGGCCCTCGCGGCCCTCACCCTCGACCTCAAGCGTCGAGCCGGGCACGATCCCTCCGGGTGTGTTCCACGTGGAACCACCACCGTCGACCGGGGACGAAGCGTTCCGAGCGAAGACGTCGAGGGAAGGTCGAGACTTGCCGGAGAGGCTCGCCAGACAGGCAGCAGTCGAGCGAACGTCGAGGGAAGGCGGAAGCCCTGCCACACGGCTCGACCCGTCCGCCGTGGCTGCGAGGATCAGCCAACGATGGGCTATGGATTTGTCTCCGGGCACGACCGAAGTGCCGGCCAGCGTGTTACCCGGGCCGATGATGACGTCCACGTCAGGCCAATCTGATCGGGTCGTAGCCGCCGCCCGCCAGTACCTGGGCCGCGGACTCGGCGGACTCGCCCGCGACGGTCAGGTGCACCGTGCCTCGGCCGCCCTCGGGCGAGTGCACGATCTGCAGGTCCTCGATGTTGACCTGGCCTGCTCCGAGCACGGCGGTGATGCGCGCCAGCGCGCCGGGCTCGTCGGGGATCTCGACCTGCCAAACCGCGACGCCAGAGCGCACCGTCGGCTTGGTCGCGAGACGCAGGCGTGCCTGCTTCGCACCTTCGAACACATCCTCCACACCCGAGGCATCGCCGCCGCGGATGTCCGAGCGCAGCCGCTCCAAACGCCCGATGAACAGATCGATCGCCTCCACGACGTGGTGGCGGTTGGCGAGCAAGATGTCGCTCCACAGGGCGGGCTGCGACGCCGCGAGCCGCGTGAGATCTCGGAATCCGCCAGCCGCCAGCACCAGGATCTCCGGCTCGTCCGATTCCTCCGTGGCCGCCAACCCCATCAGGGAGGTGGAGGCGACCTGCGGCAGGTGGCTGACGATCGCGACCAGCCGGTCATGACGGGCGGGCGACAGCCGCACCGGTCTCGCGCCGATCAGCTCGACCCAACCCTCGACCTCGTTTACCGACGCGGGCGCCGTCTCGGGGCCCGCGGCGAGCACCCATACCGCGCCGTCCAGGACCGAGGCGGAGGCGTGCTCGGGCCCCGATCGCTCGCTCCCGCCCATCGGGTGACCGGGCACGTAGCGGCCGAGCATGGCACGATCCTTGCCCGCGGCCCGGCGAACCTCCTCGACCACGCTGGTCTTCACGCTCGCCGCGTCGGTCACCACGGCCTCCGGTGCCGCTCGAAGTGCCGCCACCACGGTGTCGGCGACGGCGCCGATCGGCGTGGCGACCACCACGAGTTCCGCTCCCTCGACGGCGCCCTCGAGGGTCGGCCGGGTGTCCAAACGGCTGCGGGCGGCGGCGCGCGCGGCGACGTCGGGGTCGAGATCCCACCCCGCGACCGGGCAGCCCGCGCGGCTCGACGCCATCGCGATCGAGGTGCCGATCAGACCCGTGCCGAGGATCGCGATCCGACTCCCGGGCGCGGCGCCCGCCTCAGCTGGCGGCGTCGAGGTCATCGCGCAACTTCTCCGCGCCATCGAGATACACGTGTGTGACCTCGCCGAGGTTCAGCTCCGTGTGGAAGTGCAGGAGCACCCGCACGACCGACGGCATGGCGCCCGCGACCGGGATCTCGCGAGCGCACAGCAGCGGGACATCGCCGAGCCCCATCCGGCGGGCCGCCTCGGCGGGGAACGCGCTCGTGAGGTCGTCGGTGACCGTGAACAGGATGCTGATCAGATCCCCGTGCTCGACCGCATTACGAACGAGCAGCGCCTCTAGAAGCTTGCCCGTCGCGGCGTGCACGCCTGTCACCGTGTCCTCTGACACCACGATCGCCCCTCGGGCAGCCCGGACCTTCACGCCTTCGCACCTCCTGGTCGGCTCGACGCCGCCGACGGGCCGTGGGGCCACGCACCCCAGGGAGCAAGGCTACAGGGAGCCGCCTGCGCTGCGACGGAGCCGACGTTCGGCCGCATCGACGAGCCGACCCAGATCGAGCACTTCCTCAGGCGTCAGATCCCGGGACTCGCCGGCCTTCAGCCGTCCGAGGTGGATCGGACCGATGCGCACGCGCACGAGCCTCGTGACCGGCAGGCCCACCGCCTCGAGGATGCGGCGGACCTCGCGCTTGCGACCCTCTGTCATCGTCACGGTGAGCTGTCCCCGGCCACCGCGAGCGTCCACGATGCGGGCCGAGCGCGCCCGCGCCGGCCCGTCATCCAGCTCTACGCCACGCCGCATCATCCCGATGTGCTTCGTGGTCGGCGTCCCCCGGACCTCGACCAGATACTCCTTCTCCACCTGGTAACGCGGATGCGTGAGCGCGTTCGCCAGATCGCCGTCGTTGGTGAGCAACAGCAGGCCCTCGCTCTCGAGATCCAGCCGACCGACGGGAAACACCCGGGGTCCATCGGGCGGCAGCAGCGTCCGGACATCGGGACGCCCGTGCTGATCGTGCATGGTCGTGACGACGCCGATCGGCTTGTGGACGGCCAGGTACCTCACGTTCGGGTCGAGGTTGACCGTCGCCCTGCCGAGCTTGACGACGTCGAGCGTCGGATCCACCTTATCGCCGAGCGTGGCGACCCTGCCGTTCACCGTCACCCTGCCTGCCGCGATCAGTTCTTCGCACGAACGACGCGAGCCGTAGCCCGCACGGGCGAGCGCCCGTTGCAGGCGCTCCTCGCCCACCTTCATGCCTCCAGGTGCTCGGGCGGTGCCTCCTCGGGGACCTCGTCCACAGACATCGGTGCGGGCGCGTCCTCGGATCCGACGACGCGATCGACCGCATCGTCGACATCGGCGTCGATGCCCAGCAGCGGCGCCAGCGAGGGCAGGGACGCGAGCGAGGGCAGGCCGAGTCGCTCCAGGAACTGCGCCGTCGTGGCGAACAGCGACGCACGCCCCGGCCCCTCGTCGCGCCCCGATTCCTCGATCAGGCCGCGATCGACCAGCGCTCGAAGCACACCGTCGGAGTTCACGCCGCGGATCGCATTCACCTGGTGGCGCGTCGCGGGTTGCTTGTACGCGACGATCGCGAGCGTCTCGAGCGCCGCCTTCGTCAGCCGCGCCTGGCGGGACGACAGGACGAAGCGCTCGACGGTCGGTTGGGAATCCGGGTGCGTGAACAGCCGCCACCCGCCCGCGACGTTGCGCAACACGAGCCCCGAGCCCCGAGCCTCGAGCTCGTTCTGAAGTCGGTCGCACATACCCTCGACCGTCGGACGGTCGAGCTCGAGGGCCTGCGACAGCACGGCGGGCGTGAGCGGCTCGTCCGACACGAACAGCAGCGCTTCGAGTGCGCGAGTATCGAACGATCTCACAGGATCCGTCACGGACGGCTCACCCCTTCCACTCGACTTCGATCTCACCGAAGGTCGCCGCCTGCTGGATCTCGACCTTGCCGTCACGGTACAGCTCGAGCAACGCGAGGAACCGCACGACGACGTGGATCCGTTCTTCGCAGTCGGCGGTCAGCTCGCGGAAGGTCGCCTGACGAACATCCAGACCCACGAGGTGATCCACGACCGCCTGCATCGCGTCGGTGACCGTGAAGCGGATCGGCGTCACGTGCGACAGATCCAGGGTCGGCGGCGGACGCAGCAGCGTGGCGGCGATCGCGGCGAGCTGTTCGGTCGTGACGGTGAGCATCGGGTCGGGATACAGGTGCGAGAATTCCGGGCCGGGACCGATGTCGCGCGCGAAGAAGCCGGCCTCGTCCTCCAAGCGTCGCGCGAGCTCGACAGCCACCCTGCGGAACGCTCGCAGCTCCCGCGACCGCGCATACGCGAGATCGGGAGAGCCACCCAGCAGGTCCTCTTCGTCCAGCTCCGTATGCCTGGGCGTCAGCCGAGCGAGCTTGAGCTCGAGCAACACGGCGCAGATCGCCAGGAACCAGGTGGCCTCCTCCAAGTCCCAGGCCTCCGACTCCTTCGCGTATCGCAGGAACCCGTCGGTCACGGTCGAGATCGGCACGTCGCAGACGTCGACCTTCTGCTCCAAGATCAGGTCCGCGAGCAGACGGAACGGTCCGGAGAACCCCGGAACGTCGATCGCGAAGCCCGCGGGGATCGATCCGCTCGCGGCCGTCGCCTCGCCGTTCACCGCATCACCCGAGGTGCATCGCGTCGCGCACGGCCGTCATGGTCGCGTGGGCAACCTGGCGGGCGGTCTCGGCTCCGGCCGCCAAGACGTCGCTGACGACCCCGGGCGTGGATGCGATCTCGCGCCGGCGTTCGCGGAACCCGCCGAACATCTCGACGAGGTGGTCGGCAAGTATCCCCTTGCAGTCCACGCAGCCGAGCTCCCCGGTTCGGCAGGTCGCCTCGATCCGCTCCACGTCGTCGGGGGAGAACTTGCGATGCAGCGCGAACACCGGGCAGATCTCCGGACGACCCGGATCTCCTCTGCGCAGCTTCTGCGGATCGGTGATGAAGGATCGGACCGTCGCGCGCACGGTGTCCTCGTCGTCGCGGATCCCGATCGCGTTGTCGAGCGACTTGGACATCTTGCGCCCATCGGCGCCGGGGATCAGCGGCGTGGCCGACAGCAGCGGCTGCGGCTCGACCAGCACGTCACTGTAGATCCGATTGAACCGCCGAACGATCTCGCGGCTGAGCTCGAGGTGCGCGACCTGATCCTCGCCCACGGGAACGAGCTCTCCTCGCATGATCGCGATATCGACCGCCTGGAGTACCGGGTAGCCCAACAGGCCGAAGTTCGCGATGTCCCGCTCGGCCATGTCACGCAGACGCTCCTTGAACGAGGGGACGCGCTCCAGCCAACCCAACGGGGTCATCATGCCGAACAGCAGAGCCATCTCCGCCACTTCCGGGATGTCGGACTGGCGGTAGATCACCGCCCGGTCGGGATTCACGCCTGCGGCCAGCCAGTCCAGCACGAGTCCCTCGACGAATCCGGGCAACTCGTCGGAGCGGTCGTAGTGCGTGGTCAGCATGTGCCAATCGGCAACGAAGAAGTGGCAATCGAATCCCGGGTCTGCCTGCAGGGCAAGCATGTTCTCCACGTTGCCGGCCCAGTGCCCGACGTGGAGAGGACCGGTGGGCCGGTAGCCGGTCACGACACGCTTCGAGCGCGTGGAAACGGAGGGTTCGCTCACGATGGGCGGGATGATATCGCGAGGCACGGCCCGCTCCGCGCAACGCTAGGGAGTGCAGGAGTATCCGGAGAGCAACTTGCACATCGCGTTGACCGGACCGTAGACGATCGACTGGATCACCCCGCCGATCAAGAACAGCGCCGCGAGCACGAACAGCGGCAGGAATCGATCGGCGTCCCGGTAGACTCGCCGGGCGTCCGGCGGCAGCGCCAGCGCCACCAGTCGCGCGCCGTCGAGACCGGGGATCGGCAGCAGGTGAAAGAACGCCAGGCTCAGTTGCGTGAACTCGAAGGCGACCAGCGCGACGATCACCTCGAAGGACAGCGAGGTTCCGGCCCGAAGCGCCAGCCCCGCTACCGACGCGAGCGCGACGTTGACCAGCGGCCCCGCGAACCCGATCAGCACCTGATCGCGGGTTTGATGGCGCAGGTACGAGGGATCGACCGGCGCCGGCTTCCCGTAGGCCGCGGGAGGCGGCAGGAAGCCCGATGCCGCGGCCCACAGGAACAGCACCAAACCCGGAAGCAGGCCCGATCCGAAGGCGTCGAACCACGCCCGCGGGTTCCATGTGAGGCGTCCCCACAGCCTCGGCGTCGGGTCGCCCAACCGCGAGGTCGTGAGGGCCCGTGCGTACTCGCGCGCGATCATGCCTATCATCAGCGAGCATCCCAGGTACGCCGCGTACCGGATCGACGTCGTTGTGAACTCCCCCACCTACCCCTCCTCGCTCCATCCGTACACCAGCGGTGGCGCTGCCACCGGCTCCGCTGCAACCTGCAGGGAGGCGGCGATCGCGTTGCCGGCGATCTCGGCGGATCCGGCGTCGCGGGCGTGCACCGTGCCGATCGGCTCTCCCCGCTCCACCAGCTCGCCGATCTTCGCCGTCAGCACGATACCTACCGAGGGGTCGACCGTGTCGCCCCTGTGCGCTCGCCCGGCCCCGAGACCCTGTGCGACGAGCCCGACCGTCGCGGTGTCGACGGTGGATACGAAGCCGCTCGCGGCCGCAAGGATCGGCAGCCGGACGGCGGCTCGAGGCAGGATACCGGCAGGGTCGTCGATCACCAGCGGGGGGCCACCCTGCGCCTCGACCCATGCGGCGAACCTCGCGAGCGCGCTGCCGTCGGCGAGGGCGGATGAGGCCGCGGCCGCGGCCTCATCCGGTCCGATCCCAACGGCACTGGTCAGCGCCCGCGCCGCGAGCCACACGGCCAGGTCGCGCAGGCGCCCGTCCCGCCGCCCGTGCAGGACCTCGATCGCCTCGGCGACCTCCAAGGCGTTACCGATCGCTGTGCCCAGCGGTTGCGACATGTCGGTGATCGCGGCACCGGCCCGTCGTCTCGCCGCCCGCGCGATCGCCAAGCATGCGTCCGCGAGCTGCGCGGCCGCGGCCGCGTCACGCATGAACGCCCCCGAACCCGCCTTCACGTCGAGCAAGATCACGTCGGAGGCGACCGCGAGCTTCTTGGCCATGACGCTCGCGGCGATCAGCGGCACCGACTCGACCGTGCCCGTCGCATCTCGCAGGGCGTACACGGCTCCGTCCGCGGGCACCAGCTCGGGCGTCTGCGACGTGATGACGCACCCGACGCGTTCGACCTGCCGCCGCATCTGCTCGATGTCGAGATCGACCCGGAATCCCGGTATCGCCTCGAGCTTGTCGATCGTGCCGCCCGTGTGCCCGAGCGCCCGGCCGGACACCTTCACGCACGCGAGCCCGAGCGCGGCGACCAGCGGCGCGAACACCAGCGACACGGCGTCGGACACCCCACCGGTCGAGTGCTTGTCCACGACCGGGCGACCGACATCGCCGAGCGTCACGGAGGCGCCGGACGCGATGAACGCTCGCGTCATGGCATCCGTCTCGCCGGCATCCATCCCGCGCAGGACGCAGGCCATCAGAAAGGCAGCCATGGGACCGTCTGCAACCTCCCCACGCGCGTACGCCAGCACGATGCGCTCGATGTCCTCAGCCGGAACACGTGACCCCGACCGCTTCAACGCGATCGCGGGGCGAGGGTCCCAGCCGCTCATCCACCGAACCCCAGGTCGGCCGCGAAACTCTCGCCGAGCAGCCCTCGCATCTCGACGCCGAGCAGCGCCGCCGCCGTAACCCCGACGTCGCCGAACGACGAACGAGTGCCGAGGTCGTGCGGCCCGCCCGGGCAGCCCGCGGCGAGCAACGGGGTGCGCTCGCGGGAGTGGTCGGTCGAGGGCGTGGTCGGATCGCATCCGTGGTCGCCCGTGAGCAGCAGGATACCGCCGTCGAGCGCGTCGATCAGCTCCGGCAGCCGTCGATCGAGCGCTTCGATCGACGCTGCGTATCCCGAGGGATCGTTGCGGTGACCGTACTTCGAGTCGAAGTCGACGAGGTTGGCGAACACGAGGTGCGAGGCGGGGTCGCGCAGGGCCGCGATCGTCAGCGCCACCCCGTGTTCGTTGGAGTCCGAGTACGCCGCCCGCGTGAGACCGCGGTGATCGAAGATGTCCTGGATCTTGCCGATCCCTACGACGTGCGCGCCCGCCTCGACGAGCCGATCCAGCACCGTGGGGCCCGGCGGCGGCACGCTGTAGTCGCGACGCTCGGGCCGACGCACGAACGCGCCCGGTTCACCCTCGAAGGGCCGGGCGATCACCCGCCCGACGCGATGGGGACCGACGAGCAGACGGCGCGCCAGTTCGCACCACGCGTACAACTGCTCCAACGGCACCGCCTGCACGTGGGTCGCCACCTGGAAGACGGAGTCCCCGCTCGTATAGACGATGGGGCGCCCGGTCGTGAGGTGTTCGGGTCCGAGCTCGGCGATGATCTCGGTCCCCGACGCCGGCACGTTCCCGAGGACCGCGCGCCCGATCGAGGCCTCGAACGGTTCGATCACCTCGGAAGGAAACCCCTTCGGGTACAGGGGGAACGGCTCCCCGAGCCGGATCCCCATCATCTCCCAGTGGCCGGTCGTCGTGTCCTTACCGGCCGAGATCTCCGTCGCGCGACCGTGGGCCGTGCCGACGTCGGCGCGAGGCGCGACGCCCGGGATGTCGCTCAGGAGACCGAGCCCCATCGACTCCAGTGTCGGCACCCGCAGCCCGCCGACGCTGCGGGCGGTGTTCCCGATCGTGTCCGAGCCGGCATCGCCATAGGCAGCGGCGTCCGGCGCGTCTCCGACGCCCCACGAGTCGCACACCAGCACGCACACACGAGGCACAAGTGGTTGCACGTCAGTCGCCCAGCCGTTTGCAGTCGATACACAGCGGGGTCCACGGGATCGCCTCGAGCCGCTCGTCGTCGATCGGCCGTCCGCACCGCTCGCACGCTCCGTAGGTCCCCGCGGCCAGCTTCGCCAGCGCCCGTTCGACCTCTCGCAGGTTCGCGCGCAGGGTGCGGCCCATCGCGATCACGCGCCCCCGCTCCTCCGTGCTGTGGGAACGATCGGAGAACCCGGCGTCCGCGTCGAACGTCACCTCATCGACGTCTGGGTCGGCGCCGAGCTCGGCGATCTCGTGGCGGAGCACGCGGTCTTGCCCTTCGAGTGCGTCGCGTAGCGCAGCCAGCTGGGATGCGTTCATGGCGTCGCTCCTTCCCGTGCAGGATGACGTCGGGCCCGCGGGTGCGCGGTGAAGTACACGGAGCGCAGGTGTTCGGTCGTGACCAGCGTGTAGATCTGCGTCGTCGCGACGCTCGCGTGTCCGAGAAGCTCCTGCACGACGCGCACGTCGGCGCCTCCCTCCAGCAGATGCGTCGCGAAGGAGTGCCGCAGGTCGTGTGGCGTGACGGTTCGCCGTATGCCGGCTCTGCGGGCATGGGCATCCAGCAGGCGGGCGCACGATTGCCGGGTCAGTCTGCCGCCGCGCGTGTTCAGGAACAGCGCCCCCCGCGATCGGGTGGCGACCAGGGAAGGGCGACCGCCCATGATGTAGGCGTCCACCGCCTCGCGGGCCATCCGCCCGACCGGCACGTCGCGTTCCTT
>DATECH010000037.1:0-7325 GCA_035287005.1 Actinomycetota bacterium | reverse complement strand
ATGCAGTACACCGCCGTCAGGTCCCCACGCTCCATCGCCTCGAACATCGCCGTCAGGTGCCAGCCGGCGCGCGGCTCGATCGGAACCCCCCACGCCGCCTCGAAGCGCTCGCGGGCCGCCGTGTCCTTCTCGATGTCCTGGAACCCCGCGAGCTTGTTCGGGATCGCCCCCATGTCGCCCCCGCCCTGGACGTTGTTCTGCCCGCGCAGCGGGTTCAGGCCGCTGCCGTAGGTGCCGACGTGGCCCGTCAGCAGGCCGAGGTTGATCAGCGACAAGACATTGTCGACCGCGTTGTGGTGCTCGGTGATCCCCAAGGTCCAGCAGATCATCGCCGTGTCCGCCTCGGCGTACGCGTGCGCAACCTCGCGGATCACCTCGCCGGGCACGCCGGTCACCGCCTCGCCGCGGTCCAAGGTCCAGTCCTCGACGCTGGCCGCGTACTCCCGGAAGTTGTCCGTGGCTCCCTCGATGAAGTCGGTGCGCGCGAGGTCGGCATGGATGATCTCGCGCGCGATCGTGTTGGACAAGGCCACGTCGGTGCCCACGTCGATGCCGAGCCACAGGTCCGCGAACTGCGCGGTCTCGGTACGGCGCGGATCGATCACGATCAGGCGGGCGCCGCGCTGCAGCGCCTTCAGGACATGGTGGAAGAAGATCGGATGCGCGGCGCGCGCATTCGATCCCCACAGCACGACGAGGTCGGTGTGCTCGACCTCCTCGTACGAGCTGGTACCGCCACCGGCACCGAACACGGTCGCCAGACCGACGACCGACGGTGCGTGTCAGGTGCGGTTGCAGCTGTCGATGTTGTTGGTTCGAAGGACCTGGCGAGCGAACTTGCCTGCGACGAAGTTCATCTCGTTGGTGGCCTTCGAGCAACTGAAGATCCCTGCGCCCCAACCGGGGTTCCGCTCGATCGCGCGGCGCAGCCCCTCAGCGGCCCGGTCCAGGGCCTCCTCCCAGGTGGCGGCGCGCAGCACGCCGTTGTCGCGAACCATCGGCTCGGTGAGCCGGGTCATCGTTGCTGCCATCGATGGGCGCTCCTTCCTGCGACCCGCGCTCGCGGGTCGGTCGCTGCGATTGTAGGACCTGTTCGGCTCCGCACCGGCACGAGCGTTGCGCTCCCCGTTGACCGTCGTTCAGCCGGCGGCGACGGTGCGATACCGGAAACAGCCGGTGACGTGGTCGTTCACCAGGCCCACCGCCTGCATGAAGGCGTAGCACACCGTCGGACCGACGAACCGGAACCCTCGCCGCTTGAGGTCCTTGGACATCGCCGTGGACTCCGATGACTCCGCGGGTATGTCCGCGAGATCCCGCCACCTGTTGACCTTCGGCACGCCGTCGACGAACGACCACAGCAGCGCATCGAGCGACCCGCCCTCCGCACACAACGACATCGTCGCTCGGGCGTTGGCCACCGTGGACTCCACCTTCAGCCGGTTGCGCACGATCGAGGGGTCCGCCAGCAGGCGTTCGACGCGCACGGGAGAGAACCGGGCGACCGTCGCGGGATCGAACCCGGCGAACGCACGCCGGTACCCCTCTCGCTTGTACAGGATCGTGCGCCACGACAATCCGGCCTGGGCGCCCTCGAGGGTGAGCATCTCGAACAGGTGTCGCTCGTCGTGGACCGGCACTCCCCACTCCTCGTCGTGATAGGCGAGGTAGCGCGGATCGTCGAGGGGGACCCACTGGCATCGTCGCGGCATCGGCACACGCTACGACACGCCGCCGACACGCTCGGGTGGACCCTTGGGGCGGAACGGGTCCATGATGACGGGGTGCACGAACCGACACCGATCCCGATCCACGAGCTGCCGGCGGCGGCCGAGGAGGCCGCGACGGCACAGGCGGCGCCGGACGACGCCGCCGTCTCGAGCATCGAGCAGGCGATCCAGGTCCTGATCGGCCTCGTCACACTCGGTGCGACGGCCACGACGTCGATCTTGCGCGGCGGCGAGCAGCCCGCGCCTGCCTCCGACAACGCCGCCCTGGTGACGGGGGCTGCCGCGGGATTCGTGATCGAAGGGTTGCGCGCGGCCGGCGCGATGCTCGCCGCGTTCGAACACACCCTCGTCGCGCCGGCCGCGTCGGCCGCTGCCGTGGCGGCGGACCGTCCGGAGATCCGCGAGCTGCTGGAGCACTGGCAGCGCTCGTGGGACGCGCAGCGCGAGCGCAGCGACCCCGCGGCCTCGGATGCATTGCGTCAGGGCGTCCGACGCGCCGCCGACGCGGTCATGGATCAGCTCGACGTGACCGAGCTCGTGCTCGAGCATGTCGACATCCAGCGGATCGCCGAGCGGGTCGACATCGACGCGCTGGTCGACCGGCTCGACATGGATCGCCTCGCCGCCCGCATCGACGTCGACGCGCTCGCCGAACGGGTCGACATCGGGGCCGTGCTCGACCGCGTTGACCTGGCCGCGATCGCGGCCGACGTGATCGAGCAGCTCGATCTGCCGCAGTTGATCCGTGAGGCGACGACGGACACGACCTCCGAGGGCGTGCGCAGCGTGCGACTCCGAGGCGTCGACGCGGACCGTGCGGTCCGACGTGCCGTGGATCGGCTTCTCGCACGACGACCGGACGGCGACGCGCACGACGACGGTCACGCATGACGACGAGACACCTCAACGTCGAAACCATCCCCGCGGAGGCTCGCGGTTTCCACGGGCAGCCCGCAGGCCTCGTCACGCGCGTGGCCGCCAACCTCATCGACCTGGCGGTGCTCGTGGTCTCGCTGATCGCTGCCTACCTCGGGGTGGCCGGGGTGACCTTCCTGCGCCAGGGCGCTCGCTTCACCTTCCCGATCGTGTCGTACCCGGTCGCCTACACGGCGGGGTTCCTCACGCTGGTCGTTTACTTCACGGTCTCGTGGACCACCAACGGGCGCACGTACGGGGATCGGGTGCTCGGGCTTCGGGTGCGCACGGCCGCGGGCGGCGAACTGGGCGCGCCCCGGGCGGCGGTGCGTGCGCTCCTGTGTGCGCTGTTCCCGTTGCTCCTGGTCTGGGTGGCCTTCAGCCGGCGGCAGCGCTCGGTGCAGGATCTCGTCGTGGGCACGAGCGTGATCTACGACTGGGGCGGCGCCCGGCGGACCCCGACCTCACCGGATGCGGCCGGCGTGGCTGTAGAGGTTGCACCGGCCGTCGCGGACGAACCCGACCACGGTGACGCCGAGCCGCTCCCCCGCCTCGACGGCCAGGGATGAGGGCGCGCCGACCGCGCTGAGCACCGGGACGCCTGCGACCGCGGCCTTCTGCACGATCTCGAAAGACACCCTTCCTGAGACCTGCAGCACGACGTCGCGCAGCGGGAGACGGTCGGCGAGCAGCTGTTCACCGATCACCTTGTCGACCGCGTTGTGACGGCCCACGTCCTCCCGGATCGCGATCGGCTCCCCCGCCGCAGTGAACAGCCCCGCCGCATGCAGCCCGCCCGTTCGATCGAACACCTGTTGCGCCGCTCGCAGGCGCTCCGGGAGCCCGGTCACGACAGCGGCGGACACGGTGAAACCGGGAGGCACCGCCGGGCAGCGCACCGTGATGTCGTCGAGCGAGGCCTTCCCGCAGACACCGCACGACGATGTCGCGAAGAAGTTCCGATGCAGTCGCGCCGCGTCGAACGCTGAGGCGAGGGTGACGGTCACGACGTTGTAGCGCTGCTCCTCGTCGTCGAGGTCGTCGCAATACGCGACGCGACGCACGTCGCCGGGTTGAACCAGCCCCTCCGTGAACAGGAACCCCGCCGCCAGCTCGAAATCCCCACCCGGCGTACGCATCGTGACCGCCACGCGGGAGGCCTCCTGCCCGGGACCTGCGGCGCGGATCTCCAACGGTTCCTCGGTCGCCAGGGAATCGGCCCGATCCGAACGCGCGCCGCCCAGCACGGTCACCACCCGCACGGGCGTGACGTTGCGGCGAAGCTGCTCGGGCGCGGCCATCCGTTCCAGCCTAGCCCTCCCGCACTCGAGCGCCTCCATCGGGCATGATGCGTGCATGGCGGATCCTGACGAACGCGACTTCGGCGACCCATCCCGGCGTACCTATCTCGCCGAGGAGCGCACCCTGCTCGCCTGGTGGCGCTCCGGTTTGGCCGCGCTCGCGGTCGCCCTGGCGGTCGGCCGTCTGCTTCCCGCACTGCTGGACGAGGCGAACGCCGCCGGCTTCGTGGCGCTGGGCGCCGGGTTCGCCCTCGTGGGCGTGGCGCTCATCGTGATGGGAGCGGTGCGCCATCGAGCCGTCGAGCGGGCCCTCGCCGAGGGGAGGTTCCGATCGATGCCGGCCGCGGCGACGTGGGCCATCACCGGGGCGCTGCTCGTCCTGGCCGCGGGGACGCTGATCCTGCTAGTTATCGGGACCTGACCTCCGGTCAGACCGGGGGTCACCGCGATTCTCGTGCGCGGTCACCCCTGCGCTATGGTCGCAGTCGCCCTGACCCCGAACGTACGTGAAGGAGCCCCACGCCGCCATGAAGTCCGGTCTCGAGATCGCCCAACAAGCCGCCCTTCGCCCCATCACCGAGATCGCGACCGCCGCGGGGATCGCCCCGGACGAGCTGAAGCTCTACGGCCCGCATCGCGCCAAGGTGTCGCTGTCGATCCTGGATCGGCTCGCCGACCGGCCCGACGGCAAGCTCGTGATCACGACCGCCATCACGCCCACCAAGGCTGGCGAGGGCAAGACCACGACGTCGGTGTCGCTCACGCAGGGACTCGGCGCGATCGGCAAGGGCGCGATCTTGGCGTTGCGGGAGCCGAGCATGGGGCCGGTGTTCGGCATCAAGGGCGGCGGCACGGGGGGCGGCTACGCCCAGGTCGTGCCGATGGAAGAGATCAACCTGCACTTCAACGGGGATTTCCACGCGATCACCGCCGCCCACAACCTGCTGTCCGCCGCGCTGGACGCCTCGATCTATCACGGCAACGCCCTGCGGATCGACCCGCAGACGATCACCTGGCCGCGCACGCTCGACGTGAACGATCGCGAGCTGCGAAACACCGTGATCGGCCTCGGCGGCAAGGTGCACGGCGTCCCGCGCCAGGAGGGGTTCGTGATCACCGCGGCCTCCGAGATCATGGCGATCCTCGCGCTCGCGGGCGACCTGCAGGATCTGCGCGCCCGCCTCGGGCGCATCATCGTCGCCTCGACCTACGACGGCGCTCCCGTCACCGCCGAGGATCTTCTGGCGGCGGGCGCCATGACCGTCGTGATGCGTGACGCGATCGAGCCCAACCTCGTGCAGACCCTCGAGCACCAGCCGGCCTTCCTGCATGCGGGGCCTTTCGGCAACATCGCCCACGCGAACAACTCGATCATCCAGGATCGGATCGCGCTGAAGCTCGCCGACTACGTCGTGACCGAGGCAGGGTTCGCGAGCGACCTGGGCCTGCAGAAGTTCTGCGACATCGTGTGCCGATTCGGCGGCTTCGCGCCGAGCGCCGGGGTGCTCGTCACCACGGTGCGCGCGATGAAGTCCCACGGGGGGAAGGCGTTCGCCGACCTCGGCACGGAGGATCTGGACGCGCTGGCGCGTGGCATCGACAACCTGTCCGCCCACGTCGCGATCCTTCGCGAGTACGGCCTGCCGTGCGTCGTGTCGATCAACAACTTCCCGACCGACACCGATGCCGAGATCGCGTTGATCAACGAGCTGGCCGTGAACGCAGGTGCGGAGACGGTCGTCGTCAACCGGGGTTTCGCCGAAGGCGGCGACGGCGCCACCGAGCTCGCCGCCGCGGTCGTCGAGGCCTGCGAGCGACCCAACACCTTCCATCAGCTCACGCCGGAGGGCACGCCGCTGCGGAGCCAGATCGACGCGATCGCCACGAAGCTCTACGGCGCCGACGGGGTGGATTACCTGCCCCAGGCCGGCAAAGACCTCGCGCGCATGGACGAGCTCGGCTTCGGCACGGTGCCGGTGTGCATGGCCAAGACCCACTTGTCGCTGAGCCACGACCCGCTGCTGCTCAACCGCCCCCGCGGTTTCCGCTTGCCGGTCCGCGGCGTCGTGCCGGCGGCCGGCGCCGGGTTCGTCGTCGTGCTGTGCGGGGACATGCAGCGCATGCCGGGCCTC
This sequence comes from Actinomycetota bacterium, assembly GCA_035287005.1. Taxonomy (GTDB): domain Bacteria; phylum Actinomycetota; class UBA4738; order UBA4738; family HRBIN12; genus AC-51. The sequence goes on along the minus strand of DATECH010000037.1, from coordinate 1,247 downwards.
GGCAGAACGCCCAACTTCATGGGGGTCGACATCGACGCCGAGGGCACGACCATCGGCCTGTTCTAAGCGACGTCGTCGTCGGGCGGCATCACGCAGAACTCGTTTCCCTCCGGGTCGAGCATCACGCACCAGATGCCGCCGTCGCCCTCGGCCCAGCTGTGGATCGAAGCCCCGAGGCCCTCGAGACGCTCCACCTCCGCCTCGAGCTCATCTTCGGCGACCACGTCCAGGTGGACCCGGTTCTTGGCCACCTTGCCCTCGGGCACCTCGGTGAAGAAGAGCATCGGCAGTTCGGTGTCCTCCGGCGGCTCCACCATGACGCTCGGATCGTCCTCGGGATCCGTGATGCCCTTGGACGCGAGCCTGGTGAGCTCGGCCTCGTCGTAGGGCGCGACGCTCCACCCGAGCGTTTCCGCCCAGAAGCGCGCCAGCGGGGCCGCGTCACGGCAATCGAAGACGATCGCGTCGATCCGCACCCCGCGAGCCTGGCGCGATGCGGCGCCGGGCGCAAGTCCGGCGGCCCTAGGCCTACACGTGCAGTGTGATGAAGAACGCCTCGCTCACGTCCCGCAGGATGGACTGTGCGCGGTGCCGGAGCGAGTTCGCCGAGTCCGTCAGCTCCTGCTGCCGCGTCTTGTCCAGAAACGTGATGGCGTTGATATCGACGTTGGCGAGCGCCGACAGCGCCGCCGCATGCAGGGACGTTGCCGCGCTCAGCGCGTCGGATGCCGCGTTCGGATTGCCCGCGGATAGCGTTTCCTCGGCAAGCGCCATGAGATATACGGAGCGGCGCGCCACCTCCAGCGGGATGTCGGCGGCGCGCTCCAGCGCCTTTTGCAGCGTGAAGGACCAGGTGTGCTGCTCCTCCGGCGTGTTCTTCGGCAGCTTGTACGCATCCATCACGTCCCGGTACGCCTCGGCGTCACGATCGGCCAGACCGAGCAATGCGTGCCGCTCGTCGTCGCACTCGTCGGCGATGGCCCGCATGCGCTCGGCCACGCCCTCGAAACCTTTCTTCTTGATCGTGAGCCTCGCGACCATCGCGATCAACGACGCGCCGGCGGCGGCCGATACCGCGGCCCAAGCTCCGCCGCCGGGGGTCGGCGCCTCCGAAGCGAGATCCTCGAGATAGGCACCCAGGCGGGAACCGGCGGTGGGCATCCGGTCGGTCGGCACCTTGGCCTGCGCCACCGGCGCTGCGGCGCCCGCGCCGCCCCACGCACCGGCCGGCTGGTCAGCGGGCATGT
>DATECH010000036.1:0-9414 GCA_035287005.1 Actinomycetota bacterium | reverse complement strand
GTGATGGTCTCCCCCGGTCGGGGGTCGCGCGGTACCGAAAGACCCGGATCAGCGAAGCGACAGCGTCGGATCGTCCTTGTAGCGGCGCTTCAGCTCGTCCTGCAGGAGGTCGAGCACCGCGATCACATCGCGTCGAGCCTCCGACACGCCCTGCTCCTCGCCGACGAGTGCGTCGATCGCCGTCCCGAGCGCCTGATCGTCGAGCGTCGCCGGGTCCGAGATGCCGGCATCGGACACCAGGCGTTCGACCCTGCGGCGGGCGAGGAGCATCTCGTCTTCGGGCACCCCGATGCGCACGACCTCGCCGCGCGACGTGACCGGGTGCTCGTCGTCGGCCAGGATCTGCGACAGCCGGTCGACGAGCGGATCAGTCTCGCCGCTCGCTCGGCCCTCCACCTCCGCCTTCAGGATCTCCGCGCGCCCTTGTAGCAGGCGACGCAGCAGCGAGAGGTACTCGCGCTCGGCCAGACACTCGTCTCGACGAGCGCGCACATCGTCGAGGCCGAGTCCCTCGATGCCCTCCACGAACGCGGGATCGCGGATCTTATCGATGCGACGGTTGGCCGGGTGTTCGCTCACGGGCGGGATGCTACACCGCGTCGCCGACGCGGGCCGCTATGCCTGCAGCGCCGCGATCAGGATGTCGGCGACCTCCGGGCGGCTGAACTCTTGGGGCGGGCGCTCCCCGTTCGACAGCATCTCGCGCACCTTCGTGCCCGACAGCGAGACGCGGTCGTCGGCCTCGTGCGGGCACGTCTTGGGAGAGCCCATACCCTCGCACTTGTTGCACCAGAAGGAGTGCTCGAACATCAGGGGCGTGATGCCCAGCTCCGCGGGCTCGAACTCCCCGAAGATCTTCTGCGCGTCGTAGGTGCCGTAGTAGGTCCCCACGCCCGCGTGGTCGCGACCCACGATGAAGTGCGTGCAGCCGTAGTTCTTGCGGGCGATCGCGTGCCAGATCGCCTCGCGCGGACCGGCGTAGCGCATCGCCGCGGGAAAGACGCTGACCATTGCCCGGTCGTGCGGGTAGTACCCGGCGAACAACGCCTCGTAGCACTCCATGCGAACCTTCGGCGGCACGTCGTCCGCCTTGGTGGCTCCCATCAGCGGGTGCACGAGCAGCCCGTCGACGATCTCCAGCGCGCACTTCTGGATGTACTCGTGTGCGCGGTGGATGGGGTTTCGGGTCTGGAAGCCCACCACGGTCTTCCAGCCTCGCTGCCGGAAGGCCTCGCGGGTCTCGGCCGGTGTGAGCCGGTAGTTGCCGAAGTCGTCGTGGCCGGGCAGCGCGATCACCTCGAGCTCGCCGGCGATGCAGGTGTCGCCGCTGTCGTACATCGCCTTGACGCCTGGGTGTTCGAGGTCGTCGGTCCGGTAGACGGAGAGCGCCTCCTTGTACTTGTCGCGCTTGAACTGACCCGTGACGCGCAGCACGGCGATCGGCTCGGCACCCTCGGCGGGACACAGCGCGATCGCGTCGGCGCCGCCCACACGATGCTGGTCGTCGTCGCCGACGCTCAGGACCACCGGGATCGCCCAGGCGAGACCACTGGCCAGGTGCATATCGTCCAAAACGCCGACGTAGTCGGCCTCGCCCTGGAAACCCGTGAGTGGACTCAGGGCGCCGGTGGCAAGCATCTCCAGGTCGGAAAGCTCGCGCTCGTTGACGACCAGTTTCGGCAGGTTGGCCGCCTCGGCGGCCAGGTTCGCCGCGTCGTCGGCGCCGGCCAGTAGGTTGACCAGCGTGCCGCCGTGCGGCGCGATCGGATACGTGTCGGACATGGTGGCGAGAACCTTTCGCAGTCGGAGTCGCAGGTCAGGATACGCAAACGGCGAGCCGTGCCGCCCGCAGCGCTACGCCACGACCCACAGGGCTTCGCGAGCCAGCTCGATCTCGAGGCGCCGGTGATCGCCCAGCGGGTCTCCGTCCACCTGGACGGGGAACGGCTCGGCGGCGGTCACGAGCACGTGCGCCGCATCGTGGGAGTACTCCAGGTCGCGGCCCTGCACGTGGCGCGCGGAGCCGAACACCTGCCAGGCGATCCGTGGCACGTGGCGACGGCTGAGCTTGCGGATCGACAGCACGTCGAGGCCCGTGTCCAGGGACGCGTCGGGCGTCATCCGAAGTCCGTGCTCCTTGTAGAACGTGTACGGGTCCGTTCGCCCAACCATCACCGACAGTGACTGCACCGGTTCGCCGCCGTCGATCGAGACCGCCAGGTCCGGCTGCTTGCCCGCGTAGCCAACTAACAGCTCCCACGAGACGGCGCGAAACGCGGCGCGGTCAAACTTGGCCTTCGTCTCGGGGAACTTCTTCTCCAGGCGCCGCATCGCGGCAGCATCGATGCCCGCGCCGCAGTTCACCGCGAAGTACCGGCCGTCCGCCCGTCCGAGGTGCAGGGGTACCGCCTCGTCGTCGAGCGCCTTGGGGATCAACAACCCGGTGCACTCGACCGGGTCGGTAGGCAGACCGAGCGCCCGCACCAACACGTTGGTCGCACCGCCCGGCAAGACCGCGAGGGCGACCTCGGTGCCCGCGAGAGCGTTGACGACCTCGTTGATCGTGCCGTCGCCACTGAAGACGACGACCAGGTCGATGCCGTCGGCGACCGCCTGGCCGGCGAGCTCGCTCGCGTGCCCCTTTTCCTTGGTCTCGGCGACCTCGAGCGCGAAGTCGGCGGACAGGGCCTTTTCGATGACCGCGAGTGTGGGCTTGGACACGGTTCTCGCCACGGGGTTGACCACGAGCAACACTCGGTGGAACCGCATCCGCGGAGTATCCCAGGGTTGGCCACCCTTCGCGAACGCGGCGTTCGATACGCTGCCCGCATGATCCGGCTGTTCCTGGTGCTCCACGTGTTCGGCGCCGTTGTGGCCGTGGGGTTCTCGCTGTCCTACGGCCTGTGGATGGCTCGCGGCGACGCCGCCGGCGCGGCCGAGCGGGTGTTCGCGCTGAAGACCGTTTCCTGGATCGATCGGCGTCTCACGACCCCCGCGTACGTGCTGCAGCTGATCACGGGGCTGGCCCTCGTGTTCCTCGTGAACATCGATCTGCTGCGCCAGAGCTGGCTCGAGATCTCGATCGGCCTGTACGTCGCGCTGACGGTGCTGGCCATCACGCGCTACGCCCCCGCGCACCGTCGACAGACCGCGCTTGCCGAGCGGCTGGCCACCGGCGGCGTCGGCGAGGGCGAGTACCGGGCGGTCGCCGACGACGCGCGGCGCTGGGGTGTGGTCGTCACCGTGCTGACCCTCACGATCCTGGTGCTGATGGTGGCCAAGCCCGTGTGGTGGTGACCGCCGGGCGGCCGCCGCTGACGGGCGGCAGGATCGCGACCTCGTCGCCCTCGGCCACGACGGTCGAGCGATCGGCCCGCTCGCCGTTCACGACGAACGACGACACGGCGACGATCGCACCGAAGCGCTCCCCCCGGCCGGCCGCTACCTGATCGACCAGGGCACCGACCGTGCGGCCCGAGGCCTCCACCGAGGAAGCGCCGGCCAACTCCTTGAGGGCCGCGAAGAGGCGCACGTTGATCGTCATCGCAGGTCAAGCCTACCGGCGAGCCTGCCGACCGGGTACGGTAGAGATACCTCCATGGCCGCCGTGCTGCTGCTTTCCGACCGTTCACCGGCGCAGGCGCTGCCTGCCCTCGATGAGGTGCGCCCGGACTTGAAGCACGAGCCCCTCGCGCTGAGCTCCCTCGACCACGGCCTCGACCTCCAGCCGTCACTGCTGCTGGTCGACGCCGGCGAGAACCCCGGCCAGGCGTGGGCGGTGCTGACCGCGCTTCGCGGTCGCGACGCCCAGGTGCCCGCGATCGTCATCGTCGAACGGCAGGACCTCGAACGCTACCCCTGGCACGAGGTCGCCGACGAGTTCGTCTATCCGGGAGCGCCGGTTGGCGAGCTGCGCACCCGGCTCGCGATGCTGCGCCGCCGATCCGGCACCGGCGAGGGGTCGCTCGTACGCCTCGGCCCGCTCCACATCGACACCGAGACCTACCAGGTCACCGCGGGCGGGCGCCCACTCGATCTGACCTTCAAGGAGTTCGAGCTGCTGCGCTTCCTGGCCCTGCATCCCGGGCGCGTGTATACGCGTCCGGCGCTCCTTCGAGAGGTCTGGGGCTACGACTTCTACGGGGGCACACGCACCGTCGACGTGCACGTACGGCGGCTGCGCGCCAAGCTGGGGCCCGAGCACGAGCACCTGATCGAAACAGTGCGATCCGTCGGCTACCGCGCCCGCGGCGAGGCCTGAGCCCTTCGGCCTACTCCCGGCCGCGGACCGGGAGGCCTAGCCAACCGCAACCACGAAGAAATGACTCCGCTGGGCCCTGCGCGAGCGACGGCGCCGGGGCCGATGTCACAGCCATGAACGCATGGCTCACCACCGCGAAGCTCGTCCCGGTCCTGGGACTCATCCCCCTCGGCGCCGCCGTGTCAGCCACGTTCATGCAGCGCGATCCGGCTCGCGTGCGGGTGACCAAAGAGGACACCCGACGCGAGGGTCGCCGGTCTCGCCGCACGTAACCTCTTCACCCATCCCCCCCCCGGCACCCGGGGCCGGCGCCTTCGGCGCCGGCCCCGGACCACGTTCGGGCCTCTTAACAATCGAGTGATTCGGCCGATGGACGCCACGAGGCCCCGCACCGCGAACGGCCCGCATCCTGGGAGGGAGGACACCGCACCATGAACCTCATCCGTCGTATGCGCCGGACCCCCGCGTCCACGAGCGCCGAGATCGGACCACGGGCTCCGAGTGCCCGCCTGAAGAACGCCGCTGTCGTCGATGGTTCCGCCACAAGCAAAAGGCTTGCCTCCATAACCTGGGGCACAGCGCTTGTCGGTCGCATGCGGCCGCTGCCGTAGGACCATCGCCAGCGCCAGGAGTGGATCGGGTGAGGTTCGCCTAGTCCCGGCGGCATCGAAAACGTGTGCCCAAGTGACGGTACGAACATCTACCCGACTTCGGGCAGTCACCGCACTCCGATGTATCTAGCGCACCCGCATCTCCCCCGATACCTGTGACAACCGGAGCGCCCTCGGCGCGAAGGGCACCGCGGGAGGTCACACCTCCCGCGGTGGGAGGAAACGAGGGAGGGAATCATGAGTCAGGATCGGTTGACACATGCGCTTTCGACGCGCGGCCGGGTCGCCCCGACGATCGAGGAGCGCGACGCGCTCATCCGGGAGCACCTCGACCTCGTTGGTCAGTTGATCTGGGAGGTCGCAGCACACTACCCGCGCTCGATCGACCGCGATGAGCTCTGGAGCGCAGGAGCTCTGGGACTCGTAGAGGCGGCCGAACGGTACGACCCTGCGGTCGGTACATCGTTTCCGCAGTACGCGCGGATCCGCGTGCGCGGCGCCATCATCGATTCCGCTCGCGATCGGGACTGGGCCTCGCGAGGGGTTCGGGTCCGAGGTCGGGCGATCCAGAACGTGCGGCGCGACCTGGAACAAGAGCACGGTCGCGCACCTCGCGAGGACGAACTGGCTGACAGGCTGGAGCTTTCCGTCGATGCGCTACGCGCCCACAATGAGCAGATCGCGCGGGCGACGGTCCTGCGCCTCGACCCGCCGGCCGACGACGGCGACTCCGTATCCGAAGCCTGCACCGAGGACGTGACCACCCTGCCCGACCAGGCGTACGACCAGCAAGAGTTGACCGGCACGCTGCTGGCCGCCGTCGATGCGCTCCCACCCGCGCAGCGAGACCTCGTCGAGCGACACTTCTTCCGCGAGGAGTACCTGCACGAGATAGCGACGTCGATGGGGATATCGGAAGCGCGCGCTTCCCAGATCTGCTCGTCTGCAGTGAACGCATTGCGAGCGGTGCTCGGTCAGATGTACGAGGGGGTCCCGGTTGTGCCGGATCGTATGCCCGGCAAACGCACACGGGCGGCACTGGTTGAGCTGACCGCCCGGCGCTCCGAGTGGCGCGAGCGGATGGGGCGGGCGCTTGCGTCCACCCAACGGGCGTGCTGACCACCTCGTGGGCCACGGAGGATCGGATCGGTCCGAAGGGCGAGCGTCGTACCGGATCGACCACCCGTAACCGAGAGTTAACGCCGAGGTAACGGAACCCGGCTCCGTGCCTCCTACCCTTGGTGCATCGCGGTCCGTCGAGGGACCACCGAGGGGAAGGGAGCAGTCATCGTGGCGAACCCGAGGACGTCCGCAGACGTCATCGCCATGGCCGAGGAGGCCGGGGCATTGATCGTGGATCTGCGCTTCACCGACCTGCCGGGCCGGGTGCAGCACCTGTCCCTGCCGATCCACGAGCTCACCGAGGAGAAGTTCGCTGACGGCCAGCCCTTCGACGGTTCCTCCGTCCGAGGGTTCCAGGAGATCCAGGAGTCCGACATGCTCCTGGATCTCGACCCCACCACCGCGTACATGGATCCGTTCACCAAGCACCCGACCCTGAACATCACCTGCTTCGTGAAAGACCCGATCACCGGTGAGGACTACTCGCGCGACCCACGCAACATCGCGAAGAAGGCGGAGCTCTACCTGCAGCAAACCGGCATCGCCGACACCGCGTTCTTCGGGCCCGAGGCCGAGTTCTACATCTTCGACTCGATCCGCTACGACCAGAACGAGTTCGAGGGCTACTACCACGTCGATTCGATCGCGGGGGCGTGGAAGTCCGGCTCGATCGAAGAGGGCGGCAACCTCGGGTACAAGCCCCGGTACAAGGGCGGGTACTTCGCGCTGCCGCCGATGGACAAGTATCAGGACCTGCGCACCGACATGGTGCTGAACCTCGAGCGGGTCGGGCTCACGATCGAGGTGCACCACCACGAGGTCGGCACCGCCGGCCAGGCCGAGATCGACATGCGCTACGACACCCTGCTGACCACGGCGGACAACGTCATGAAGTACAAGTACGTGGTCAAGAACACGGCCTACCAGGCCGGTAAGACGGTCACGTTCATGCCGAAGCCGCTGTTCATGGACAACGGCTCGGGCATGCACACCCATCAGAGCCTGTGGACCGACGGCGAGCCGCTGTTCTGGGACGAGGTCAACTACGGCGGTATCAGCGACCTCGCGCGTTGGTACATCGGCGGGCTGATCCAGCACGCGTCCGCGCTGCTCGCCTTCACGAACCCGACGACCAACTCCTACCGAAGGTTGGTGCCGGGCTACGAGGCGCCGATCATGCTCGTGTACTCGCAGCGGAACCGCAGCGCGTGCGTGCGTATCCCGGTCGGCGGATCCAGCCCGAAGGCCAAGCGGATCGAGTTCCGCACGCCGGATCCGTCGTGTAACCCCTACCTCGCGTTCGCCGCGATGCTGATGGCAGGGCTCGACGGCATCAAGAACAAGATCGAGCCGCCGGAGCCGATCGACAAGGACCTGTACGACCTGCCGCCCGAAGACAAGGCGAGCGTCAAGCAGGTGCCCGGCGACCTCGAAGAGGTGTTGAACGCGCTCGAAGGCGACCATCAGTGGCTGCTCGAGGGCGGCGTCTTCACCCAAGACGTGATCGACACCTGGATCGAGTACAAGCGGCTCGAAGAGCGCGACGCGGTGCGCCTGCGCCCGCACCCCTACGAGTTCAGCCTGTACTACGACGTCTGAGCGCGGGTCGCGTCGCACGACCGTGGTCCGTTCGTGTGTGGGCCGGATGACCCTGCCGCGGTGGTGGTCGCTGCTCTAGCGTCCAGCTGGAGGAGGTGCCTCTATGAAACGTCTGCTTGCGTTCTTCTCGGTGTTCGGTCTGGTGATCGCCCTCGCCCCGGCAGTGAACGCCGCGCTCGAAACGACGTGGCGAACCGACATCGTTGCGGCGTCCAACGACGTCGCGACGGGCCCGGGCGGTGCCGTCTACGCGGTCGGTCGTGGACCGGCCGGCACCGTGTCGTGGGATCGGGGTCGCGCGACGGTCACGAGGCTGACAACGGCGGGTGACGTCGTATGGAGCCGAGCGTGGCAGCCGCACCCGGAGCGACCAAGGGCGTTCAGGACCAACGCGGTTGCGGTGGCCGTGGGTGACAACGGCGTCGTGTACGTCGTCGGTACGGTGCAGCGGTTCAACTGCGAGGGCGGCGGTTGGTTCATCCGGGCCTACAGCCCGAATGGCCGGCTGCTGCACGCGGCCGGCACCCAACGCGCCTGGTACTGCCGACCCCCGGGCCCGCAAACCGTCCGGGATGTCGCCGTGCGCGGCGATCTGGTCGTCGTGGCGACGGCGGCCACTGGCTGTTGCGGTGAGCTGGCGCGGGTCGACGGGTATCTCCGCGGATTCACCACGGGACTGCGTTCGCTCTGGCGGACCAACTTCGAGCCGCCTGCCCCGGCCAACGCTGCGTGGTACGACGCGGCCGACTCGGTTGCGATCGCCCGCGATGGCTCGGTGTATGCCGCAGGATGGGCTGCGATCGAGCGCTCGAACGGCGAGACCACGCCCGCCGGAGCTCTGCTGATCCAGAAGGTACGGCACGGCGGAACGACGCTGTGGGCACGGCGTCCGGGCGTCCCGATGGGCTATGACCCGGCGGTTTCCCTGGCGCTCGGCTCCGACCGGATGATCGTCGGCGCGCAGCTGCGCGGGGGCGGTACGTGGCTCGGCCAGCTGACGCTCACGGCAGACCCAGTCTGGCATCGGGTCTGGGGGGCTGCTGCGGAGATCCGGGCTCGGATCGGAGGCGTCGCGCTCGACGCCACCGGCCGGATCTGGATGGTCGGGACGCGCCGTGACCTGACGGACAACGGCATCAACGTCTTCGTCCGTCGCCACGGACCTGCGGGCGTCCTCGTCGGATCGCTGACGATCGATCAGCCCGCGAGGTGGGTCAGGGGCAACGCGGTCGCAACGCTCGGCGACGCCGCGTTCGCGGTTGGCACGACGTACGTGCCCGCGACGGGCGTCCTCATCAGCGGCGAGGTCTGGAGGGTCCAGGTCTGATCGGGAGGGAACGCTCCTCCCTCTTTCAGCATGCCCGGGGAAGGTGCTTCTTCGCTACACGCGCTCGCTGGCGCGGGCGGCCAGGCGAGCGGCGGTCGTGCGCGGGAGGAATCGCATCCCGAAGGCGAACACCTTCCACCGGGGTGAGTGCACTGCGAACGCGCGACCCTTCTCGGCTTGCGCCCAGCCCCACTCCACCACCGCCGGGGCGCTCGGGAGATCGCGGCCCTTCACGAGCCGGGCGTCCTCCATCGAGGCACGGGCCTGGAACCCGGTGGCCACCGGCCCGGGGGCGAGCGCCGTCACCGTGACGCCGGTGCCTTTCAGCTCCTCGGCGAGCGCGATCGAGAAGTGCAGCACGTAGGCCTTGGAGGCGTAGTAGCAGGCCATGTACGGCCCTGGCTGGAACGCCGCATTGGACGTCATGTTGACGATGCGGCCCCGGCCGCGTTCGACCATGCCGGGGGCGACGTGGCGGGTCAGCTGCGTGAGCG
>DATECH010000035.1:0-5521 GCA_035287005.1 Actinomycetota bacterium | reverse complement strand
CCCGCCACACCGGCGACCACCGCATCGATGCCCGCCTGTTGGGACGCGCGGACGATGTCGTGGATCTTCTTCAGCTCGGATGGGGGTGCGCCGAACGCGACCGTACGCGTCATGTCGGCGTGATAGCCATCGGACCGCGCGCCGAAGTCGAGCTTGATGACGTCGCCCTCCTCGAGCAGCCGGTGCGAGGGCTCATGATGGGGTTCCGCCGCGCTCTCGCCGAAGGCCACGATCGAGTCGAAGGCAAGCCCCTCGGCGCCCTCATCCATCATCAGCCCCTCGAGGGTGCGTGCGATCTGCTGTTCGCTCACGCCCACCGCGAAATGCTCGAGGATGCGTCCGAACGCCGCGTCAGTGATGGCCTGCGCCGCACGGATCGCCGCACGCTCGTCGTCGTCTTTGACGGCCCGCTGTTCCTCGACCACATCGGTCGTCGGCACCAGCTCGATGTCCCCGAGCGCGTCGGCGAGCCGGTCGCGAGCCGCCACCGTCATCTCCTCTGCCTCGAAACCCAGCCGTTGCACGCCCGCGAGATGCGCCGGCAACTCCTCCCGCAGCGGGTTCAGGTACGTGAACCGCTCGAGGTCGGCCACCTCTCGGCGCGACTGCTCGGTGTAGCGGCCGTCGGTCATGAACAGCGCCCCGTCCGGTCGCACCACCACCTGACCGTTGGATCCGGTGAACCCCGTGAGGTAGCGGGTGTGCAGCAGGCGGGTCACAAGCAGCGCGTCGACGGACAGGTCATCCAGGCGCGCGGCGAGCGCGCGCCTCCTCACGTGGTGATCCACGGCATCGCCTCCAGCGCCAGATGATAGCCACCGGCCCCGAGACCGCTGATCGTGCCCCGGCACACATCGGAGATGACCGATGTGTGCCGGAAGGTCTCGCGGGCATAGATGTTGGACATGTGCACCTCCAGGACCGGGATCCCCGAGGCTTCGATCGCATCGCGCAAGGCGTAGGAGTAGTGCGACAGCGCGCCGGGATTGATCACGACGGCCTCGACGCCCTCGCTCGCCGCCGCGAGGAGCCAGCCGACGAGCTCTCCCTCGTGGTCCGATTGGCGCCAGCGCAGCGTCTGCCCGCGCTCCAACGCTCGCAGCTCGAGCTCCCCCATGAGTTCCTCGAGCGTCTGCGATCCGTAGGTCTGCGGATCCCGACGCCCGAGGGCGCCGAGGTTGGGGCCGAACAGGAACAGCACGTTCATCCGGAAGCCCCCATCTCCATCAAGAGGGTGCGCAGCTCGTCTTCGCCGACGTTGCCGACCACCGTCGGCCGACCCACGTCTTCGAGCAGAACGAACCGCACCCCCCCATGGAATTTCTTGTCCATGCGAAACGCAGACAGGATGTCACGCACGGGCGGCAACGCCCCGTCGCTCTCAAGCCCGAGCGAGGTCAGCAGCCGAACGGTTCTGGCCGCCAGGCCAGGGACACACACGCCCCTCGCTTCGGCCAGCCTGGCCGCGAAGATCATGCCCGCCGCCACCGCCTGGCCGTGCGAGCGCCCGGCGAAGGCATCGAGTCGTTCCAGCGCATGACCAAGGGTGTGGCCGTAGTTCAGGAACAGACGCGTGCCGCTGTCACGCTCGTCATCAGCGACGGTGCGTGCCTTGATCCGCACGCAACGCGCGACGAGCGACTCGAGCGCGATCGGGTCGCGAGCGAGCACGGGACCGGGGTCGCGCTCCAGGGTGTCCAGCAGTTCCACGTCGAGGGTCAGGGCGTACTTGGCCACCTCTCCGAGGCCCGAGCGGTAGTCCCGATCGGCCACGGTCGCTAGCGCACCCACATCGCAGAGCACCGCGATCGGCTGAAAGAAGGTCCCGACCAGATTCTTGCCCTCGGGGAGGTTGACGGCGGTCTTGCCGCCGATCGCCGCGTCCACCTGGCCGACGAGCGTGGTCGGCACCTGCACCAGGCGCATCCCTCGCATGTACGTCGATGCGACGAAGCCGGCCAGGTCGCCGACCGTGCCGCCACCCAACGCGACCACCACGTCGTCGCGATGCGCCTCCTGCCCCGCGAGCTGATGCAGCAGCGTTGCGTACACCTGCATGGCCTTCGCCGGTTCGCCCGACGGGACGGCCAACGGCACGCAATGCAGTCCTCGGCCCTCGAGGGCAGATGTGAGCTGGGACAGCCACGCACCGTCCACGGCCTGATCCACCACGACGAACGCATGCGTGGCTCGACCCAGATCGGGAAGCAGCTCGCCGGCCGCAGCCACGACGCCGGTGCCAACGGTCACGTCGTAGGACCGCCCCGGGATCGGGACCGTCACACGCTCCAACGGAGCTCCTCGACGATGGCGTCCGCCACCTCGCCCGGATCTCCGCTGCCGTCGACCACGTGTCCCGCGAACTCGCGGTAGGCCGGCTCCCGCTGCGCCAGGAGCCGCTGGAGATCCCCCTCGGCCCGGATCAAGGGGCGGTCCTCGTTGGGCTCCACCCGCGATTCCAAGATCTCGATCGGCACGTCGAGGAACACACAGGTACCGGTGTTGCGCAGCACGATCCGGTTCGCTGGCTCGAGCACGACGCCACCCCCGCACGCGATGACGGCGGGGTCGTGCACGGAATTCGCCAGCAGCGCCTTCGCCTCCCGCGCGCGGAACCCCGCCTCTGCCTCCGCATCGAAGATCTCGGTCACGCTGCGACCCTCGGCGCGCTCGATCTCCGCATCGAGGTCGATGAAGGGAACGCCGAGCTTGCCGGCCAGCTCCTGACCAACGGTGGATTTCCCCGAGCCGGGCATCCCCACGAGATAGACGATCACGGCAGGGTCTCCAGGTACGCGGACAGGTTGCGGGCCGTCTCCGGCAGCGAGTCGCCGCCGAACTTCTCCAAGGCGGCATCGGCCAGGGTGAACGCCACCACCGCCTCGCCCACGACACCACCTGCCGGCACTGCGCACACGTCCGTGCGCTGCGTGATCGCCTTCGCGGGGGCGCCGGTGTCGAGGTCGACCGTGCGCAGCGGGCGCGGGACCGTCGAGAACGGTTTCATCGCGGCGCGCACCCGGATCGTCTCCCCGGTCGACATCCCGCCTTCGATGCCGCCGGCGCGCGCCGACGCGCGGGCGAGCCGCCCCCGGCGGATCACGATCTCGTCGTGCGCCTTGGAGCCCGGGCGGGTTGCCGTCGCGAACCCGTCGCCGATCTCGACGCCCTTGACCGATTGGATCGACATCAGGCCTGCCGCCAGGCGCGCGTCCAGCTTGCGGTCCCAGTGCACGTAGGAGCCGAGGCCGGCGGGCGCGCCGTATGCCAGGACCTCGAAGATGCCGCCGACGCTGTCCTTGTCCTTGCGCACCCGGTCGATCTCGTCCACCATCTTCGAGGCCGCGTCTGGGTCGGCGCATCGCACCGGCGACGCGTCGATCACCTCCCGATCGTCGGGGGTGGGTGGCGAGGCTCGACGGGCTTTCACCTTGCCGATCTGCACGACGTGCGAGAGCACGGCGACGCCGAGCTCGGCGAGCAACGACTTGCAGACCGCGCCCGCGGCGACACGGGCCGCCGTCTCGCGAGCGCTGGCACGCTCCAAGACGTTGCGGACGTCGTCGAACCCGTACTTCATCGAACCGACCAGATCGGCGTGACCCGGGCGAGGCCGGGTGAGTCGCTGGGCGGTGTCCGCCTCGCCCTCGGGTCCCATGATGTCGCCGTACTTCTGCTCGAACTCCACGTTCGGGATCGTGATCGCCACGGGCGAGCCCATCGTGCGGCCGTGTCGTACGCCACCCTGGATCTCGAAGGCGTCCGCTTCGAATCGCTGACGCCCCCCTCGGCCGTATCCGTGGCGGCGCCTGGCCAGCTCACCGGCAATCGCCGCCGTGCGCACCGGCACGCCCGCAGGCAGGCCCTCGATCACGACGACCAGGCCCGGACCATGCGATTCGCCGGCGGTCAGGAAGCGCAGCATGCGCCACATCATAGGGAAGGAGGCGGGGGGGGCCCCGAAGGGCCCGCCCCCGCACAACCGGCGACCGCTCCCCCCGTGGGCGCGTCGCCGGCGTCGATGCCGGCCCCTACTTGTTCGACGACGTGCAGAGCGTGAACGACTCGTCGCCGTACAGGAACGTGGCGCAGTTCCCCGAGACCGACTGCAGTCGGTACTGTTGGTTCGGACCGAAGTTCTCCCCGACCGACGGGTTGTAGACCGTGCCGTCCACCTCCACCTGCGCCTGCTCCACGCCGTTGGCGGTGAAGGTGGCGAGCAGGACGACCGTGTGTCCGCCGATCGTCTCGCTCGACCCGTCACCCGGCTGGGTCGGTGGAGCCGTCGTCGAGGTGGAGCTGCTCGATGAGCTGCTGCTCGAGGAGCTCGAGGAGCTCGAACCGCCGCTGGACGTCGTGCTCGATGAGCTCACGGAGAACCCAGGCGGGATCGAGAATGGATCGCGGGCCGGCAGCACAAGCACCGGTGAGGGCGCCAGGCTCGGGGAATCGGTCGGCGTGGTCGCACCGCTCGACGTGGTGGAGGGTCGGGTCGTTCGTGACGACGCGGTCTCTCCGCCTCCCCCGCCGAGCAGGTTGTACAGCAAGAACCCGACGAGCAGGACACCGATCACGATCCCGCCGATCTTCAGCATCCGCTTGTCGCGATCGCTCATCGGCATCTCAGGCACCCGCCTCGGTCGGCCCCGGCGTCGAGCCGGGTCCGGAGCTCGTGTCGCTGGTGAAGGCGTCGATCTGCACGGACATCGTGAGCACCTGGTCGCCGAGCGAGTCGGTGGCGCCCGCCGGGGTCAGCGCGAGCGAGACGATCTTGGCCGCACGCGGCAACGTCTCGATCTGATAGGTGAACTGCGTGACCTCGTTGTAGGTGCCGACCGCGCTCATCGACAACACGATCGTGCTCAACCCCGTCGCCTCGTCGAAGACCGGCGGGCTCGGGGCGAGCGTCGTCAGATCGAGCCCGGAATCCAACGCCGCGTTGTTGATCAGCAGCAACAGGCCCGGTTCGTCGGCCGTCGGCGGGATCTTGCGATGCACCTCGTCGATCGTCCGGCGGTTCTCGGGCGCCCGGGCCTTGGTGTCCTCCAGCGCACCCTTTTGCGCCTCGAGGGTCTGCTGCTGGCCCTGTGCGGTGGCGAGATCTTCCTTGGCCGTCGAGACCTGACCCATCTTCGGCAGGACGAGAAGCACGATCAACAAGATCGCGATGACAACCGCGCCGGCGGCCGCGAAGATCGGAGCGCGCGGGTTATCCACCGGCAGCCGCCTGTCCGCCCTGGCCGCGCTGGGTGAGCGCGTCCTGGGTCATGTCCACGGTGGTGTCGAAGGTGTAAGCGCCCGCCACCTCGGCGTCCTGCGAGATGTTGGAGGTCCACGGGTTCTCCCAACCCTCGACCTCTTCGAGGCGGGTGAGCCACGTGCTCAGGGAATCGAAATGCAACGTCGAACCGGAGAACGCCATGGTGCCGACGAAGGTCGTTGTCGACTCGGTCGAGGCGACCGCGGCCGTGTCGATGACCGAGCTGTAGGAGGTCAGATACATGTCCGGCGGGATCACCTT
>DATECH010000034.1:0-5345 GCA_035287005.1 Actinomycetota bacterium | reverse complement strand
ACCTCGCCGGTGGCGTCGGCGTCGGCGGTGTGCTCGAGCCGATCCAGGCCGCACCCGTGGTGATCGAAGACGGGGCGTTCATCGGGTCGCGCTGCATCGTCGTGGAGGGGGTCCACGTGGGGGCCGGTGCGGTGCTGGGCGCGGGCGTGGTCCTCACGGGCAACACGCCGGTGATCGATCCCCGAGGGCAGGAGCCCGTGGAGTATCGCGGTCGCGTGCCCGCCGGCGCGATCGTGGTGCCGGGTTCTCGGCCGCGGGATTTCGCCGCCGGACACTACGGGATGCCGTGCGGCCTGATCATCGGCGAACGGACCGGCGCCACCGACGACAAGGTGGGTCTGAACGAGCTCCTGCGGGACTTCGGATCCTCGATGGGTTGATCCGATGCCCGAGCGCCCCGTCGAACGTATCGTCGAATCCCCGATCGCCGCCACCTGGCGCTCGATCCAGCACGAGCGAGCGGTGCTGGTCGGCATCGGTCCGGGCATCGACGAGCACGATCTGGACGAGCTCGCGGCGCTGGCCGATTCCGCCGGCGCGGAACCGGTCGGCCGGATCGTGCAGAGCCGTAGCGAGCCCGATCCCCAGTTCTGGATCGGCAAGGGCAAGGTCGAGGAGCTCCACCAGTTGCTGCACGCGACCGGCGCGGAGCTGGTCGTGTTCGACGAGGAGCTGTCGCCGGGCCACCTGCGCTCGCTGGAGGCGCGCCTGGGCGTGAAGGTGGTGGATCGCACATCGCTGATCCTGGACATCTTCGCGCTGCACGCGAACACGCGGGAGGGCAAGGCGCAGGTGGAGCTCGCGCAGCTCAACTACCTGTTGCCGCGGCTGCGCGGCTGGGGCGAGGCGATGAGCCGCCTCGGCGGTGGCATCGGCACCCGGGGTCCCGGCGAGACGAAGCTGGAATCCGACCGGCAGCACATCCGCCGACGGATCAGCAAGCTTCGGCGCGACGTCAAGGCGATGCAGCAGTCGCGGGACACGCAGCGCGCCAGCCGTCAGCGCTCCAACGTCCCGCAGGTCGCGATCGCCGGATACACGAACGCCGGAAAATCCTCGCTGATGCGCCGACTGACCGGGGCCAACGTGATCGTCGCCAACCAGCTGTTCGCCACGCTGGACCCGACCACCCGTCGGCTCGTCCTGCCCGGCGGGCGCGCCGCGACCGTGTCCGACACCGTCGGGTTCGTGTCCAAGCTCCCGCACGATCTGGTGGAGGCGTTCCGCTCGACGTTGGAGGAGGTGACGCTGTCGGACATGATCGTGCACATCGCCGACGCCTCGTCGCCGGCTCTTGACGAGCAGATCGAGGCGGTGCGCCGGGTGCTGGAGGAGATCGGCGCGGCCAACATGCCGGAGGTGCTCGCGCTGAACAAGGTCGACCTCGTGCCCGGGTCGCGCCGTGCGCGTCTGGCCACGAGATACCCGGGCTCGGTCGCCTTGTCGGCCGTGACGGGGGAGGGGATCCCGGGGCTGCTCGAGGCGATCGCCGCCACGGTGCCGACACCGCCGGTGGACGTGCACGCGCTGATCCCCTGGGACCGGGGTGACCTCGTGGCGATGCTCTACCGCGAGGCTGAGGTGCTCATCGCGGACGCCGAGCCGGAGGGCACACGGGTGCACGCGCGCGTGGGCCTACGGGAACTCGCGGCGATCCGCGCGTTCGCAACGGCCGTGCAGCGCACCGATACCGCGGTCGGCGCCTAACGTCCTGGAGCGCCGATCGACCACAACGCAGGATCGTCCCATGCTCCGACGATGACGGTGTCCGGGTTGTGGTTGCGGGCCTCCGCGAAGCGGGCGGCGAGGACCTGCAGGCGGATGGCAAGCGGGATCTGTGCGAGCGGAGAGGGCAACGGCGAGGGCTCATCCAGCCGGGTGACCCCGATGCCGCTGACCGTTGCGGCCGCGGCGACGGCCTGCACCAACCCATCGTCGTCGCCGTGGCCCAGGGCGACGAGATGGTCCTGGCTGCCCAGCGGCACGGCCGTGCCGTGCAGGAAGAACTCCACGTCGTAGCCCTCGGCGAGCAGGCGCGCGGCCTCGCGTACCTTCAAGGCGCCTTCGCGGGCGGTCACGGCCGCATGTCCCGCGCCGATCACCTGCAGCGACCGAGCGGGGATCGGGATCTGCTCGGTTCCCGAGGCCTCGATCGCGTTACGCGCGGCTCCGGGGACCAGTGCGATCTTGTCGGGCGTGATCGAGTCGGCCCCCATGGCCGAAGCGAGCATGGCAAGGACGAGCAGCGTGGCGGTGTAGCTGACCGTGTAGGTCTCGCTCGTCTCCTTCGGCACCGTTTCGATCACGTCGTTCACGCCCAGCCCTTCGCGGCAGATCGTCACGGTCTGCAGGCCGCCCATCACGGCCAGCGCGCGGGCGGACAGGGTGTAGGCGGTCTCGCCGGTGTGCGTGATCACGATGACACCGTCCTGCGGGCCAACGATCGGGGCGTTCTTGACGAACTGCATCGAGGACACCGCGTGGGCAGAGCGTCCGGCGTCTTGCAGCATCACCGCCCCCAGGAGTGCCGCGTGCTGACTCGTGCCGGTGCCGACGACCCAGATCCGCCGGACACGGTGTAGCGCCTCGGCGGCGGCGTGCACCTGTGCCTTCACGCTGCCCGCGACCGAGACGCGCTCGAGCTCGTCGGGCTGCGACAGGATCTGGCGCTGCAGCTGTGTGGAAGCGGAAGACGACATCGGAACTCCCTTGCCCTGGCCGGTTGCTCGGGAGCCTAGTCCAACTCAGAGCTTCCTGAGCACCGCGACCACCTTGCCGACGATCCGACCGTCGATCATCTCGAATGCCGACAGGGCCGGGTTCTCGGGGATCAGCATGACGCGTGCTCCGTCGTGGCCGAGTCGCTTGACGGTGGCCTCCTCCTCGGCGGGGCCGGGCAGGAGCGCGGCGACGATATCGCCGTCCGAGGCGGCTTCCTGCGAACGCACGACGACCATGTCCCCGTCCAGGATGCCCGCCCCGACCATCGAGTCGCCGTTGACCCGCAGTGCGAAGTGCTCACCGTTGCGAGCGAAGTCGGTGGGAACGGACACGTACTCCTCGATCTGTTCGACGGCCATGACCGGCGTGCCTGCCGCGATCCGCCCCAGGAGCGGCACGACGGTACCGGTCGCGCGCGACTCCTCCGTGGCCAGGGTCATCGCTCTTGGCTTCGTCGGGTCCTTGTGAAGCAGACCCATGCGTTCCAGGTTCGCCAGCTGGGCGTGCACGGAGGATGACGAGGTGAGCCCGACCGCCTCGCCGATCTCGCGAACGGTTGGGGGGTAACCCCTATCGCGAACGGTCGCTGCGATGAACTCCAGGATGCGCTGCTGCCGAACTGTGATGTCAGACACGGTCCCTACCCTCCTGACTCGTGGGCGGCAACGTAGCACCCGCCTGGAGGGAGTGCAAACATATGTTCGAGCGAGCCATTGACATCGAACAGGCGTTCGAGCAGCATGTCTGCATGCAACGAACGTACGTTCGTCGTCGTCGTACCGTCGCGGTCGCGGGCGTCGCCCTGATCGCGGTCCTGCTCAGCCCGCTGGCGGCAGGCGCGGTCCGGCGAGGGGAAGCGCCGGTCCCACCGGCTGCGCAGGTCGTGGTCGTGCATGCCGGGGACACGCTGTGGGCGATCGCGCAGCGCACGAGGCCCGACGCCGACCCGCGTGCGACGATCGCGCAGATCATGCAGGTGAACACGGTCGACCCCGGTGCCCTCGCTCCCGGGCAGGCGCTCGTCGTCCCCCTCGGTTGACGCCGTAGCCGTGGCGCCGATACCGTTCGCGCCGCCACAACATGTTGTGGCCTTACGCGATGCGATGCCCTTGGTGTGGTGTAGACGAGGACCGGGTGGTGGATTCGCGCGCCGCCGACGGCGGTGGGGCGATCCGTCGGCGCCGGCACTGCGTGGCGTGCGACCGCCGGTTCACGACCTACGAGCGCATCGAGGACATCGGGCTCGTCCTGGTGAAGCGCGACGGCACCCGCGAGCCGTGGGACCGCGAGAAGCTCGAAGCCGGCATCCGCAAGTCCCTCACCGGCCGGCCCGTCACCAACCTGCAGATCGACCAGATGCTGGACCGTATCGAGGCGCGGATCCGAAAGAAGGGGCCCGAGGTGCCGTCCAACGTGGTGGGGGCGGCGGTGCTCGCCGCGATGCAGAAGATCGACGACGTCGGGTACCTGCGCTACGCCAGCGTCTACAAGGATTTCCAGGCGGCGGGGGACTTCGAGCGGGAGCTGGGGCTCCTGCTCGAGAAGAAGGAGCCGGCCAAGCGGCGACGCAAGGGCTAGTCCCAGGGGGCCATCGCGGGGTCCGGCACCTGTTGCGCTTCCGACACCATGCGATACCATATGTTGTGGTCGCCAAAATCCGTGGCCACAACCCCTTGACGTCGCGGGGTCGCCGGTCCAAGATGCGCGAGCTGCGAATGACACAGCTGTAACTTTCCACAGCGCGTCCACAGGTTCTCCACCGGGGGTCCGCGCGAGGGGCGTCGAGGGGCGAGGCAAGGAGGGGTTTCATGGTCACACGCGAAGGGGATGTCGAGGTCATCCGCGAGGGACTGACCTTCACGCGGTACTTCACCACCGAGGGGGTGCACCCGTTCGATCAGATCGAGTGGGAGACCCGCGACGCGATCATCCCGAACTACAAAGAGGGCGGGAACGCGTTCGAGCAGCGTGAGGTGGAGTTCCCCATCACGTGGTCCCAGAACGCCACGAACATCGTGGCGCAGAAGTACTTCCGCGGCACGCTCGGCACGCCCCAGCGCGAGTCCTCGGTACGCCAGCTCGTCGGACGGGTCGTCGACACGATCACCGGCTGGGGCACGAAGAACCGCTACTTCGCCACCGACGCCGACGCTCGGATCTTCGCCGAGGAGCTGAGCCACCTGCTGGTCACCCAGAAGGCGGCCTTCAACTCGCCGGTGTGGTTCAACGTCGGCGTGCCCAACACGCCGCAGCAGTGCTCGGCCTGCCAACCATACGACGCTCTGGTCAACACACCGGAGGGCCTGATGCCGATCGGCAAGCTCGTCGAGGACAACGCCATCGGCACGAAGGTGTTCGATGCGAGCGGCGTGACTTCGATCGTCGCCACGAAGGCCAACGGCGTGAAGAACGTGCTCCGGATCCACACCAAGGCAGGCCACCAACTCGACGTCACCGCGGATCACCTCGTGTGGCGATCCACCGGCTCGGCGGGCTCGGGCATCAACCTGTCGCGGATCCGGTCGTCCAAGGAGCCGCTCGCGGGCGGCGGCACCGCCTCGGGGCCCGTGAGCTTCATGCGGGGCGCCGACGCCTCGGCCGGCACGATCAAGTCCGGGGGCAAG
>DATECH010000033.1:0-21842 GCA_035287005.1 Actinomycetota bacterium | reverse complement strand
CGACGAGCACGTCGGGCATCGCCGCCGACTTCACGGCCAGCGCGATGCGCGCGATGGCTTGGCCGGCGATCAGAGCCAGGATCAGGCCGATCGTCGCGACGGTCTTGCCTTCGGACGACTCCGAGCCGAGCGGCAACACGACCACCACCGCGATCACCGCGACGATCGCGGCCACGATCAGGTTCGCCCACCACATCACCCGGCGCCGCGGGAAGCGGTCGATGAACACGCCGATGAACGGCGAGATGATCGTGTACGGCAGGTATAGCCACAGCACGACCTTCAGCAGGTAATCGGCCGAGGGCACGTTTTGGATATCGAAGCCCTTCTGGCCGCCGAACCCGATCGACTTGCCGATCGCCCCCTGCACCACGCCCTGCCCCGCCTGCGCGAGGAACTGCACGCCGAGCAGCACCGCGAAGGCCCGCACGGAGAACGGCGAGAAGAGCTTGTTGAAGAACCCGCCGAAGCTCTCGAGGGGTTTGCGCAGCCACGCGTCGGCGTAGCGCAGGGCCGCGCCGAGCCCGACCGCCACGCCCACGACGGCCCACCCCTTCGCGCTCGTGAGCGATCCGCGCCAGATCGCGAGCACGACGATGCCCGACAGCATCAGCATCACGACCGACATGCCCGGGATCAGGCCCATGCGATCGATCGTCGTACGCACGCCGAACCAGCCGGACGCGAGCCAGCCGGGCACGATCAGCAGGAACGCCAAGATCGCGATCACGAGCAGGTTGTGCGGAAGATTGGCGAGCGCGCCGGGGTGGTCCTGCAGCTCGGCCCCCTTGGCCGCCGCCGCCACCTGTGCGGCGTCGACCGTCGCCTGGTCGGGGGTCCACAGATCCCCGGCGGTCAGCACGTACACGCCCTGCCCGATCTCGACGGCCTGCCCCGCGTCGAGGGCCTCCTGGAACAACGCATCCTTCGCGTCCTGCAGCTCGTTGTCCGGCGTCGCGGGATCGTCGACGGGGCATTCCCGAACGCTGCACAGGCCGTCGTAGTAGTCCTTGATCACGAATACGACCGGCATCTCGGGGAACTCCTCGAACCGGGGCACGAAGTCTTCGGGGAGCTCCTGGCTCGCACAGAGGTCGCTCGGGTCGGGGAACGCCTCGCAGTAATGCGACAGCGCCGCGTCGTCGTACCCCGTGCTGCCCGTCGAGGACGTGGTCGGTTGACCCGCGAGGAAGTTCTGCACCGTGCCCAGGTACGTGACGGCCCGCTCGGTTTGATCTCCCGACAGCCCGGTGCGGAACACGTTGGAGAAGGTCTTGGACCAGCCGTAGGCGGTGTTCGTCAACGTCGTCGGATCGTCACGGTCGAAGTAGGTCGACGCGGGCCGGCCGCCGCCGGTCGTCAGCAGGACGATCGGGCGCTCGCCCGCGGCGCTCACCACCTCGTGGACCGCGGCGAGGGACGTGCGCGCGCTCTGGTTCGCCCACTGGTTCGTGTCGGAGACCCACCGTCGCTGGAGCCCGTCGAACACGATCCAGCCGATCGAGGCGACGATCAGCGCGGAGACGAGCGAGCCGGCGAGCACCCGGGGAAGCACGTCGCCCGCGAAGCCGCGCAGCGCGATCAGGGCACCGAGCAGCAGCAACGCGGTGAAGATCCAGGTCGGCGCGTTATCCGACAGCACGTCGGGCTTCAACCAGCCGACCACCGACCACACGGCCAGCCCCACGCCGCCCCATCCGATCCACTTGGATGGCGCGCGGTCGGTGAAGAACCAGCGGATCGTGGCGTAGGAGCCGAGGCCGACGAGCGCCATCGGCGCCGCCGACGCGTTCATGAAGCGGTAGTAGGGGATCTCCTTGCCGGTGACGACCGACAGCGCCCCGAGGAACGCCACCAGCCACCAGATCGAGGCCTGATCTTCGTTGCGGGCTGGCTCCCGGTGGCGCTTGGCCCACGCGATCGTGGATGCGATCGCCACGACGATGAACGGCACGATCACCGCCGGCTGCAACGAAAGCGTCCATTCCTTCAAGCGCGCGGTGAAGAACTCGGCGGTGTACGGAGGCGGCAGCGCGGCCTCCGCCAGGCTGGCCGAGGAGCCCCAGATGCCGATCACCCAGCACACGAGCCCGGCGAACATGCCGGCGCCCACCGAGAACAGCAGCGGTCCGTCGGATCGAAGGGCCGCGCCCAGCGAGAACCGGCTCGTCAGGAAGTGCCACCCGAACACCGACAGCAGGATGCCCCCGAAGATCACGCAGGTGGTCGGGTGCGTGAACGCGGCCGCCGCCCCGATCAGGAACAGCGCCGTTCGCGCTCCCCACGATGTTCGTGCCTCGTGCGCGAACGGGATCATCAACGACAGCAGGAACAGCACCGTGATGTTGTCGAGATAGCCGACGTAGGGCGTGGCCAGGAACAGCGCGACGGTCGCCAGCAGCGTCATGTGGATCACCAGCGGATGCTTGCGACTCCGGAAGAACGCGGCCGCCAGCGCGAGCCCGGTCAGGATCGGCATGCCGATCATGAAGATCGTGCTGAAGGTGTAGCGGTCGATGCCGACCACGCGCTGCAGCAGGGCGCCGGCGAGCGGCACGCTCACCCGGTAGCCGCCGGCGAACAGTCCGTGCGGGCCCCACTCCTGCACGACCCTCGCGGGGTTCGCGTCCAGGATGACCTGCGAGCGCCACGTGTACCAGGCCGGGTCGCGCGTGGGGGCGGACAAGCTGGGGTCCGCCAGGAATCGCCAGCCGAGCGCCAGGCCGAGGACCCCGACGGCGAGCGCGATCGCCCACCAGGAGCCGAGGACGCCTCCCTCGGTGGGTGCGTTCACCTCGACCTCGGCCATCACGGTGTCGCTGGTTGCCATCCCTCGTGTGCTCCCCTCGTGCGCGCCGGAACCCGTCGATGCGGTCCGGGAACCGCCAAAGGATACGAGACAGGCGAGGGCCCGCCGGCAGCGGCGGGGCTAGGTGATGCCCCGGGTCGCCGCCGCCTCCGGCAGGCAGGGCAGGTCCTGCATGATCGCTGAGGGGAAGACCGCTTGGAAGACCTGGTCGTTCTCCTGACCGGGGTTCGGCGTCACGCCGCCGCCCGACGCCTGCGACTGAGTCATGGTCTGGACGTAGCGGGCGACGTCCTCGATCGTGAAACCGTTGGCCTGCAACTCGTCCTCGTTGAGGAAGATCGAACCCGGCTGGACGTTGTCGACCACCGATACGGCATCCCCGTCGGTGTCGAACTGCCCCTGCACGGCAGATTGCACCGCCCCCGTGGAGACCTCGAACCCTCCGGACACACTCGGGTTCGGCATCGAGGCATGGTCGGCCGTGATCACCATCGCCCACTCGTTCGCGCCCACCTGACGGTTGAGGAAGCCCACGAAGCGCCTGAGCGCGGCGTCCTGATATCGCACCGAATCGGCCATCTCGGGGCTGTTCATCGACCACACGTGCCCCACGTAGTCGATCTGCTTGAAGTTGAGGAACAGCAGGTCGGGGGTGTCGTCGGCGCCGAACGCACCCTCGCGAACGACCTCCTCCACGACCCGCTCCTGATAGACGGTCCGCGCGGGCGTGTCGAACCCCTCGAGGAGCGCCGCGATGTCGTTGGACCGCCACTTGCCGTCCTGCTTGCCGTCGGCCCGATCGAGCGCCTCGACATCGTCCTCGAACCCGGGGACGTCGTTGGCGTAGCCCGCGAGCTCGTAGTACGCGGCCTCCTCCTTCGGAAGGTTCCAGGTGTCGCCTTCGGCCGTGGACGTGCTCTTGACGGCCGGCGAGCGCGTCATCGCGATGTCGCGATCGCCCCCGTTCCAGAAGGCGCCGTGGCTAAGCATCCCCAGATGGATGTCGGCGGTCGCCACCATGCCGGCGACGGGTTCGTTGCCGCCGGCGTAGTCGTAGACGTCGGCGAACGTGGGCAGCACCAGGAAGTTGGGGCCGAGTTGCCACGGCGTCGTGTCCTGCCCGTTCAGCTGGAAGTGATGCGCGATCACCCCGTGATGGATCGGGAACGCGCCGGTGCCGATCGTCGCGTGATCCTGCGCCGTCGAGGTCGGCGACGATCCCACGAAGGCATCCGTGTACCACGTGCCCTTCGGGATCAGCGACTTCAGGTACGGCCACTCCTTCGCGTGCTCCTCCAGCACGTTGATGCCGGCGGAATCCCACACCAGCACCACGACGAGCTTCGGCGGGGTCTGACCGGGCTCGATCGCCCGCTTCATCGCCGTGCCGTCGGGGGCGGTGAACTCCTCGAAGTCCAGCAGCGCGGCCTGGGTCGGCGCGATGTCGGCCAGCGTCACCGTGCCCGTGACCTCGCCCTGCGCCCGGATGTGTCCGGGGCCGTACCAGAACATCGGGATGTGCTGGATGTAGTCCCACGGTCCCACGTGCGGCAGCCCGGCCCCCATGAAGTTCGGCTCGGCGGGGATCGCGGTCAGCTCGGGACCGCGGTCGGGGCTCCACCCGTACCAGGTGCGCAGGAGGTATCGATGCGGCAGACCGCATGCCACACCGACCAGATCCTGATCCGAGTTCGCCGCGGGCGCCGCGGTGGTGAGCGCCAGGGGCGCGAGCAGCGCCAGCGCGATCAACAGGGGAGCCGCAACGCGGCGGGTCGGCCGGGACATGGTCATGTAGGTAACCAGACCGCTCGCCGTTCGACGACCACCCGGGGGGGTACCGTGATGCCATGGGGACGGGACGCCGCCTCGCCGTGCTGTTGCTGGCGCTGGCCGTCATCGGGACGCCCGCGGCCGCCATGCGGGTGGGCTGCGTCGGTGCCTCGTGCCGGTCCAGCGACGGCTCCGGTGAGCCCGCCCCGTTCTGCTCCCTGCCCGCCGATCTCCGGGCGTTGATCACCGCGGGGACCTACGAGGGCCGCTCCCCCGACGCGCTCGGCGTCGCGGGTTCCACGGCGGTGAAAAGCGACGTCGGCGGTGGAACCGAGGTACCGTGGCCAACGGTCGGCGAGGTTGCCGCGATGACGGTGCCCGTGCTCTTCATCGGGCGAGGCATCCGGACCGCCGAGCTTGTCTCCACGCTCGGCCTGGACCAGATCGCCCCGACGCTGGCGCAGTCGATGGGGCTCGAGCGTCCACACCCGGAGGTCCGAAGCGGCACGCCGATCCCCGGCGTGATCGGCTCCGATCGCATCACTCCCCTGACGGTGCTGATCGTGTGGAAACGGCTCGGCATGGATGACCTTCCGAACGAGCCGACGCCGTGGTTCGATCACGCGTCGTCGCGGCCCGGTTCGACGAACGATCCCGGCACAGGCGAGCCCGGCATCGCAGGTGGGCTCGCAACCGCAGGTTCTCTGCCACTCGATCCGACCGCGGTCGAAACCACGATCGGCACGGGTGGCCTGCCGTCGCAGCATGGCATCACCGGCACGTGGGTGCGAAGTCCCCGCTCGTCGCTCACCCGCGCCTACGGCCCCGGCGCACCGCCGACGGTGATCGCGTCGCTGGGCGACGATCTGGACCGGGCGACCGGCGGGCGGGCGCTGATCGGCTTGATCCGCGGCACGCCCGGAGACGTCGGACTCACCGGCGACGCGTGGTATGGCACCGGTCCGGTGCGCGACGCGACGGTGCGGGCCGGGGCGAGCATCCCGGCGCAGGTCACGGGCTTCTTGCGTGAGGGCTGGGGAGCGGACGCGACCCCCGACCTCCTGGCGGTCCCGATCGACGGCGGTCCCGCATCCGCCGACCGGGTGACGGCCCGGATCGTCGATGAGGTGCTCGCCGCGGTTCCCGACGCGACGATCGTCGTGACGGCCACCGGCAGCCTGTCGGCGCCCGACGCGGTTCTCGCCGCCGCACCTCCCGGAGTCGTCCTCGCCCCCCACGGCGACGCGGGTGGCGGCTTCTTCGTCGACCGAGGTGCGGACGTCGCCACCACGGCCCAGCAGGTGGTCGACGCGATGCGGGCACAGACCGCTCCCGGTGGCTCGCCGCTGTACGAGGACGCCTTCGCGAGCTACGCCGTGCGCTTCGGGAGGTACTGCTGATGGCCGTCGAGACCGCCCTGCGAGCGCGAGAACCCATGTTGCCGGGCGGTGCACACGATCGCACCTGGGCTTGGGTTCTCCTCGCACTCGCCGCCGTCGCGGTCGCTGCCCGCGTGTTGCATCCGATGCAGATCTCGTGGCTCCGCAACATGCTGATCGTGTTCGGCTCGCTGCTGATCGAGGCGATGCCGTTCGTGGCGCTCGGCGCGACCGTCTCCGCCGCGATCGAGGTCTTCGTGCCGGCATCGTCGTTCGCCAAGATCGCCCGTTTGCCGAGGGCGGCGCAGCTGCCCGTCGCGGCCTTCGCCGGGATGGCGTTCCCGGTGTGTGAGTGCGGGTCCGTTCCGGTGGCGAGACGCCTTGCGCGCAAGGGCTTGTCGCCCGCGGCGGCCGTCACGTTCATGCTGGCGGCGCCGATCGTGAACCCCGTCGTGATCGCCTCGACGTTCGTCGCTTATCGGGGACGCGACTCGCAGGCCTTGATGGTCGCCGGACGCTTCACCCTCGGACTGGTCGTCGCGATGTGCGTCGGCTGGGTGATCGGGGCGCTGCGACCCGACGGGTTGCTGCGCGCCGACGCGGCGATCGACGATCCCGACGATGTCGAGGAGCCACGCGCGCGGCGGTTCTTTACGCACCTGTCGGGTGACCTGGTGTTCATGGCGCGGTTCCTGATCCTGGGCGCGCTGATCGCCGCCGCGATCCAGACGTTCGTGCCGGCGTCCGTCGCGGACCGCGTCGCCTCCCTGCCGGTGCTCAGTTTGCTCGCGATGATGTTCCTCGCGTTCATCCTGTCGCTGTGCTCCGAGTCCGACGCGTTCGTCGCGGCGTCGTTCACCTCGTTCGGTCCCTCGGCACAGCTTGCGTTCCTCGTGTTCGGGCCGATGGTCGACCTGAAGCTCGCCGCGCTGTACATCGGCACGTATTCGAAGGGATTCTTCCGCACCGTGCTGATCGTCGTCGCCGCGGCCACTCTGGTGGCCACGCTGTGGGTCGAGGTGTGGTGGGGATGAGCGCGATCACTGGCAACGTTGCGACGCGGGTCAGCCCGGTACGGATCGCGGCCGCGATCGTGCTCGGCGCGTGGGGCGTCATGTTCTGGATGCTGTGGCTCACCGGGCGCACGTACCTGTACCTGTCGTCGCGCACCGCGTGGGTCGTGCCGATGGGGGCCGTGATCATGTCGATCGCGGCGATCGGACGACTCGCGACGGCTCGCAGCGCGCGTCAGGAGGTCCTCGGTCGGCGGCAAGCGTGGTCGTTGGGCATCGTGGCGTTGCCGGTGGTGCTGGTGCTGGCGCTCCCGCCGTCGGCGCTCGGCGCCTATTCGGTCGGCAAGCGTGCGACGTTCGGCGGCTCGGCGATCGGCGCCACCGCCCGCGACGTGACGGGTCCGCTGGACTTCGTCGACATCGGCGCGGCGCAATCCTTCCCGGCGGCGATGACCCAGCTGGAAGCGCGTGCCGGCGAGCCGATCGCGCTCGAGGGATTCGTCACGCACAAGGAGGGCGCGCCGCTCGACGAGATCGTGCTCACCCGCTACATCGTCACGTGCTGCGTGGCCGACGCGACGATCGCGCAGGTTCGCGTCGTCGGCCTGCCGCCCGGTGCGTATACGGACGACGAGTGGCTCCGCATCACGGGCGCCGTCTACCCGGTCGGACGCGAGGTGTTGGTGGCGGCGGATTCCGCCGAGCCGATCCCCGTGCCCGAGCAGCCGTACCTCACGCCATAGCCGCGCAGGTGCCGCAGAGCCCCAGGAGGTCGAGGCGGTGTTCGACGCGCGCGAACCCGGCGCGCTTGGCGATCCGATCCAGTGTGCGATCCAGGGTCTGCTCGAGCTCCGCCGGAACCTCCACGTCACGCATCGTGCCGCAGTTGGAGCACACCAGGTGATGGTGGTGACCGATCAGCTCCTCGGCCAGCTCGTAGCGCCCGTACTCCTCGTCGGTGGGCACCCGACGCACGACGCCCGCCTGCTCGAGCGCGGCGAGGTTGCGGTAGACGGAGCTCTGCTTCAGCTCGTCGCCGTCGGCGAGGATCTGGGGGATCGACACCGGGCTCGCCGCTTGGGCCAGTAGGTGCAGCAGGTCACGACGTTGCGGCGTGTAGCGCTGCCCCGCGTCGCGCAGGCGGGCCTCGACCGTCGTGTCCAGGTCGACGCTCATACTTGACTCTCGACCGCGGCGGGCAACGACCGGCGGACCACGCTGGCCACCGTGAACACCGCGGCCGCCACCAGCACGATGCACCCGCTGATCGACAGCTCGGCGATGTGCCCGACGATGAGCCCGACGAAGGCGCTTGCGGCGCCGATCCCGGCGGCGAGCAACACCGTCCGACGGAACGAGCGCGACAGGAGCTGCGCGCTCGCGACCGGCAGCACCATCAGCGCCGCCACCAGCAGGAGCCCGACGACCTTCATCCCGGCGACGATCACGGCCGCCGTCAGCGCGGCGAGCGCCACACTCAGCGTGTCCACGGGCAGGCCCTCGGCGCGCGCCCACGCCTCGTCGGTCACGATCGCGAACAGCACGCGCCGCAACGACCACACGCCGACGGCGACGATGCCGCCGATCAGCACCACCGCGGCGAGGCTCGAGGACGTCATCGCGAGCGGGTCACCGAACAGGTAGATCTCGAGATCGTCGACCCCGGCCTTCGCCGCGAAGACCACGCCGAGCGCGATCCCCGCGTAGAAGAACAATGCCAGCGCCAGATCGCCCGCGATCTTCTTCTTGGCGCGAAGCAGCTCGACACCGATCGCGCCGGCGACCGCGAAGACCAGCGCGGTCCAGACCGCCGACATGCCCAGCAGTAACCCCAGGCCGACGCCCGCGAACGCGACGTGGCCGACACCATCGCCGACCAGCGACAGTCGCTTCTGCACGAGGAACGCGCCGATCGTGGGCGCGAAGGCGCCGACCGCCACGCACGCGAGCAACGCGCGCTGCATCTCGACCGTGTCGAACGGGTAGGGCAGCGGGATGGCGGCGATCACCGTAAGCCCTCCAGCCACAGAGGCAGGTCGTCGGCGTGGATACCGAGCGACACGCCCGAGGCCGCCAGCTCGGCGGGCGTGCCGTCGAACAGGATCGAGCGTTTCAGCACGATGATCCGGTCGATCACGTCTGCCACCGCCGAGAGTTCGTGCGACACGAGCAGCACGCCCGCGCCGTGCTCGCGCTGCAGGTGCAGCAGCGAGTCGCGGAACCGGCGCTGCGAGGCACGGTCCACCCCGGCGATCGGCTCGTCGAGCACGAGCAGTTTCGGCTCGCTCGCGAACGCGCGCGCGATGAACGCGCGCTGCTGCTGGCCGACCGACAGCTCGTTCAACGGCTGATCCGCGACGTCGCCGAGATCCACCGACTCGATCGCGTGCTGGATCGCGGTGCGATCCTCGACGGTCTCCCGTCTCCACCACCCTCGCTGGCGAAGTCGACCCGAGGCGACGATCTCGCGCACCGTGGCCGGCACCTCGCTCTCCAGGGAGGGCCGTTGCGGCACGTATCCCAGTCGCCACCGCGCGTGGAAGCGGTCGGGCTCGGCGCCGAACAGCGCAACGGACCCGGCGTCCGGCCGCAAGGCGCCGAGGAGCACCCGCAACAGGGTGGACTTTCCCGAACCGTTGGGACCGACCAGGGCGACGAACTCGCCGGGCCGCACGTCCAGCGACACGCGCTCGATCACATGCTCGCGACCGTACCCGGCCGTGATGCCCCGCGCCCACAGCAGCGAACCCCCGATCTCGACCGCCGCCTCAGCCACCCGGACCGCCTTCGCCGACCCCGGTGATAAGAATGATTCCCATAACCGGAGAGCCTAACCGCTTGCCGGGGAGGTCGTCAATGCCAGGGCAGGATCGGACGGCCGCTCAGGTCGGCAGTCGGTACGAGCGGCCCAGGCGCTGCACGACGTCGTCCCGCACGAGACCGTCCAGCGCCTCCACCACGCGCTCGAGCGGGAACCCGGTGGCGTCGGCCAGCGCGGCGGCACCGGCCGACGGACGCGCCCGCAGCACGTCGACCAGGCTTCCGCGCACCTGGCGCATCGAACCCTCGAACGGCGCCTGCTTCCGCGCGCCCGACGGACCCGGCGCGCGTCCGGCGCGCACGTACCGGCAACGGGCCGCCAGCGGGCAGCCGTCACATCGCGGAACCGCGCGGCAGTGCACGCGTCCGAGGTCCATCAACGCCTGGTTCCACGAGCCGGGATCGCTGCGATCGAGCCAGCGAGCCGCGGTGGCGTCGACGTCGGTCGCCCCGCCGGGATCCACCCCGAAGCCGACCCGCCCGACGATCCGTCGCACGTTCACGTCGATCGCCGCGACCGGCACCGCGGCGGCGATCGACGCGACCGCCGCCGCCGTGTACGGGCCGATCCCCGGCAGCGTGCGCAGCACGACCGGATCGACGGGGACATGGCTGCCGTGCTCGGCCACAACCGCCTGTGCCGTTCGGTGCAGCGACACCGCTCGCCGGTTGTAGCCGAGCCCGGCCCACGCACGCAACGCGTCGGCTCGAGACGCTGCCGCGAGCGCTCCAACCGTCGGGAACCGCCGCACGAAGGAGCGGTACGCAGGCTCCACGCGCGCCGCCTGCGTCTGCTGCAGCATGAGCTCGGAGACCAGGGTGCGATAGGGGCTCGGGCGCCCCCGCCTCCAGGCGTACAGGCGGGCCCGCGGCCGATACCACGCGAGCAGCGCTTCCCGCGCGGAGGCGGGGAGACTAGGCTGAGCGGCGGCCATGGACACCCTCCGCGCCGTGATGAGCACCTCGCTCGTGACGGTCGGCGTGGACGCCACCGTCGCGGAAGCCGCCGAGGTGATGAGCATCAACCACGTCGGCGCCGCGCTGATCGCCGACGGCGACACGCTGCACGGCATCTTCACCGAGCGCGACATCGTGCGTGCGCTTGCGGCCGAACACGACGCCGCCGCGCACGCCGTCACCGGATGGATGACGAAGGATCCCGTGACGATGGGCCCCGAGGCGACGGTCGCCGAGGCGCTCGACCGGATGCTCGAGGCGGGTTTCCGTCATATCCCGATCACCGAAGGCGGGCGGCTGCTCGGCATCGTGTCGTTGCGCGACCTTTCGGGTCGCCTCGGCTAGAACCCTGCGGGCTTGCCGGCGCTGTCCAGCGCATCGGCGGCCTCGCGCAGTGCCGCGAACACCTCCCGGAAGACGTCGGCCACCTGCGTGGGAGTGGCGGTGGACGCCGAGCCGCGGGCGGCCATCGCGGTGATTTCGCAGGCCTTATCGAACACGTGCCAGTCGGTCTCGCGGGACATGTAGGTACGCCTCCTCGTCATGGGTGAGATAGCTTCACCAGGCTAGCCCAATATGTCGTTCACAGGTGTCGGATCCCGCCGCGCCCGTACGTCACCACATCGAGCGGGCGATCCAGCGGCCCGGGAGAGCATGGAGGTAGGGATGCGATACGTGTTGTTGATCTACGGCGACGAAGCGACCTTCGAGGCGGCGAGCGAGGCCGCCCGGGAAGCGGTCCGTCAGGAATACGGCAAGGTCGCCGCCGGCTACGAGGAACGAGGTGCGATGCGTGGAGGCGACGAGCTGGCGCCGAGCTCCTCGGCGACCACGGTCCGTATCCGCGGCGGCGAGCAGCTGGTGACCGACGGCCCCTTCGCGGAGACAAAGGAGCAGCTCGGCGGTTACTTCATCGTCGAGGCCGACAACCTCGACGCCGCCATCGAGCTGGCCGCTCAGCTGCCCGGCGCTCGCACCGGCAGCATCGAGGTCCGGCCGATCATCGACATGTGATGACCGACGTCGCCGAGGTCGTGGATCGCGCGTTCCGCGACGACGCGGGGCGCGCGGTCGCGGCCCTGATCGGCGTCACGCACGACTTCGATCTCGCCGAAGAGGCCCTGCAGGACGCCTGCGAGCAGGCCCTGCGAACCTGGCCGCAGCGCGGGCTGCCCGGCAACCCCTCGGGGTGGCTGTTCACGACCGCCCGGAACCGGGCCATCGATCGCCTGCGCCGCGAGCAGGTCGGGCGCGCCAAAACGGCGGCGGCGGTCCAGATCGCGACCCTGCAGGCGATGGGAGACGACATGCACGAGATCCCCGACGACCGCCTGCGCCTGCTCTTCACGTGCTGTCACCCGGCCCTGACCTTGGATACGCGCGTCGCGCTCACCCTGCGCACCGTTGCCGGCCTGACGACCCGCCAGATCGCCAGGGCCTTCCTGGTGCCCGAGCCGACGCTCGGTCAGCGCCTGACCCGTGCCAGGAGGAAGATCCGCGACGCCGCGATCCCCTACCGCGTGCCGCCGCTCGACGTATTGCCCGAGCGGCTCGACGGGGTGCGAGCTGTGATCTATCTCGTGTTCAACGAGGGGTACGCGGCCACCGAGGGCGAGCTCGTGCGAGCGGATCTCGACGACGAGGCGATCCGCCTGTGCCGGCTGCTCGATCATCTGATCCGTGGCGAAGCGGAGACCCAAGCCCTACTGGCGCTGATGCTGCTCCAGCATGCCCGCCGCGAGGCACGCACGGACCCCAGCGGGGAGATCGTCGTGCTGGAAGACCAGGATCGATCCCGGTGGGACCACGCGATGATCGATGAAGGGCTGGCGCTGCTTTCCGAGGACGCGCCCGATCCGGGTCCCTACCGGCTGCAGGCGCAGATCGCCGCGTGTCACGCGGGCGCCCCGAGGCCCGACGACACGGACTGGCCACAGATCGCCACGCTCTACGGCCGGTTGTCGGACCGACAGCCCTCGCCGGTCGTCGAACTGAACCGTGCGGTCGCGATCGCGATGGCCGACGGTCCCGACGCCGGCTTGCGGCTGCTCGACCCGCTGGCCGCCGACCTCGATCGCTACCACCTCTTCCACGCCGCCCGCGCGGATCTGCTCCGGCGTGCGGGGCGCGACGAGGCGGCGGCGCGGTCGTACGACCTGGCGCTCGGGCTGGTTGGCAACGACGCCGAGCGGCGCTACCTGGAGCGGCGGCGCGGCTCCCTCGCGCTATAGGTCCAGCGCCCTCGCACGCAGAGTCGCAACTGTGCCCTAGCATCGGGCGCGCATGCTCTTCCCAACCGTCGACTTCGCGCTGTTCTTCTGTCTGGTCTACCTCGGCCACTGGATGCTGAACCACGCCGCCCGGCCGTGGAAATGGTTCATGATCGGCGCCAGCTACTTCTTCTACGCCTGGTGGGACCCGCGATACATCGCCTTGCTGGCCCTCGTGACCGTCGTCTGCCAGCTCGCCGCGATCGCCGTGTCGCGCCAGGACGATCGGCGACGGCGCACGTGGGCGATGGGCATCGGGGTGGCGCTCACACTCGCTCCGTTGCTGTTCTTCAAGTACTACGGCTTCTTTACGGTCAACGTCACGAACACGGCGTCGGCGCTCGGGCTGCCGCTGCACCCACCTCTGATCCAGGTCATCCTGCCGATCGGCGTGTCGTTCTACACGTTCATGGCGATCAGCTACGTGGTCGACGTGTACCACGGGAAGTTTCCTGTCTCATCGTGGACCGACGTCACGCTGTACCTGTCGTTCTTCCCGCACCTGGTCGCCGGACCGATCGTTCGTCCCGACGAGCTGATCCCCCAGCTGGACGTGCAGCGCGACGCGCGCCACGTCGACGTCGTGGGCGCCGGGTGGCTGATCCTCGGCGGGTTGTTCAAGAAGATCGTGATCGCGAACTACCTCGCCACCGCGATCGTCGAGGAAGTGTTCGGGGACCCCTCCCGCCACGGATGGCTCGAGATCGGGGTCGGCATCGTTGCCTACGCAGTGCAGATCTACTGCGACTTCAGCGGCTACACCGACATCGCGATCGGGCTCGCCAAGCTCCTCGGGTTCCGTTTCCCGCAGAACTTCGACCGTCCGTACAGCGCACGATCGATCCAGGAGTTCTGGCGCCGTTGGCACATGACGTTGTCGCGGTGGCTCCGCGACTACCTCTACATCCCCCTCGGCGGGAGCCGGAAGGGCACGGGGCGCACCTACGTGAACCTCATGATCACGATGCTGCTCGGCGGGCTGTGGCACGGCGCCGCGTGGCATTTCGTGGTGTGGGGCGGGCTCCATGGCGTCTACCTGGTCGCGGGACAGTGGAAGCGCTCGCTGCGCGAACGCGGCGTGCTCGCCGAGCTGCCGGCGGCCCCGTGGATGACCGCGCTGCAGTGGCTGGGCGCGTTCGGGCTCGTGTGCGTCGCCTGGGTGTTCTTCCGCGCCGATTCGGTCGGCACCGCGCTGACGATGCTGCGGCGGCTGTTCACCGGCGCCGCCGGCAACACCGATCTGGTCACGACTCCCGTCCTGCTCGCGATCGCGATCGGCCTTGCGACACAATTCGTTCCTCGGGCGCCGGCGGCGCGTATCCGGGCGGGCGTCTCGAGGCTGCGGCCGGTTCCCATGGGCATCGCCGCGGCCTTCGTCCTGTTCGCCATCACGACCCTGGGGCCGCGCGGTGTGGCACCCTTCATCTACTTCCAGTTCTAAAGCGAGCAGATCGTGACCGCCTCCCCACACACCGCGACCCCCGACACCGGAGAGCGCGCGCGTCGGCGCCGCCGGCCGATGCCCGCGGGCCGTGCGTTCGTCGTGATCGTCGTGTGTCTGTTCGTGTGGACGATCCTGTATGCGCCGGAGCTTCGGCGCTCCGCGGCCGCGGGGCCGGTCGGCACTCGCCGCACGCTCTCGCTCGCCTTGCTCGCTCCCGTCGTGTGGGTATCCGATCACGTTCGCCTGACCGACGTGACCGACGCCGCCGCCCGCGCCGCCGGCCGCGATCCGAACGCTGCGATCGGCGGCGGCGATGCGGGCATCGACGAACTGCCGCCGGCGCCGACGATCCCGCCGAAACCCACCAAGCCGGTCGTGCGCGACACACGGATGCGCGAGCCGACGTTCGAGCGCCAGCTGCGCGTCACCATCGTCGGCGACTCGCTGGCCGCCGGCATCGGCTACTTCGCCGAGCGCGTGTTCAAGCCGTTCTTCGTCGAGGTGTTCAAACAGGGACGCATCTCGACCGGGCTCGCACGCCCCGACTACTTCAACTGGCCGACGCAGATGCAAACGATCGTCGATCGCGCCGACCCCGACCTCGTGCTGGTGATGCTCGGCGAGAACGACAACCAGGGCCTGCTGTACCCCGACGGTGCACTCGAACAGGACATCGGCACCTTCGAGTGGGCGAGTCACTACGAGGAGCGCGTGGAGCGCTTCGCGAGTATCGCGACCAGCGGCGGCGGCCACGTGATCTGGATCGGGCTGCCCAACGAGCGAGACCGCGGCCGGTGGGACTTCATCCAGAAGCAGAACGGGATCTACCGAAGCGTCGCCGATCGGCTCCCCAACGTCGCCTACTTCGACACGTGGAACACGTTCGCGGCGCCGGATGGCGGCTACAGCGCCTACTACCGAGACGACAACAAGGTGCGGCAGATCCGCGCCGACGACGGCGTGCACTTCAACAGCGACGGCTACACCCTGCTGATGGAGAAGGTGGCGGAGTTCGCCCACCAGGAGTTCACGCTCGACCCCAAGACCTACGAGACGTAGGCGCGCGACTCCCGCGGGCTCGGTCCCCTCACCTCACCCGATCGGCGGCACGTCGGGCAACTCGGCCAGCGCAGCATCCTCCGCCGACGGGTCGAACTCGAGCTCCGGCAGGCGTCCGTTGAGGTAGTCGTCGTAGGCCTGCATGTCGTACGCCCCGTGGCCCGACAGGTTGAACAGGATCACGCGCTCCTCGTTCGCGTCTCGCGCCGCGATCGCCTCGTCGATCGCACCCTTGATCGCGTGCGCGGACTCGGGCGCCGGCACGATGCCCTGGGTCTTGGCGAGCTGGATCGCGGCCTCGAACACCTGGTTCTGTGTGTAGGCGGCCGCCTCCATGTGTCCCTCGTGCACGAGCATCGACAGCGACGGCGAATCGCCGTGGTAGCGCAACCCGCCGGCGTGCACCGGCGCCGGGGTGAACGTGTGCCCGAGCGTGTACATGGGCATGATCGGCGACATGCCGGCGGCGTCGCCGTAGTCGTACGCGAAGCGCCCCTTCGTGAGGGTCGGGCAGGCGGCGGGCTCCGTGGCGAGGAATCGCATCGCGGGCGTGGCTCCGGAGAGCCGATCGGCCATGAAGGGATAGGCCATGCCTGCGTAGTTCGAGCCACCGCCCACGCAGCCGATCACGACGTCCGGCGTGTCGCCGGCCAGCTCCATCTGCGCCTTGGCCTCGAGGCCGATGATCGTCTGGTGCAAGATGACGTGGTTCAGCACCGAGCCGAGTGCGTACCTGATCGATCCACCGCTCGTGGCGGCCACCTCGACCGCCTCGCTGATCGCGAGGCCGAGCGAGCCGGTGTGCTCCGGGTTCGCCTCCAGTGCCGCCTTGCCCGCCTGCGTCGTCGACGAAGGCGACGCGGTCACCTCGGCGCCGAACGTCTCCATGAAGATGCGCCGGTAGGGCTTCTGGTCGTAGGAGGCCTTCACCATGAAGACCTGGCAGTCGATCTCGAAGAACGCGCAGGCCATCGCGAGGGCGGATCCCCACTGGCCGGCGCCGGTCTCGGTCGCGATCCGCTTGGTGCCCGCCTCCTTGTTGTAGTAGGCCTGCGCGATGGCGGTGTTCGGCTTGTGCGAGCCGGCCGGCGACACGCCTTCGTACTTGAAGTAGATCCGTGCGGGGGTCCCCAGCGCCTGCTCGAGCCGCGTTGCGCGATGCAACGGCGAGGGCCGCCACAGCCGGTAGATGTCGAGCACCTCGCCCGGGATGTCGATCCACTGATCGGTGCTGACCTCCTGCATGATCAGCGACTCCGGGAACAGCGCTGCGAGGTCCGCCGGACCCACCGGCTCCTTCGTGCCGGGATGCAAGGGAGGCAGTGGCTGCATCCCCGCCTGGACGATCGAGGGCATGATGTTGAACCATGCTGTGGGCATCTGGTCCTGCGACAGATCGAAGCGGGTCTGCTCGGTCATGGGAGCCTCCTTCGGATACGTCCGGAGCGCGAGCCTACCGCTACGCCATGGGGTCGCGCGACACCTCGAGCCAGCCCTCGACCTCGCGAGCGGCGTACATCGTCAGCGGATCGCGAGCCGGCCCCTCGATCGGCTCGCCGGTCTCCAGGTCGAAAACGCTCTCGCACGCCTCGCAGGTGAGCTCGGCGCTGCGGTCGTCGAACCGCGCATCGGCCAGCGCGCACCCGGCGCCGGGGCACGTCTCGGCGAACGCGAACAGCCGGTGCTCGTCGTGCGCGACGGCCACGCGACCAGCGGGCAGATCGAATGCGCGCACCTCCCCTTCGGGGATCTCCGCAAGCGTCGCCACCCGCACATACTCCATGGCTAGGCCCCCCGAACCGCCAGGAACGAACGCTGCAGCGCCGTGGCCGTGCCGAGCACCGCCAACAGGACCAGCACCGGCAGCATCATCCCCGGGATCAGGAGCCCGACGGCCAGCGCGATCATCCGCTCGAGCCGCTGGAACAGACCCTCCGTCAACACGACCTTCGCGGCCTCGGCCTCCGCGCGCACGTGGCTCACCGCGAGCGACACGACCAGCGTGATGAGCGCGAGCATCGCGGCGAGCTCCTCTCCGGCGCCGGCCAGGTACCAGAACAGGCACGAGAACAGGATCATGTCGGACACGCGATCCAGCACCGAGTCCATGAAGGCCCCGGACCGCCGAACTTCGCCCCGGTGTCGCGCCACCGAGCCGTCCATCACGTCGAACGTGCCCGCCGCGATCAGGGCACCCCCCGCCCATGCCCACGATCCGGCGAGGATCAACAGGCCACAGACCACGCTCATGAACAGCGACAGCAGGGTCAGCTGCCACGCTCGGATGCCCGTCCACAGCAGGAACGCGAGGATACCCCGATACGGCCACGCGAAGATCCGTTGGGCGGCGCCTCCCGCCGCACCCTCGCCCTTGCGCGGCGCTGGCATGTCGCGAACCCGATGGGCCTCGCGCGGCTGCTTGCGGTCGTCGGTGGTCATGTCCGGTCTCAGCCGGTGAACGGCTCGATCGACACGATCCGGTAGCGGAACGTGCCGCCGGGCGCCTCGTACCCGACCTCGTCGCCCTCGGCGGAACCCATCAATGCGGCCCCGAACGGCGACGTGGTGGTGACCGTCCTCGCCTTGGGCGCCTTCTCCTCGGCGTGCTCGGCGATCAGGTAGGTCTCGTCGTCTTCGTCGGCGAAGTCGAGCGGCTTCACCGTGACGAGCATGCCCGACACGACCGCACCGGCGTGTACCGGCGCCTCGACGATGTCCGGGTCGCGCAGCATGTGCTGGATCTTGCGGATCCGCGACTCCATCATGCCCTGCTGATCCTTGGCCGCGTGATACTCGG
Source organism: Actinomycetota bacterium (assembly GCA_035287005.1). Classification (GTDB taxonomy): domain Bacteria; phylum Actinomycetota; class UBA4738; order UBA4738; family HRBIN12; genus AC-51. Next base: position 3,524 of record DATECH010000033.1, on the reverse strand, counting down.
CGTTCTCCTTCAGGTCACCGTGCTCACGCGCCACCCGGATCTTGTCCGTGATGTCGGCGCGACCCTCGGTGGTGAGCCGCTCGAGCTCCGCCTTCAGGCGCTGATAGGCGTCGAGGGTGAGCATGGCGGTCGGCTCCTGCCCAGGTCGACGCTCGGGTCGGTTGCGAAGCTCTTCGGGAAGTTCGGGCATGCGCTCGAGTGTAGCGGGGTGCCTAGACCTCGCTGAAATAGACGTTCTTGACCTCGGTGTAGAGCGCGGCGGCGGCCATGCCCATCTCGCGGCCCATGCCCGAGTGCTTGAACCCGCCGAAAGGCGCCTCGGTGAAGACGCTGCTCGCCGAGTTCACGCTCAGGTTGCCCGTGCGGATGCCCTTGGCCACGCGGATCGAACGGCCCAGATCGCGCGTCCAGATCGAGCCAGACAACCCGTAGGGTGAGTCGTTCGCGAGCCGGATCGCGTCGGCCTCGGTGTCGAACGGGATCAGGCACACGACCGGCCCGAAGATCTCCTCCTGCGCCACGCGCCATGCGTTGTCGACGTCGGCGAGCACCGCCGGACGCAGGAAGTAGCCTGGCCCGTCCGGCACCTCGCCGCCGGTCACACGTCGCGCACCCTCGTCGACACCGACCCGCAGGTAGTCGAGGGAACTCTGGCGCTGGCCGTCGGAGATCAGCGGGCCCATCTGGGTCGCCTCGTCGAGCGGCTCCCCGACGACGATCGCCTCGGTCGCGGCGGCGAAGCGCGCGACGTACTCCTCGTAGATCCCGCGCTGCACGAACTGTCGCGACCGCGAGCAGCAGTCCTGCCCCGTGTTGTCGAACACCGACCACAGCGACGGCACGATCGCCGCGTCGAGATCCGCGTCGTCGAACACGACGTTGGCAGACTTGCCGCCGAGCTCCAGGGAGACACGTGTGATGTTCGTCGCCGCGGCCTGCATCACCGTCGTGCCCACTTCGGTCGAGCCGGTGAAGGAGATCTTCGCGACCCGCGGGTCCTCGACCAGCGCCATCGCGGTCGTGGCGCCGGGGCCGGGCAACACGCTCAGCGTGCCCTCCGGGAGCCCGGCCTGCATCAGCAGGTCGGCGATCGCGAGCGCCGACAGCGGCGTCTGCGAGGCAGGTTTCACGATCGCGGTGTTGCCGCAGGCGAGCGCGGGCGCGATCTTCCAGCTGGCGATCACCGCCGGGAAGTTCCACGGAGTGATCAGCGCGCACACGCCCACCGGCTCGCGCAGCGTCACGTCGATGCCCGGCGGCACGATCGGGATCGTCTCGCCGGCGATCTTGTTCGCGGCCCCGCCCCAGTACTCGAAGACGTTGGCCACGATGTCGATCTCAGCGCGCGCGTTGCCGATCGGCTTGCCGCCGTTGCGCGTCTCGAGCCTCGCGAGCTCCTCCTGCCGCTCGCGGATCAGGAACGAGGCCTTCGTCAGGATCCTGCCGCGCTCGCGAGCGCTCATCCGGGGCCAGGGGCCATGTTCGAAGGCCTCCGTCGCGATGCCGACCGCCCGAGCGGCGTCCTCGGGCGACGCCTGCGCGACCTGCCACGCCGGTGCCGCCGTCGCCGGCTCCACCACGTCGGTCGTGGCGCCGTCCGATGCGGCGACGCGCTCGCCACCCAGCACCAGCAGCTCGGTCACCGGATCATGCCTCCCCCACATAGACCAACGCAGCTTCCACGAGACCGGCCCAACGAGCCTGGTGCTCGAACGGCACCTGGGCCCATTCCTTCATCGCACGACCCGCCATCGGCTCGAAGCGTTCGACCCCGGCGAGGCTAAGAGCCGGCTCGAGGGTATCGGAAGGGAGCTTCACGACGAGGTCGTCGCCCCAGATGCTGCACAGCACCTTCGTGCCCGCCTTGAGCGAGGGAGCGCCGAACATCTTGGCGCGGATGACGCCGCGCGGCGCCAACTCGTCGCCGATCGCGTACATCCGGTCGAGGGCACGCTCCGTCGGACTCGGCATCTGCATGCGCTGCATCGTAGCCCGCTGTGTCACTATCCGCAGATGCAACTGGGCGCAGACGATCTGCACGACTACGCACAAGGATGCGCGATCTTGGGCAGCGGCGGTGGTGGAGATGTAGATGCAGCCGTGCTGCAGGCACGGGCGGCGATCGATGCTTCCGGCCCCGTCGAGGTCGTCGACATCGACGCGCTCCCCGACGACGCGCTCGTCGTGCCGGTCAGCGGGTGGGGGGCACCGACGGTCGGGATCGAGAAGCTCGGATCCGGTGGGGAGGGTGCGCACCTGGTCGCCGCGGTTCAGCGTTGGTTCGAGACGCCGGTCACCGCCGTGATGGCCGGTGAGATCGGCGGTGGCAACGGCGTGCTCCCGGTGGCCGTGGCCGCGGAGCTCGGATTGCCATTGGTGAACGCAGACGGCATGGGCCGGGCGTTCCCCGAGGGGCCACAGGTCTCGATGCACCTGGCTGGACTCTCCCCGACGCCGGTGTTCCTCACCGACGAGCATGGCAACCTCGTCGTGCTCGACCCTCGTGACGGCAATTGGTACGAGCGGCTCGCGCGTGCGGTCACCGTGGCGTTCGGTGGCACCGCGATGGGGGCAGACTTCGTGATGCCGGCGCGCACGGCCCGCACAGCCACCGTTCGCAACACCGTGACGCTGGCGCTCACGCTCGGCCGCGGAGTGCGCGAGGGTGGCGTGAACGCCGTGGTGGAAGCCGCTCGCGGCGTCCGGCTGATCTCCGGCAAGGTCGTCGATCTCCAACGTCGCACGACCAAAGGCTTCGCTCGCGGCGAGGTGACGATCGCGGGCACCGGAGATGACGTCGGCCGGATGGTCACGATCCATGTGCAGAACGAGAACCTGCTGGCGACGCAGGGTGAACGCGCGCTCGCCATCGTGCCCGACCTCATCGTCTTGTTGGACGAGGCGACGGGGTCCGCCGTGGCGACCGAGCGGGTCCGGTTCGGTCAGCGACTGACCGCGGTCGGCCTCCCGTGCGCGCCGGTGTGGCGCACGGCCGCCGGCCTCGCGATCGCCGGCCCCGCCGCGTTCGAGTTCACCCACGACTACGTGCCCGTCGAGGAGCTGGCGCGTGGCTGAGCCGCTGCGGATCGGTATCGACGTCGGCGGCACGAACACCGACGCCGTCGCCGTGGATCGCCACGGCGTCGTGCGCACGCGGACGAAAGAACCCACCACCGAGAACCCGGCGGAGGGAATCGCCGCGGCGCTCCACGTGGTCGCCGACGGGCACCTGATCGAAAGCGTCGCGCTCGGCACGACCCACGCGATCAACGCGATCCTGCAGCGACGCGGACTGCGGCGGGTCGCCGTCTTGCGACTTGGCGCGCCCGGCACCCTCGCGGTACCGCCCCTCAGCGGGTGGCCCGACGATCTCGCCCGCGCCCTGGTCGGGGACGTACTCGTGGCGAGCGGCGGGGTGGAGGTCGACGGCAGGGCGCACCCGCTCGATCGAGACGAACTGTGTCGCTTCGCGTCGTCGTTGGATGCCGACGTCACCGCGATCGCTGTCACCGGCACCTTTTCGC